>JBGPTH010000011.1:0-82421 GCA_041490525.1 Nitrospiria bacterium
ATGGCCCTGGAATTCGAGCCGTTCGATGATCAGCCGATCGGTCACGGATGCCACTCCTAACTTCGCGCCAGAGCGGTATTTTTCGATACCCCGGAGGGAATGTCAAGGCGGCAGCGCTGTATGGCTTTTCCCTTGACTTGGCTTCCAGAGGACCATGATAATTGAATCGGCGCTTTCGCCGCCACCTAAGGACGGTGACCGATGAGCGAGTTCACCCATTTCAACGACGCCGGCCGGGCGCGGATGGTCGATGTGACGGAGAAGGCCGAGACCTCCCGGATGGCCAGGGCGCAGGCGCGGGTATTGATGCAGCCGGAGACCCTCGAGAAGATCCGCCGGGGGAAGATCGCGAAGGGCGACGTCCTCGCCGTGGCCCAGACTGCCGGGATCATGGGGGCCAAGCGCACCCCGGACCTCATCCCCATGTGCCATCCGCTCCTTCTGTCCAGCGTGGACCTCGAATTCAAGGAAGAATCCCAGCCGAACCGCGAGGGGCTCTGCAGCATCACGGCGACCGCGACGGTCAAGACGACGGGCCAGACCGGCGTGGAGATGGAGGCCCTCACGGCGGTCACCGTGGCGGCGCTCACCATCTATGACATGTGCAAGGCCGTGGATCGGGGGATGGTCTTCACGGACATCTGCCTGTTGGAAAAGGCCGGGGGAAAGTCCGACGTTTACAGGCGCCGGGTGTGACGATGATTACGATCAAGCTCTTCGGACTCCTGAAATCGCTGGCCGCCAATCAAACCGAGGTGCAGGTGCCGCTGAACGGCGCCCGCACGGTGGCGGACCTGGTCGCCCTGCTGGAAAAGGACTACCCCGCGATGGCGGAACTGATCCACAAGAAGAATGTCCTGGTGTCGGTCAATCAGGAGATTGCCCATCAGGAGACGGTCATCCATGAGGGCGACGAGGTCGCGCTGCTGCCCCCCTTCGCCGGCGGGGCTCCGGCCGATCCCGATGCGATGTTCGCGCGGATCCAGAGGGAGGACTTCTCCCTCGACGCCGAGTTGGCCCGGGTGCGGGCGCGCTCGAAACGCATCGGCGGGATCGCCGTCTTTCTGGGGACCGCGCGGGACCGGTCCAAGGGCCACGAGGTCAGCGCCATCAAGTTCGAATACTACGAAGGCATGGCACAGAAGAAATTGCGTGAAATCCGGGAGCGGGCTCTCAAGGACTTCGACGTCATCGAAGTCCTGATCGTCCACCGGTACGGCGACATCGAGGTCGGCGAGAACATCGTCCTGGTGATCGCCGCGGCCGAGCACCGCGCCGAGGCGTTTCGCGCCTGCAAGTGGGGCATCGACGAGCTCAAACAGATCACCCCGATCTGGAAGCAGGAGAGCACACCCGAGGGGGCGATCTGGGTGGAGGAGCATCCATGAGCGCCCTCCCGCTCAGGGGCGAGCTACCTCAAGTCACGGATACGTTCGGGCGCCCCCTGGGCAGCCTGCGTCTCTCGGTCACGGACCGGTGCAATCTGCGCTGCCAGTACTGCATGCCGGAGGAGGAGTACACCTGGCTGCCCCGAGAAACCCTGCTCACGTTCGAAGAGATCAACACGCTGACGGGCCTCTTTACGGAGATGGGGGTCGACAAGGTCCGGTTGACCGGCGGCGAACCTCTCCTGCGCAAGGACCTGCCGACGTTGATCCGCATGGTGGCGCAGAACTCCCGGATCAAGGACCTCGCCATGACGACCAACGGAGTCTTATTGACCGAGCAGGCGCAAGCCCTCTACGAGGCCGGACTGGACCGCGTGACTGTGAGCCTGGATACCCTCAAGCCGGAGCGGTTCAAGGACTTGACGAGACGCGATACGCACCAACACGTGCTCGAGGGGATCGATGCGGTGGGGCGGGTCGGGTTCAAGGGCCTGAAGCTCGATACGGTGGCCATTCGCGGGTTCAACGAGGATGAGCTCGTCGACCTGATCGAGTACGGGAAGCGCGTCCGCGGGGAGGTCCGCTTCATCGAGTACATGGACGTCGGGGGGGCCACGGCCTGGTCGATGGAGAAGGTCCTCTCGCGAGCGGCTATTCTTCAATCCCTGGGCCGGCATTATGGCCGCGTCGAGCCGGTGGTCGAAGACAGTTCGGCCCCGGCGCAGCGGTTCCTCCTGCCGGACGGCACCACGTTCGGGATCATACCCTCGACGACGACGCCGTTCTGCTCCACCTGCGACCGGAGCCGGCTCACGGCCGACGGGATGTGGTTCTTGTGCCTCTACGCCACGAACGGGGTGGATTTGCGGAAACCGTTGCGCGACGGCGCCTCTCGGGACGAGATCAAGTCCCTCATCTTCTCGGGATGGAAGGCGCGCCGGGATCGCGGGGCCGAACAGCGGAAAGAACTGGAGCGGCTCGGGATTCGGGCGAGGCTGGTCGAAATCGAACGGCTCCGTGAGGACCCCCGCCTCGAAATGCACACCAGAGGGGGTTGAGCGGGTTGTCTGACCCACAGAGTCTGTCCCTCCTCCTGCTCGGGTTTCTGCTGGGAGCCAGGCACGCCCTCGACGCGGACCACGTGGTCGCGGTCTCGACGATCGCGACGGAGCAGCGGTCGCTGTGGGGTGCCTGCGCCATCGGGTTCTGCTGGGGGGTGGGGCACACGGTGGTCCTCCTGCTGGCGGGCGCCGCCGTCCTCATCGTCAAGCGTCCCATCCCGGCCGACTGGGCCCGGCTGTTCGAGGCCGGGGTCGGGGTGATGCTGATCGGGCTGGGGGTGTCGGTCGGGTTGACCCTCTGGCGCGAACGCCTGCATCTCCATGCGCACGCGCACGGAGACGGAGAGAGCCACCTGCACCTGCATTCCCATCGTCACGGCTCCCACCACGCGCATCTCCATCGCTTCCGGCTGGAGTACAAATCCCTGGCCGTCGGCATGGTCCATGGGCTCGCCGGCAGCGCGGTCGTGCTGCTGCTGGTCCTTTCCGCCCTCCCTTCGCTCGGGGCCGGGTTGCTCTACCTTCTGGTCTTCGGGACGGGATCGATCGGGGGGATGGTCGTCCTGGGCACACTGATGAGCATCCCGTTTGCGTTCACGCCCCGGAGCCTCGTCCGGACCCAGTGGGCGATGCGGGCGGTGTCCGGCCTGGCCAGCGTGGCCTTGGGAGGCGTGGTCATATACGAGGTGCTGTCCTGAGACCGGGCCCCGCATTGACTTACGTCCGGCAATTTGACTAATCTTAGTTTCCATGCCCGTTCCCTTATCACGGCCATGCAATGGTAACCACATTCGGGGCGAAGTCCGATATCGGACTGAAGCGGGCCCGCAATGAGGATTGTTTCTGCGCTGATCAGGAGCTCGGGCTCTACATCGTTTGCGACGGCATGGGGGGACGGAAGGGCGGTGAGGTCGCCAGCCGGATGGCGGTGGAGGCTATTCAGACGCATGTGCGGGAGGCGCGCGACGTGCCCCTCCCCATGATCGGGGAGCCGGATCGCCGATTCTCGACCCCGACCAATCGTCTCGCCAGCGCCCTCCGATTCGCGAATCAGGTCATCCACCGCGCCGCGAGAACCCATCCGGGGCAGGAAGGCATGGGCACCACGGTGGTCGCCGCGCTCCTCGAGGGGGCCGTCCTGTCCGTGGCGCATGTCGGCGACAGCCGCATGTACCTGATTCGGGGGGAGGCCATCCGGCATTTGACCGCCGATCATGCCCTGGTCGCCGAGCAGGTGCGCCTGGGGCTCCTCACGGAGGAGCAGGCCAGACTGTCTCCCCTGCGAGGGGTTCTCACCCGCGCAGTGGGTCTCGAGGAGACCGTCGAAGTCGAACTCGATGAAGTGCGGCTCATGCCGGGGGACAGCCTCGTGTTATGCTCGGACGGCCTGACGCGTGCGGTGACCCCGCCGGAAGTTCTGGAGACGGTTCTTCGCGTCCCTGAGCCGAAGGCGGCCTCCGAGCGCCTGGTGGACCTCGCCAATGCGGCAGGCGGCGAAGACAACACCACCGTGATTCTTATCAGGTTGGGGAACGGGTAGCGCGGTTTCCTGCAGGCCCGAGGGAGAGTGACGATGCCGAGGATCTTCCTGAAATTCAATGAGGTGGTTTTGACGGAGATTCCCCTCGACCGCCCGCGGTTGACGATCGGCCGGAAGCCGGACAACGATCTGGTCATCGATAATCCGGCCGTCTCGGGGCACCACGCCTGGATCTTCGAGGAGCAGGGGACTTACTTCATCGAGGATCTCGGCAGCGTCAACGGCACCTTCGTGAACGATGAGAAAGTGCAAAAGCACCAGTTGAAAAACACCGACCGCGTCGTGATCGGCAAGCATGTGCTCGTCTATCAGGACGAGGGCACGGCGGCGCCGCCTTCTCCGCACAGTGAAACCCAGTCCGCCTCGCCGGCGGTCCTGACGCCGCCCCCCAGGGACTCCGACGCCGAGAGGACGATGGTCCTCGAGACCAAAAAACACCGGGACCTTTTGAAACATGCGCCGGGCGGGACCGCCGCTTCCAAGGGTGAGAAGGTGGGCTTCCTGTCGGTCGTGAAGGGTCAGACCGACCGCAAGGACTACGAGCTCACCGGGCGCATGGCGGTCATCGGGACGGAGCCCACCGCCACCGTACGGCTGACCGGGTGGATGGCGCCGAAGAAGGCGGCCCTGATCAGCCGCCGGGGTGACGGGTATTTTCTCAGCATCACGGAGAAGGGAAAGAAGGTTCTGCTGAACGGCGAGCCGATTCAGGGGAACACGCAACTTCAGGACGGCGATGTGCTTGAGGTGGTGGGTGTGCGGATACTGTTTTCCCTGAAGGACCAGGCCTGGTAGGCCGGCCGGGTCCGCATCGCGATAAGCCTCCATGGCGGGCAAAAAAGATCAACTCACCAGCGAGCTGAGCAAATTCGTCGAACAGGCCCAATGGGTGAAGGCCGTGCTCACCTTGCAAGGCCTGATCGATCTTGAGCCGTTTAACCCTCAATACCACCTCCGGATGGGCGACTATTCCCTCAAAGCGGGAAACAAGGCGGCGGCCGTCAAAGCCTATTATCAGGCGGCCGACCTGTTCGGGAAGGCCGGCTTTACGCTCAAAGGCGTCGCTGCGTACAAGATTATCCTGAAGATCTCCCCTCACGAGACACAGGCCGCGACCCTTATGAAAACCCTGGTCGCAAGCTATGGAGCAGGGTTTGGGGTCGCCGCGCTGCATGATCCGCCCCCTCCGCCCGTGGCTGCGGAGGAGGAGGCCGACATTCCGATCGAGGTGGCGCTGGAACCGGAGCCTGCCCCTGCCCCGGCCCCCACGGTCCCGGACGAGAAGAGCGTGCACCTCCTCTTTGCCAGCTTCACCAGCGAGGAACTGGGCGGGGTCGTCGATAAGCTGGCCCCGATGCAGTTCGTGGATGGGGAACGCATCATCGGCGAGGGGGAAGAGGGGGACGCGATGTACCTGATCAGTCGCGGCGGCGGCAAGGTCGTGAAGCAAATCGAGGGGCAGGAGGTGGTGCTGGGGGAACTCAGGGAGGGCGAGTTCTTCGGCGAGATGTCGCTGCTGGTCTCCTGTCCCCGCAGCGCGTCCGTTTTCGCGATGGACGACACCGAGGTGCTCAGGCTCAAGGCGGACGATCTGTTTGACCTCATCAAGCAGTATCCCCGGTTGGGGGAGATCCTCGATGAATTCTACGAACGGCGGTCCAGAGTCATGCGAAAGAAGGTCCGGGAAATCCAACTCGATCGTTAGATCGGCAGCGCGAAAGGCCAGGCGATGATCATTCGGATTCTCGGGTGCCACGGATCCGAGCTGACCGTTGAAGACGGGCAGGGGGGCACCCACGAGTGCCGGACGTGCGGATTCCTCGTCAACGAGACCTTCATGGTAGACGCCGGCTCGGTCAGTGCGGGGCTGCGGGAGTCCGAACTGGGCAAGATCCGCAATGTCCTGCTCTCCCACGCGCACATGGACCACATCAAAGGCCTGCCCCTTTTGGCCGATAATATGGTGGGGCGGAACCGGCATGGCCCGATCGGGGTCTGGAGCCTCCCGGAGGTCCTCGACACCCTGCGCCGGCTCATCTTCAACGATGCCGTGTATCCCGACTTCACGCGGCTGCCGAGCGTGGCGGACGCGCCGCTGGTCCTGCATCCCTTCGAGGGGGAGAAGGCGGTCGTCCTGAACGGCGTGGAGGTGGTATCGGTGCGGGTCAACCATACCGTGCCCACGACCGGGTTCATTCTGCGGGATGGAGAGGCCGCGCTGCTCTACAGCGGCGACACGTCGGAGACCCGGCGCATCTGGGAGGTGGGCCGGAAAGAGCCGCGCCTCAAGGCCGCGTTCATCGAGACGTCCTTTCCGAACGACCTCATCGAATTGGCCAAGGTCAGCGGCCATCTCACGCCAATCCTGTTGGCCAGGGAGGTGGTCAAGCTCGGCCGCCCCGACATTCCCCTCTATATCTATCACCTCAAACCCTCGTACCGCGTCCTCATCGTGGCCGAGTTGAAGCGCCTGAACCTGCCCAACCTCCACATTCTGGAGGAGGGCCAGGTGATTCGCGTCTGAGCGGGTCCCATGGCCTGGTTCAAGAAGGAGCGGCCGATCCGCGGGGACGAGGGAAAAAAAACCAAGTCCCAAGAGGGGCTCTGGCTGAAATGCAACCACTGCCGCGAGATCATCTATCGGAAGGAAGTCGAACGGGGCGCCAAAGTTTGTCCCAAGTGCGAGTACCACTTTCCCATCTCGGTTGAAGACCGGATCGATCTCCTCCTGGATCTCGGCACGTTCCGTGAGTGGGCGCCCGCCCTGGCGCCGGCCGATCCGCTTCACTTCAAGGATTCGCAGCGCTATCGCGACCGGCTGGTGGCCGCGCAGCAGCGCACCGGGAAGCCCGACGCGCTGGTGATCGGAGAGGGCCGGATCAACGGCGCCCGGATGGTTCTCGGCGTGTTCCACTTCGCCTTCATGGGGGGCAGCATGGGCTCGGTGGTGGGCGAAAAAATTCTGAAAGCCGTCGAAGGGGCCTTGCGGGAGCGGATTCCGCTGGTGGTGGTGACGACCTCGGGGGGCGCGCGCATGCAGGAGGGGATCCTATCCTTGATGCAGATGGCCAAGACGGCGGCCGCCGTCGGCCGCCTTGCCGAGGCGCGCCTCCCGTTTATCTCCATCCTGGCCGACCCGACCTTCGGGGGGGTGACCGCCAGTTTCGCGATGCTGGGGGACGTCATCATCGCCGAACCCAAAGCCCTGATCGGGTTCGCCGGCCCCCGGGTCATTGAACAGACGATCCGCCAACAGCTTCCCCAGGAGTTCCAGCGGGCGGAGTTTCTCCTGGAGCACGGCATGATCGACCTCATTGTGCCCCGGAAACGCCTCAAAGAGACGGTCTCCAGCCTCATCGAATTCTTTTAGCTCCTTCCGGACCCTGCCCCGGTATCCCCCAGGTCCCCCTGGACGGGTTTTGCCCCTAGTTGCTACCCGTGCGGCTTTTATGGTAGAAGCAAGGTCCTTTTCACCGGGGAGCCTCACCGGGACCCGATCCTATGGGCGCAGACTTCGACCGCAATCTTGCGTATCTTTACGGGCTGCAAAGTCACGGGATCAAGCCCGGCCTCAGCCGCACCATCGCGCTGCTCGGGGCCCTGGGAGATCCTCACCGGGCCTTTCGCGTCGTTCACGTGGGAGGGACGAACGGCAAGGGATCCACCGCCGCCATGGTGGCCTCGGTCCTGGGGGCCCAGGGCTACCGCGTCGGGCTTTACACCTCCCCCCACTTGGTGGATTTCACGGAGCGCATCCGGATCAATGGGGCGCCCATCTCCCCCGAGCGCGTCGGAGAGCTGACCGAGGCGATCCGCCATGCCGCCGGGACGCGCCTGATGGAGCCGCCCACCTTCTTTGAGGCCACGACGGCGCTGGCCTTCGCGCATTTCGCCGAGCGGGGGGTCCAGTACGCCGTGGTGGAGGTCGGCATGGGGGGGCGGTTCGACGCCACCAATATCCTCACCCCGCTCGTCTCCGTGATCACGACCATCGGACTGGACCACCAGGAGTATCTGGGCGAGACCCCGGAGGCCATCGCCAGGGAGAAAGCCGGGATCGTCAAGCGCAGCCTGCCCGTGGTCACCGGCCGGCTCGGGGCAGGCTCCCTGAGGGTGATCCGCGCTGCGGCGTCGGACCAGCTGGCGCCCTGTTTCTCGCTGGGAGAGGACTTCGATATCCTGGGAGAGAGTCCCCAGCGGTTCGCCTATCGCGGGGTGTGGCGCTCCTACGACGGCTTATCGTGCCCCCTGGCCGGCCGCCATCAATTGGATAACGCCGCGTGTGCGCTGGCCGCGCTGGAGTTGGCCGATGAACGCGGGGCCAGGGTCGGCGAGGGAGCCATCCGGGACGGGATTCGGACCGTCCGCTGGCCGGGCCGGCTGGAGCTGGCGGGCCGGAAGCCCGACCTCCTGCTGGACGGCGCCCATAATCCTCAGGCCGCCGAGGCCCTGGCCGCCTACCTGACCACTCTCCGGGCCCGGCGGGGCTTGGCCGGCAGGGGCCGGATCATCCTCGTCCTCGGGATGATGCGCGACAAGGACCATCGGAGCGTCCTCGCCCGGTTGACCGCGGTCCCCGGCGTGGCTCAGCTCATCGTGACGCGCGCCGCACACCCGCGGGCCGCCGCGTCTGAGGACCTGGCGCGCAAAGGGGCGGACCTCGGCGTGCCCGTCCTGGTCTGTCCGTCGGTGGGCGAGGCGTTCGCCCGCGCGAGGGCCCTCGCCGGGCCGGACGACACGATCCTGATCACCGGCTCCCTGCTCGTGGTCGGAGAAGCCAAGGCTATCCTTGACGAGACGACGGTATCGGCGCTCAGGGGTTGAGTGGCATGCCGCGCCCCATGATCGTCCTCGCCCTCGTCATCCTGCTGTCCCTCCTGATCCCGCCGGCCCCGACCTCTGCCGCCGACGCGCCCCCTTCCCGACCCATCCACATCCAGGCGGACACGCTGACGTACAACAAGACCACCCAAATCTATGAGGGCAAGGGCCACGTGGTCGTGGTGCAGGGGCCGCGCCGGTTGGATGCCGATGAGGCGGTCCTCAACGTGGCGACCGGGCAGTTGACCGCCACCGGAGGCGTGCACTTCAGCGACGGATCCCACGATATCCGGGGGGACCGCCTGGACCTGAATATCAATACCACCAAGGGCGTGATCTTCCACGGCCGCCTGTTTGTCGTGGACGGCAACTTCACCGTGGACGGGCGCGTGATGGAGCGTCTGTCCGAGACCCAGTACCGGATCGAAGACGCCACGTTCACGACATGCGGTCTGGAGGAGGGCGAGCGGACCCCGTGGGCCCTTAAGAGCGACGCCGCCGAACTCGATGTCGAAGGATATCTCTACGCCCGAAACGTCCGCTTCTGCATCCTGGACATGCCGGTGTTCTATGTGCCGGCGATCCTCTTTCCCGTCCAACGGGAGCGCGCCACCGGATTCCTCTTTCCCCAGGTCGGCTCCAGCAGCAAACAGGGATTCAAAGTAATGGAGCATTTCTTCTGGGCCATCACTCCCAGCCAGGACGCCACCGTGGGGGTGGACTACCGGAGCAAGCTCGGTCTCGGCGGCGACCTGGAATACCGGTATTTTTGGTCCAGGACGTCCGAGGGCCGCCTCTGGACGCGTTTCTTTCAGGACACCCAGTCCCACACCTCGCGGTTGGAACTGCAGGACAAGCACGTCTCGAGGTTCACCGACGATTTTCAAGGACGGATCGACGCCAATTATCTCAATGACAAAAACACATTCCGGGCCCTGAGTGAGAATGTCCTCCAGCGGGTCGCGGTGTTTCAGGAGTCCCAGGCCTTTTTGACGCATCGGTGGGATAACCAGGTCCTGTACGGATTGACCCGCTACTCCCAGGACCTGACTGCCTCCAATGAGCAGACGGTCCAACAGCTGCCTCAAGTCGGGTACAGCCTCTCGCCGACCCGTCTGGGCGGCCTCCCTTTGTACACCGGGCTGGAGGGCGCCTTCGACAACTTTTATCGTCAGGAGGGCGTCGAGGTCCGGCGCGTGGATGTCTTCCCCCGGCTGTGGGCGCCGCTATCGGCCGGGCAGTACTTCACCTTCACGCCGCAGGCCGGGTTCCGCGAAACGTACTACAGCCGGAAACTTCAGACGGATCAGTCCACCTCCCGGGAGGCCCTGTACCTCGCCTCCTCGGTGGACACCCGGCTCGTGCGCCGGTTTTTCGGGGAGGGTGGCGGGGGGATCGTGCACAAGATCGAGCCGGCGGCCACCTACGAGTATCTCTCCCCGACCCGGCAGGACGATATCGTTGTGATCAACGACGTGGACCAGTTAGCCAAGAAAAACCTTGTCACATACCAGCTTACCAACCGGCTGTCGACGATGGTTCCCGAGGGCGACGCCATGCGGTACCTGGAATTCGGGTATCTCCGGCTGACCCAGAGCCAGCATCTGACGTCTTCCCCCACGGGCAAGCCCTTCTCGGACATGCGGGGAGAGATGATCTTGCGGACGCTGACCCCCGTGCCGGCGACGCTGGATGTGGATGTGTTCTACAATCACGCGGACTCCGCCGTGTCGGCCGTGAACACCGATCTTCGGGTGGAGTTGACGAAGCGGTACTTCGCCGTGATCGGCCAGCGGTTCACCCGGGCCGGGGCGGTCCCGGTCAAAGGCGATCTGTTCAACTCCCTCTCCCTGAATGAGGCGCTGGCCCAGACCCAGACGACGCATTTCTACATTGCTGAGGTGGGGGCGGCGCTGCCGTTCAATCTTAATTTTGTAGCGCGGGCCTACTTTGACCAAGAGGCCGGCGTCTTCCAGGAGGTGAATTACGGATTGTACTATGTCGGGGCCAGCCGCTGCTGGGGGGCGGGCGCGTTGGTGATCCAACGGCCCGACCAAACCGAGTTTGCCTTCATGGTCACCTTGGGCGGCGTGGGCTCCACGACTTCGCCCTTCAGCGACCTGTACCGGAACCTCTTCCAGCGCCTCGGCGTGGACATCCAGAAATTACGGTAACCCTTCTTGACAACGGACCGGGTCCCGCTTCCATAATTCCTCATGCGACCGGCCCGTCTCGTCGGCATCCTCGTTTCCCTGGCCCTGCTGGGGTTCGCCTGGGCCGCGGCCGGCGATGGGATTTTTGTTTCGCATACCGACAACGGCCGGCGCATCTTCCTCCACGGGACGACCGCGGCGGGGCAGGTCATTCAGAACAGTCACGGGATGGAGGGTGTGGGCTGCGCCATGTGCCACGGTCCCGACGGAAGGGGTGGGATGATGCACGGCATCCCGGCCCCCGACATCACGTTCTCTGCTTTGACCCATCCCGACAGGCACGAGCATGAGTTGATGGGGCGCCGGCACCCGGCGTTCAACCGTGAGACGATCAAAGCCGCCGTGGTGGCCGGCATCGACCCGGCCGGGAATCCCCTTCATGAAGAGATGCCTCGCTGGACCGGCCTGACCGCGGCCGACCTGGAAGACCTGATCGACTATCTGCAAGTCTTGTCGAAGAGCGGCCGGCGTCCGCCCCCCAAACTGGAGCGGATGTAGGTTTGTTGACAGGGTCTTGGTGGCTGGGCTATGTTGAGAAGCCGGCAGGAAGCAAGTTGATCAACGAATGATCTGGAGGGATGAGCGTGGGAAAGGCGATACCGGTCAGTTCAACCGCCTGGGACAAGGAAGTGACGAAGGGGCAGGGCTTAACGTTGGTGGATTTCTGGGCGGTCTGGTGCGGGCCCTGCCAGATGGTGGCGCCCATCGTCGAGGAACTGGCCAATGAGTACGACGGCAAGCTCAAGGTCATGAAGCTCAACACGGACGAGAACCCCGACATCGCCGGCCAATTCGGCATCATGAGCATCCCGACCCTTCTGTTCTTCAGGGACGGCAAGCCGGTCGAGAAGGTCGTCGGCGCCGTGCCGAAGAAGGTCCTCAAAGACACCATCGACAAGCTCCTCGCGTCCACCGCGTAATCGAACCCATGTGCTGACCGAGCTCCGAATCCGGAACTTCGCGATCATCGAGGAAGTCGGGCTCGAGTTTGCGGAGGGGTTTACGGTCTTGACCGGTGAGACGGGCGCCGGCAAGTCCATTCTCGTGGATGCCGTGGACCTTCTGATCGGAGGGCGAGGTTCGGCCGACCTCATCCGGACGGGCGCCGAGGAAGCGGAGGTCTCCGGTGTCTTGGCTCTGAAGGAGGAGGGGGCGGTCGCCTTTTTCCTGCGGGAGCAGGACTTATTGAATCCCGGCGAGACCGAGCTCATTCTCCGCCGCATCCTCTCCCGGTCAGGACGGAACCGGGTCTATGTCAACGGCCGGCTCGCCCCGCTCGCCGTGCTCCAGTCGCTGCGCGGGCTCCTCGTGGACATTCACGGCCAGCACGACCAGCAGTCCCTCTTCAGACCGGCGGTCCACCTGGACCTCCTCGACGGGTACGGCGGGCTGACCGAAGCCCGCGCCGCCTATACCCGCGCGTTTGAAACCTTCCGGTCGTTGGAAGCCCGCCTGAGGGAACGGGAGCGGACCGGTGCGGATTGTCAGGCGCGAGAAGACCTCCTGCGCTACCAGGTCGAAGAAATCGCCGGGGCCCATCTTCAGCCCGGCGAGGACCGCACATTGGAACGCGAGCGGTTGCTGCTCTCGCAAAGCCGGAAGCTGGCCGAACTGGTGCAGGCCACGTACCGACCGCTGTATGAAGAAGAGCCCTCCATCCTGGATGGTTTGCGCGCGCTGGCGGGCCCCATCAAGGAATTGAGCGCCATTGACGCGGAGCTGGCCGGCGATCGGGAACGGTTTGAAGAGGCTTCGGCGCAACTGTCGGATATCGCGCAGCGCTTGCGCGACTACCGCGACAAACTGGAATTCGACCCTGCTCGCCTGGACAAGATCGAGGAACGTTTGGACCTGGTCCGAAAATTGGTCAAGAAGTATGGAGGATCGCTGGAAGAAGTTATCAAGCATGGCGAGGCTGCCGCGCAGGAGCTTCGCGCCTTGGAAAACCTGGAAGCTGATCTCACGACGCTGGGTGCCGAAGTAGCGGACGCGCGGAAGCAGGCGGTGGCGCTGGCCCAGGCCTTGTCCAAGAAGCGGGCGAAGGCCGCCGGCGAGCTGGAAAAGCGATTGGAGAAGGAATTGAAAGTTCTGCAGATGGAGCGGGCTCGTGTGCGGATTCCGCTGGAGCAGTCCGCCGGTGCGGAGGGCCCGGAGTTGACCGCGACCGGAATCGATCGGGTCGAGTTCCTCTTCTCGGCGAACCTGGGCGAGCCCCCGCAGCCGCTGGCCAGGATCGCCTCGGGGGGCGAGTTATCCCGGGTGATGCTGGCGCTCAAGACGGTCTTGGCGCGAGAGGACCGGGTTCCGGTTCTGGTCTTCGACGAAGTGGACGCCGGCATCGGCGGAGCGGTGTCGGAGGTGGTGGGGAAGCGACTTCGCGAACTGGCCGAGCGCGGCCATCAGGTGTTCTGCATCACGCACCTCGCGCCGATCGCCGCGCAGGCCCAGCGCCACTTCGCCGTCACCAAGACGACGAAGGGCGGTCGGACCGTGACGCAGGTCACGCCCCTGGACGCCGCGGGGCGGGTCGAGGAAGTGGCGCGCATGCTGGGCGGCGCGACGATCACCCCCAAAATCCGGGCCACCGCCGCCGAAATGCTCAAGCAGAAGTAAGCCATCACAGGTACTTCCGCAGGGCCTGGCCGGTGTGCGAAGCCCGCTCCACCATGACGGCTTCGGGCGGACCCGTGGCCACAACCTCGCCGCCCAGGTCTCCTCCCTCCGGCCCCAGGTCGATCACCCAGTCGGCGGTCTTGACGACATCGAGGTTGTGCTCGACCACCAGCACGGTGTGGCCGGCGTCCACCAGCCGGTTCAGCACGGCCAGGAGCTTCTTCACGTCGTCCGGGTGCAGGCCGGTGGTGGGCTCGTCCAGGATATAGAGGATGCCGCGCTCCGCTCGACGAGCGGGAAGGCCCACCAGCTCGCCCGCGATCTTGAGCCGCTGGGCTTCCCCTCCTGAGAGCGTCGTCGCCGGCTGGCCCAGGCGCAGGTACCCCAATCCGATCGACGCGAGCAGGTGCAGCCTGGCCCGCAACGGAAGCGATTCGGAGAAGAACCCCAGCGCCTCGCTCACGGTCAGGTTCAGCACGTCGTGAATGGACGCCCCCCGGGACTTCACCGCCAGGACCTTGGGCTTGAAGCGCCGCCCGTCGCAGACCTCGCAGGTGACATACATGTCCTCGAAGAAGTACATCTCCATCTTTTGCAGCCCGGTCCCCTGACAGGCCTCGCAGCGCCCTCCGACCGTGTTGAAGGAAAAGTCCCCCGCGGAGAGGCCCGCCTGCCGGGCGTCCGGGAGGGCGGCGTAGAAGCGGCGGATGTCGTCGAATGCCTTGAGGTAGGTCACCGGGTTGGAGCGGGGCGTCCGGCCGATGGGCTCTTGATCGATGAGCTTGACCCACCGGAGGTGCTCGATCCCGGCGATCCCCTCGAACCGGCCCATCGGTAGGTTCTCGATGTGGAAGGCGCGGGCCAGGATGCGGTAGAGCGTGTCCTGCACCAGCGTGCTCTTGCCCGATCCCGAGACGCCGGTCACGCAGGTGAGCGTGCCGAGGGGAATCCGCACGGTGATGTTCTTGAGATTGTGCTCGCGGGCGCCGACCAGCACCAGCGCATGCCCGGTTCCCGCGCGGCGCTTGCGGGGGACCGGGATCTGTTCCTGGCCGGTCAGGTAGCGCGCGGTGAGCGGCCGGGGATCGGCCAGGAACTGAGGGAACGGCAAGGCGCAGACCACCTCGCCCCCCTTTTCGCCGGCCGCCGGTCCCATTTCGACCACGAAGTTCGCCGACTCGATCATGGTCCGATCGTGCTCGACCATGATGACGGTGTTCCCGGCCTTGGCTAGGTCGGCCAGGATGCCGGCCAGCGTGGCGGTGTCGCGCGCGTGGAGTCCGATGGTGGGTTCATCCAGGACGTACAAGGTCCGCGTCAGGTGCGCGCCGAGATGGGTGGCCAGACTGATCCGCTGGGCCTCGCCCCCCGAGAGCGTCCGTGTCTGCCGCGACAGGGTGAGGTAGCCCAGTCCCACCCGTACCAGGAATGCCAGCTTGGCGGTCAGCATAGGCAGAATGTCCTTTATGATCGCTTGCTCGTATGCGGACAGGGGGAGCGTTCTGACCCAGTCGGCGGCCTCGACGATGGTCAGCTCCGACACGTCGGCGATGGTGCGGCTTCCGACCCGCACGGCCAGCGCCTCCGGGCGCAAGCGGGTCCCACCGCACGCGTCGCACGGAAAGGGACTGCGGTACCGGCTCAACATGACGCGGACGTGCAGCTTGTAGCGCTTCCCCTCGAGGTATTCGAAGAAGGCGTTGAGGCCCTCCACCTTAGTGTCTCCATCCCACAGCAAGGCCCGTTCGGCCGGGGTCAACTTGTTGTAGGGCCTGGTCATGTCGAAGCCGCGCCGCTTGAAGGCCAGCAGCATCTGTTTCTGCCACCAATCGGCCGAGGGCTTGGTCCACGGCTCGACGGCGCCGCCCGCGAGGCTCCTGGTGCGATCCGGCACGATCAGGTCCTCGTCGTAGCGGAGAATGTTTCCGAAACCCTTGCATGCGGGGCAGGCGCCGAGCGGGTGGTTGAAGGAGAACAGCGCGGGCTTGGCAGGCTCGAAGGTCCGCCCGCACGACTGGCAGCAATAGGTTTGGGCGAACCGCCGCAGGCCCGTCCCGATGATCTCCACGGCGCACACGCCGTTTCCTTCCCGGAACGCCGTCTCGATGGAGTCCACCATCCGCCGGCGGTCCTCAGGGCGAATCATCAGGCGGTCCAGGACTACGTGGACTTCTGCCTGTCCCTTCGCGCGGGCCACGATCTCGGACACCCTGTCGGGCGCGAGATCGAGAACCTCCTCATGGACTCTGATTCGCACGAACCCCCGGCGGATCAGGTCCTGGATCAGCCGGTCGATCTTTAGATCGGGGTGCAGCGCGGGGGAAAACAGAATCATGGCCCGCCCGCCGGGATGCTGGGTCAGGAGCGTCTCGGCGACGTCCGCCGGGGAATAGGCCCGCGCCTCAGTCCCACACTCCGGGCAGGTCGGCCGTCCAATCTTGGCGAACAGGAGCCGCAGGAGGTCGGCGATCTCGGTCGTCGTCCCGACGGTGGACCGCGCGGTCCGGACCGGATTCTTCTGCTCGATGGCGATGGCCGGTCGGATATTTTCGATCCGGTCCACATCGGGACGGTCCAGCTTCTCCAGGAACATGCGAGCATAAGTGGACAGGGACTCGATGTAGCGCCACTGGCCCTCGGCGAAGATCGTGTCGAAGGCCAGGGAGGATTTGCCGGAGCCGGACACGCCGGTGACGACCGTGACTTGGTCGTGCGGAATGCGCAGCGAGATGTTCTTGAGGTTGTGCTGCCGGGCGCCGGTGATGAGCAGGTCGTGCTGGGGGTCCATAGAAAGAGCTGAAGTCCCTTGGGAGAAAGACAATTTTCGAATCGTAGCAAGTTGATGCGAGAGACCGCAATGAGGACAGGGAGTTTCCTTCTCCTTCGCAGCGTGGGCGAATGGATTTGAATCAGGATTCCGCGTGCCGAAGGCTTGGGATTATTTGACAAAATCGGTGTGGTGACATAGAATTAGCGCATTAAATGCGCCTTTCGAGAGGGTCCAGAATAGTATGAGTTTCGCGTCATGAAGACGGAAGAAGGGTTCCTCCGGATCAACCGATTGCCGCCGTATGTGTTCAATGAGGTCCAGGCCCTCAAGCTCAAGGCGCGCCAGGCCGGGGAGGACATCATTGATTTCGGCATGGGTAACCCGGACCAGCCCTCGCCGCCGCATGTGGTGGACAAGCTGATCGAGGCCGTGAAGAACCCGAAAAACCATCGGTATTCCGCCTCGCGGGGCATCACCAAGCTCCGCGCCGCGATCACGGCCTGGTACCAGCGGAACTATGCCGTCGAGGTGGACCCCGAGTCCGAAGCGATCGTCACCATGGGATCGAAGGAAGGACTGGCCCATCTGGCCCTGGCCATGGTGGCCCCCGGGGACGTCGTCCTCACCCCCACGCCGACCTATCCGATCCACCCCTACAGCGTCATCATCGCCGGCGGGGAGGTGCGCGGCATCCCGCTTCGTCAGGACAGCGATTTCTTTGAAGACCTGACCGGAGCGTTTCGCCAGACGCTGCCGCGCCCGAAGATCCTGATCCTGAGCTTCCCGCATAACCCGACCACGGCGGTGGTGGATCTCGCCTTCTTCAAGAAGGTGGTGGCGTTCGCAAAAGAAAATAACCTCTACGTGGTTCATGATCTGGCCTACGCGGATCTCTGCTTTGACGGCTACAAGGCGCCGAGTTTCCTCCAGGTGCCCGGCGCCAAGGACGTGGGGGTGGAGTTCTTCACCCTGTCCAAGAGCTACAACATGCCCGGCTGGCGGGTGGGGTTTTGCGTGGGGAACCCCAAGATGGTCGGCGCGCTCCAGAAGATCAAGAGCTACCTCGACTACGGGATCTTCCAACCGATCCAGATCGCCGCCATCCTTGCCTTGAACGGGCCCCAGGACTGCGTCCGGGAGAACGTGGAGAGGTACCGCAGCCGGCGCGATGCCCTGGTGGACGGATTGAACCGGGTCGGCTGGAAGGTGGAAAAGCCCCTGGCGACCATGTTCGTCTGGGCCCGCATCCCGGAGGCCTACCGCGACATGGGGTCTCTGGAGTTCTCCAAGCTGCTCCTGCGCGAAGCGAAGGTCGCGGTGTCGCCGGGCCTCGGGTTCGGAGAATACGGCGACGACCATGTCCGATTCGCCCTGGTCGAGAACGAGCACCGCACGCGACAGGCGATCCGCGGCATCAAGAAGGCGCTCAAATTGTCCGGGAGCGTGGAATAGGGCGACTTCGTGAAGGACCGCATCGCAGTGGGCTTGATCGGGTTTGGAACCGTCGGGACCGGTGTGGCGAAGGTCCTCGCCTCCAACGCGGGGCTGATCCGCCGCCGGCTCGGCGTCCCGCTGGACCTGGTCAAGGTCGCCGATCTCAACCTGAAGGCCGACCGGGGGATTTCCCTCCCGGCCGGGGTCCTCACCGCCAACGCCCGCGAGGTGCTCGACGATCCTCGGATCGATATCGTCATCGAATTGATCGGCGGCTATGATCCCGCCAAGCGGTTCCTGCTCGAGGCGATGGCCAAGGGCAAGCACGTCGTGACCGCCAACAAGGCCCTGCTGGCCGTTCACGGGGAAGAGCTCTTCGAAGCAGCCTCACGGGCCGGCGTGGACATCGGCTTCGAGGCCAGCGTCTGCGGCGGCGTCCCCATCCTGCGCGCGCTGACCGAAGGGCTTGCGGCCAACCGGATCCAGTCCCTATACGGGATCGTCAACGGGACGTCCAACTTCATCCTGACCCGGATGACCGAGGCCGGCCGGCCCTTCGACGAGGTGCTGGCCGAGGCCCAGAAGGCGGGTTATGCGGAGGCCGATCCGACCTTCGACGTGGCCGGCATCGACGCCGCCCACAAGCTGGCGATCCTGGTGAACCTGGCGTTCGGGACACCGGTCAACTTCAAGGAGATCCACGTCGAGGGCATCACGGGGATCGCCCCGATGGACATCGAGTACGCGACGGAGTTCGGGTACACGATCAAGCTGCTGGCGATCGCGAAAGTCTTGGGCGGAGACGGCGGCGAGTCCGCCATGGAGGTGGAAGCCAGGGTCCATCCCACCATGATCCCGAACGAGTCGCCGCTGGCGCGGGTGGGCGGGGTGTACAACGCGATTCAGGTGACGGGGGACGCCGTGGGCGACATCATGCTATATGGTCGCGGCGCGGGCGCCCTGCCGACCGCCAGCGCGGTGCTCAGCGACGTCATGGACATCGCCCGGAACATCCGCACCGGGGCGGTCCGGCGGGTCCCGCCGTGCGCGTTTCAGGCGGATCAGCGGCGGCCGCTCCGCATCCGGCCGATCGAGGAGATCACCAGCATCTATTATTTGCGCTTCATGGCGGTGGACCGGCCCGGGGTGCTCTCCCAGTTGGCCGGGGTCCTGGGGAGCCACCACATTAGCATCGCGTCGGTCCTGCAGCGAGGACGCAAGGACGGCCAGACCGTCCCCGTGGTCATGACGACCCACACCGCGGTCGAGCGCAACGTGCGCGCCGCCCTGCGCGACATCGACGCGCTGCCCAGCGTGTCGGCGAAGACCACGGTGGTGCGGATCGAAGGAGAGGACCGGTAGCATGGCCGCTTGGCGCGGAGTCATCGAACAGTACCGGGAGTTCCTGCCCGTGACCGATCGCACGCCGATCGTCACGCTCGGCGAAGGGAACACCCCGCTGGTGCGCGCCCCTCGACTGGCTGAAAAGATTGCCCCGAAGCTCGACCTGTACCTCAAGTTCGAGGGGGCCAACCCGACCGGGTCGTTCAAGGACCGGGGAATGACGCTCGCGATCTCGAAGGCTGTCGAAGAAGGCTCGCGGGCGGTCATCTGCGCCTCCACCGGCAATACCTCGGCCTCCGCCGCGGCGTACGGGGGGTGGGCTGGATTACAGGTCTTCGTGCTGATTCCGGAGGGCAAGATCGCCCTGGGCAAGCTGGCGCAGGCCATGATGCACCGGGCGACCGTCCTTCAGGTGAAGGGCAATTTCGATCAGGCCCTGAAGATCGTCAAGGAGATCTCGACCAAGTACGGGGTCGTTCTCGTGAACTCGGTCAATCCCTACCGCCTGGAAGGGCAGAAGACGGCGGCCTTCGAGGTGTGCGACCAGTTGGGGGACGCCCCGGCCTATCATTTCCTCCCGGTGGGCAACGCCGGAAACATCACGGCCTATTGGAGAGGGTACGGGGAATATCATCGTGCCGGACGGTGCAGTGGGCTGCCGCGAATGATGGGTTTCCAGGCGGCGGGGGCGGCTCCGATCGTACTGGGACACGTGGTCGAGAAGCCCGAGACGATCGCCACGGCGATCCGCATCGGCAATCCGACCAGTTGGGCGCAGGCGGTCAAGGCCGTGCAGGAATCCAACGGGAAGATCGATCTGGTGACGGATGAGGAGATCGTGGAGGCCTACCGGATGGTGGCGGCCTTGTCGGGGATCTTCTGCGAGCCGGCTTCGGCCGCGTCGGTCGCCGGGCTCATCAAAATGAACAAAGCGGGGCAGTTCAAGGACGGGGAGTCGGCCGTGTGCACACTGACCGGCCATGGGCTCAAGGACGTGGACATCGCGATCTCGGTCTCCCAGAAGCCGACCACCATCCAGGCCAACATGGAAGACGTCGTGCGGGTGCTGGGGTACTGACGGGACGAATCGCGTAGGGAGGGACCATCCGGTATTCATGAAATACGTGATCCTGCTGGGGGACGGGATGGGCGACCACCCGGTGGCGGAACTGGGGGGCCGGACGCCGCTGCAGGAGGCTAAGACCCCGCATCTGGATTTCCTGGCGCGGAACGGCGAGCTCGGTCTCGTCAAGACCACGCCTGAAGGATGGTATCCGGGAAGCGATGTGACGCAGCTGGCGATTCTGGGGTACGACCCCAAGAAATACTATACCGGCCTGGCGCCCCTGGAGGCCGCCAGTCTGGATATAGCGCTCAACCCGGACGATGTCGCCTTCCGGTGCAATCTGGTGACCCTGCGATCGGATGCCGGGGGGTATGACATCAAGAAGCTCGGCCCCCATGCCATCATGGAGGACTTCAGCGCGGGCCAGATCGACTCGCTCGAAGCCAAGGAGCTGATCTACGATGTCAATGAGCAGTTGGGGACCGAGGTGCTGCAGTTCTACGCCGGGGTGTCCTACCGCCACCTCCTGGTGTGGGCTGAGGGCAAACACCGGGGCACGCTCACCCCTCCCCAGGACATCGCGGGCAAGCCCGTGGGAGAATTTCTCCCGAAGGGCGACGGGGAAAAGGTCCTGAGAAACCTGATGGAGGAGGCGCTCCCCATCCTGCGCGCGCATCAGATCAACCTGGATCGGATCGAGGCAGGGAAGCCGCCGGCGAACGCCATCTGGTTCTGGGGCCAGGGGAAGGTGCCCAAGATGCCGAAGCTGACGGAGCGCTATGGCCTCACCGGTGCGATGATTTCGGCTCTGGACCTGCCCCGCGGGATCGGGCTGTACTGCGGGTTTGAGGTCGTGAAGGTGCCCAGCGCCACCGGCAATCTGGACACCAACTACGCCGGCAAGGCCGAGGTCGCGCTGGAGGAGCTGAAGAAGAAGGACCTGGTGTATGTGCATCTCGGAGCTATGGATGAGGCCGGCCATCAGGGTAATGCGCAGGCGAAGGTGCAGGCCATCGAGGCCTTTGATGAGCAGACGGTCGGGACGTTGCTGAAAGAGCTCCCGAAGCTGGGTCCCCATCGCATCCTGGCGGTATGCAACCACGCGACTCCGGTGGCGCTCCGCCGGCACACTGATGAGGCGGTCCCGTACGCCCTGTATGAGGGCCCGGTGGCCCGGGATACGACCGGGAAGGGACGGGGGTTCAACGAAGTGGATGCGAAGGCCACGCAGGTGATGTTGGCCGATGCCACGAAGCTGATGAGCAAGCTGATCGGGAAATGAACCATTCGAACGCTGCTTGCCCAAGAGCTCGCAGCTACGGAAGCCGCAGGCGCATATGTCTTTAGTGGTCCAAAAATTCGGCGGGACGTCGGTCGGGACCATCGACCGGATCAAGCACGTGGCCGGTCTGGTCGCCAAGACCCGGCAGGCCGGCGATTCCGTGGTGGTGGTCGTCTCGGCCATGAGCGGCGAGACGGACCGTCTCGTCAAGCTGGCCCACGACGTCGCAGACTTTCCCGACGAGCGCGAGATGGACATGCTGCTCTCGACGGGAGAGCGGGTGACGATCGCGCTGCTGGCCATGGCCCTGCGCGCGATGGGGTTCGATGCGCGGTCGTTCACGGGGCGGCAGGTGGGCATCATCACCGACAGCACGCACACGAAGGCGCGGATCGAGCGGGTGACGGCCGACCGGATCAAGGAGGCCCTTGACGAGGGGGTGATCCCGGTCGTGGCGGGGTTCCAGGGGATCAACGAGAAGAGCGACGTGACGACGCTCGGACGCGGTGGGTCGGATCTCACTGCGGTGGCGCTGGCCGCCGCGCTCAAGGCCGACCGGTGCGTGATCTACACCGACGTCGAAGGCGTGCACACGGCGGACCCGAACCTCGTCCCGTCGGCGCGGAAGTTGGACAAGGTCTCCTACGAGGAGATGCTGGAGCTGGCGAGCCTCGGGGCCAAGGTGTTGCAGAGCCGCTCGGTGGAGTTTGCCGCCAAGTACGAGGTGCCGGTGGTCGTCAAGTCCACCTTTGTGGACGGAAGCGGGACCTTGGTGACCAAGGAGGATCGGGACATGGAACACGTGGTGGTCTCAGGCGTGACGGGGGACCGCAATCAGGCCAAGATCACGTTCATCGGCGTGCCGGATCGGCCCGGCGTCGCCGCGCGCATCTTCGGCCCGATCGGCGCAGCCAATATTCTGGTGGACATGATCATCCAAAACGTCGGCCAGGGGGATTTGACCGACCTGTCGTTCACCATCCCCCGCGGGGACATGCACAAGGCGGTGGACCTCGTCAATCGCATCGCCAAGGACATCGGGGCGCGCAGCGTGGAGGTCCAGGACAAGATCGCCAAGGTCTCGCTGGTCGGGGTCGGCATGCGCTCGCATTCCGGTGTGGCCGCGCGCATGTTCGAGACTCTGGCCCGTGAGGGAATCAATATCATGATGATCAGTACCTCCGAGATCAAGATCTCCTGCGTGGTTGAGGAAAAGCATCTCGATTCGGCTATCCGCTCCCTCCATGAGGCGTTCAAACTTGGAAAAGTCTAAGCGAACACCCATCGCCAGCCAGCCCGTCGAGATCTACGACACCACCCTGCGGGATGGGGCCCAGGCTGAGGACGTGTCGTTCTCGGCCGAGGACAAGGTGCGCATTGCCCAGAAGCTGGACGAGCTGGGGGCGCACTTTATCGAAGGCGGGTGGCCGGGGGCCAACCCGAAAGATATCGAGTTCTTTCGCCTGATCAAGGCGACGCCCTTGAAACAGGCTAAGGTGGTCGCCTTCGGCTCGACGCGGCGGGCCTCCAACCCGCCCCACACCGATCCGACCCTGCGCTCCCTACTCGACGCCCACACGCATTACGTGACCCTCTTCGGAAAGAGCTGGACGTTCCACGTGACAGATGCGCTCGGGATCTCGTTGAAGAAGAATCTCGAGCTGATTCACGATTCGGTGGCCTTCCTGAAAGACCACGGCCGACAGGTGTTCTACGATGCCGAGCACTTCTTCGACGGCTACAAGGCCGATCCCGAGTACGCGCTCGCAACGCTGGCGAGGGCGCAGGAGGCCGGCGCGGAACGGATCATCCTGTGCGACACCAACGGCGGGACGATGCCGTGGGAGGTCAAACGGATCGTGGCGGACGTGGTGCGGACCGTCGGCGTCCCTCTCGGGATCCACGCGCACAACGACGCCGAGATGGCGGTCGCGAATTCCTTGATCGCGATCGAGCAGGGGGTCCTTCAAGTCCAGGGCACCATCAACGGGATCGGCGAGCGATGCGGCAACGCCAACCTGTCCTCGATCCTCCCCAACCTGAACCTCAAGATGAGGCGGGAGGCGGTCTCCCCGACCCAGTTGAGGCACCTGCGCGAGGTTTCCCATTTCGTGGCTGAGCTCGCCAACCTGGTCCCCAACAAGCACCAGCCGTACGTCGGCGATTCGGCCTTCGCCCACAAGGGGGGCATGCACATCGACGCGGTCAGGAAGAACCCGATGACTTACGAGCATATCCGTCCGGAAGCCGTGGGCAACCGGCAGCGGATGCTCATCTCCGACTATGCGGGCAAGAGCAGTCTGGCGGGGAAGGCCGAGGAGTTCCACATCAAGCTCCGCAAGGACGATATCAAGACGCAGGAGCTGCTGGCGACGCTCAAGGACCTGGAGAACCAGGGCTATCAGTTCGAAGGGGCCGAGGGATCCTTCGAGCTTCTGATGCGGAAAATCCTCGGGAAGCATAAGCCCTGCTTCGAGCTGATGGGGTTCCGGGTGATCGTCGAGAAGCGGCGCGCGGACGAGGAGCCCATCTCGGAGGCCACCGTGATGGTCAAGGTGGGCCCGGCCGTTGAGCATACGGTGGCGGTTGGCTCGGGTCCCGTCAACGCGCTGGACCATGCCCTGCGGAAGGCGCTCGAAAAGTTCTATCCCCAATTGAAGGAAGTCAAGCTCCTCGACTACAAGGTGCGCGTCCTGGCGGCCAATAAGGGAACCGCGTCGCGAGTCCGCGTCTTGATCGAATCCGGCGATCATAAAGACAAATGGGGGACCGTGGGGGTCTCGGAGAACATCATGGAGGCGAGCTGGCAGGCCTTGGCCGATAGCATCGAATACAAGATGGTCAAGGAGCGGCGTTCCTCCAACGATGGTTCCCCTTGACTTCTGAGGGGCCCTTTCGTAACCTAGTGCCTTCTTAGGGCAAATCGGCGATCTGACGAATCGGGGGTAGGCAATGAGAAAGGCGGACCTCGTGACCGAGATTTTTGAAAAGGTGGGCGTCTCGAAGAAGGAGGCCGCCGATCTTGTGGAGTTGGTCCTCGATACGATCAAGGGGGTCCTCCACAAAGGAGAGTCATTTAAAATCGCTGGCTTCGGCAATTTCGTGGTCCGGAGCAAGGGGCCACGGAAAGGGCGGAACCCAAGGACCGGCGAAGAAATCGGGATTACCCCCCGGCGCGTCGTGACCTTTCGGCCCAGCCAAATCTTTAAAAAGTACGTGAATTAGTTCCACTCTCGGCGCGGAACCGATGGCTACCGGGACACCAGATCCTGAGAGAGGCGCCCGGGCTCCCATAGGCGAGAAGCTCTTCTACAAGATCGGCGAAGTCAGCCGGATCACCGGCCTGCCTTCGTATATCTTACGATTCTGGGAATCCGAGTTCAGCTTTCTCCGCCCGCGGAAAAGCCGGGGGCGGCAGCGGGTGTATACCCGGAAAGAGATTGAGACCCTTCTCCAGATCAAGCGGATGCGCTACGAGCAGGGGTTCACGATTGAGGGGCTGCGGCGGCGGTGGCACACGCGGGAGGGCGGTAAGGAGCGGCGGCCTTCGCGCGCGATGACGGATGTGGTGGAGCGCGTGAGGCGCGAGCTGAACGACATCCTCAAGGTCCTTGGAAAATAGAGAATGCTTCAAGGGGATTGGGAGCAAAGACGAACGGTGCGGGGCGTAGCGCAGACCGGTAGCGCACTCGCTTGGGGTGCGAGTGGTCGTGGGTTCAAATCCCGCCGCCCCGACCAATGACGGCGGGAGGGCGCTCCGGAGAGGAGGCCCTTCCGTCCTGTCCCTAGTCCCCCGCTCCACCACCTGCCTGGTCACCCCTTCGAACCCGTTCGGGTGCCCCCTCCGGCCCTTCGCCTGGACCGACACCGCATGCTGAAAATCTTCAACACCCTGACGGGCCGGAAGGACCCGTTCGAGCCCCTCACCGCCGGGCAGGTGCGGATGTACGTGTGCGGCGTGACGGTCTATGACGACTCCCACCTGGGGCATGCCCGGAGCGGCGTCGTCTTCGACGTCATCCGGCGATATTTGGAATACCGCGGCTATGCCGTCACCTTCGTGAAGAATTTCACGGACGTGGACGACAAGATCATCAACCGGGCCAATCAGCTCGGGATCCCGTGGCAGGATGTCACGGCGCGCTACATCGACGCCTACTATCGCGACATGGGGCGGCTGGGGGTTCTCAAGGCGACGGTGGAACCCAAGGCCACCGACCACATGGACGACATCATCAGGCTCGTGCGTGCGCTGATTGATAAGGGAGTCGCCTATCAGGTGAACGGGGACGTCTACTTCCAAGTCGACAAGTATCCTGCCTACGGGCGCCTTTCGAAGCGCAAGCTCGACGAGATGCAGGCCGGCGCCCGCGTCGAGGTGGACGAGCGGAAGCGGCACCCGATGGACTTTGCCCTGTGGAAGACGGCCAAGCCCGGCGAGCCATTTTGGGACAGTCCCTGGGGTCATGGTCGACCGGGCTGGCACATCGAATGTTCGGCCATGGCGATCCGCCATCTGGGGGAGACGTTCGACATCCACGGCGGCGGCCAGGACCTGATCTTCCCGCATCACGAGAATGAGATTGCCCAGTCCTGCACGGCGACGGGCAAGGAGTTCGCCCGGTACTGGGTGCATAACGGCTTCGTCACAGTGGACCAGGAGAAGATGTCGAAGTCGCTGGGGAACTTTTTTACGATCCAGGAGATATTCGAGAAGTTTCCGGCGCCCGATAAAGTCATCGCCGAAGTCGTGCGATATTTCCTGCTCTCGACACACTACCGTGGTCCCATTGACTTTTCGGACGAGGTGCTCCGCCAGGCGCGGGCCGGGCTCAATAACTTTTACGACCTCTTACTCCGTCTAGACGAAAAGGCCTCCTCGAAGGAGGCTGCCGACGGCGAAGTCAAAGGACTATTGTCGAAGTTCACGGTGGCGTTTGAACAGGCGATGGATGACGACTTCAACACGCCCGTTGCCCTCGCGGAGTTCCAGCGCCTGCGGAGCGAACTGAACACGCGGCTGCGGACAGGGCTCTCGCAAAGCGCGCGGACGGAGGCGCGTGAAGCCTTTCGGCGCTTCGGCCAGGTCTTGGGGCTGTTCCATGTGCCGGTCAAGGATTGGGAATTTAAGGAGACAAAGGATGTCACGGTCGCACTCACCGGCGTCGAAGCGAAAGGCCATGTAGGTCAAGTGTCTGTTCAGACTGTGGATGATGTGGCCGAGATCGAAAGGCAGATTGCCGCGCGCAACGAAGCCCGGCGAAGAAAAGATTTTGCGAAAGCCGATGAGATCAGGAAGGCGCTCGCCGCGCAAGGCATCACCCTTGAAGATAAGCCCGACGGCACGACCCGGTGGAAGCGGTGAGCCGAGACCTATTGTACGGGGTGCATCCGGTGCTGGAAGCGCTCCGGTCGAAAGAGCGGGGGTTTGAAGCGATCTGCTTGCAGCGCGGGCGGCGCGGTCGCGACGTGGATGAGATCCTCAGGCTGGCCAAGGCGAGCCACGTGTCCGTCGCCTTCGAGCCGCGCGAAGCGCTGGACCGGATGGCCGGCACCACGCGCCATCAAGGGGCCGTGGGGCTTGTGGCGGCCAAGCCGTACGCGCACCTGGACGATCTCATCGACGCGGCGAATCGGCTGGAATCGCCCCTGTTGCTCATTCTCGACGGCATCGAGGACCCGCACAATCTCGGGGCCATCCTGCGGACGGCCGAAGCCGTCGGCGTGGTGGGAGTCATCATACCTGAACGGCGGGCGGTCGGGCTGACGGCGGCCGTGGCCAAGGCCTCCGCGGGCGCCATCGAACACGTTCCGGTGGCCCGGGTGGTCAACCTCTCCCAGGCGATCAAGCGACTGAAGGAATCCCGGTTCTGGGTCTATGCGTTAGATGCGAAAGGACCGCAGGGCGTGTGGGACGTCGATTTCCGCGGCCCGGTGGCCTTGGTGGTGGGCGGAGAGGGGCAGGGCATTCGCCCCCTCGTGGGCGAGCACTGCGATGGAAGGGTGTGCATCCCGATGCAGGGACGGGGAACCAGCCTGAACGCCTCGGTGGCGACGGCGATCCTTCTTTACGAAGTGCTTCGCCAGCGCAAAGGCGCCCGGTCGCTCACCCACGCCGGACCCGAATAAAGCCTTCTTCGATCGCCGCCTTGAGAAGCTGGGCGGCATTCGAGACCCTGAGCTTCTTCATCATGTTGGCGCGATGCGCCTCCACGGTCTTCACGCTGATCTTGAGACGGGAGCCGATTTCCCGATTCTTGAGTCCATTCCAGATCAACTGGAGAATCTCCTGCTCCCGATCAGTGAGCGAGGCCACCCCGTTTTTCTTTTTTCTGTCCATGACCGCCGAATCCCCCTTCCCGATGTGGAGTATGATGTGATGAAAGTGGGCCCTCACCCACAAGGACCTAAAGGTAACACCATTAGTATCCTGTAATCAAGAGTATTTCATAATCACAAAATCGTGTAAATATGAAGAATGAGGAATAAATATGCCCCGAAATGTCCCTTGCTCCTGCTAGGGCCTTCCCGTACAATAAATTCAAGGCTGGGGGGGATCTGGGTCCGGAGCCGGTGTCTATGGAACCATCGGAAAAGGCGGCATGATCACCCACTCTCAGGTGGGGGCGGCGGTCCTTTTCGGCGCCGTCATCGGCAGCTTCCTGAATGTCTGTATCCACCGCCTTCCGAAGCGGGAGTCCTTAGTGTGGCCGGGGTCCCGGTGTCCGCAGTGCGGCACGGCCATCCGATGGTACGACAATGTTCCTCTCCTGAGCTATGTGTGGCTGCGGGGCCGATGCCGGGAGTGCCGGTCTCGGATCTCGTGGCGCTATCCGCTGGTGGAGGCCTTGAACGCGGCCGGGTACGGGTTGATCCTATGGCGATTCGGGGGAACGGCCACGGCGGTCGTCTACGCCATGCTGTTCTCCGCCCTGCTCGTCGTCACCTTCATCGACTTGGACCACATGATCGTGCCGGACCGCATCACCCTGCCGGGGATCGTGCTTGGTCTGGTGACCGGAACACTGCTTTTGCCGCGATGGTGGGATAGCGTGGCGGGGTTCTTGCTGGGTGGCGGCTTACTGTATTTCATGGCCTGGATCAGCCCGTACCTGTTCGGGAAGGAAGGCATGGGGGGCGGGGACATCAAACTCCTGGCCATGATCGGGGCGTTTCTAGGCTGGAAGCCCGTCCTGATCACGGTCATCCTGGGCGGGATCCTGGGCTCGGTCGTGGGGGTGGGATTGATCGCGGCCCGCGTGATCACGCGGGAGAACTATATTCCGTTCGGCCCGTTCCTCTCGATGGCCGCCGTGGTGACCATGTTCTACGGGCCGGAGATTCTGAACTGGTACAGCACGTTCCTGACGGAAGGACGGTAAGCCCATGACACGGAGCCGGCCCTTGAGGCCCGTCATCATCGCCTGCCTGCTGGTCCTCTTCCTCTTTCTCATCACGCTGGCCGTGCACCTCGTCGCGGTTGAGCGGAACCTCGGCCCGCAGGGCCTCGGAGGGGTCCGCGGCGCCACCGATCTCCTCTTGAAAATCTTGGGGGGACTCCTCATCCTGATCCCGCTCTACGGCGTCTTCGCCAGACTGAGGACGCGGCGGGAAGCCACCTCCACCGGGATCATGAATGTCTACCATGACGTCCTTCTGCGGTTACGCGAGAAGGAGCAGGAATTGGAGCGTCTGCGGTCGGCGGCCGAGGCGCGGGCCCAGGAAGTGGAGAGCTACAATGAGAATATTCTCCGCAGCGTCGCCAGCGGCGTCATCACCTTCAACCAGGACCGCGTGGTGACCACCTTCAACGACGCGGCCGCGGCCATTCTGAGAATGGACCGGGGGGCCGTGATCGGGAAGACCTGCACGGAGGTCTTCGGCGAGGGCAGCAAGGTGGCGACTCTCCTGGAGCGCTGCCTCGTCCACGGAGAGGTGATCACGAGGGAACAGTTTGACCTGGTGGAGGCCGCCGGGCGGATCTGGGTCGGCGTGAGCACATCCTTTCTGAAGGATCGTGCGGGCCGTCTGATCGGGACCACGTTCATCTTTACGGACCTCACCCAGATCAAAGCCCTCCAGGAGCAGGTGGAGCTGAGAGAGCGCATGACCGTCCTGGGAGAAATGTCCGCCGGAATCGCCCATGAGTTTCGGAACTACATGGGGACCATCCTGGGCGCGGCCAAGCTGATCGCCAGACAGGCCCCGTCCGGCACGCCCTCCCAGGAGACCCTCCAGACCATTTTCCAGGTGATCGCGGACATGGACCATCTGATCACGCAGTTTCTCAACTTCGCCCGGAAAACGGAACTCGATCTCAAGCTCGTGGCGGTCGAACCCTGGCTCCGGCGGGTGGTGGAGCAGGTCCTGGGGCAGGCGCCTGGACCGCATCCGAACGTGGAGGTCGTCTGTTTCCCCGACGTTCCTGAAATTCGCATGGATGAAGTCCTGATGCGGCAGGCCGTGGGCAATCTGGTCCTCAACGCCGTTGAGGCCATGCCGGCCGGCGGGCAACTCACCCTGGTGGCGGCCGTCCGGCATCCATCCGGGCGCCGCCGGGAAATCGAACTGCAGGTCAGCGACACCGGTGCCGGAATCCCGAAGGACCGGCTCGGCAAAATCTTCCTTCCGTTTTTCACGACGAAAAACAAGGGAACCGGGTTGGGGCTCGCCTTGGTGCACAAGATCGTCCTCCTCCACAACGGTCGGATCGATGTGGAAAGCCAGGAGGGCAAAGGGACGACGTTTCACATCTATCTGCCGATATCCTGAGGAGGGCGCGTGGGCACGATTCTCCTGATTGAAGACAACGAACCGATGGCACGGATGCTTGCCCGTCATATGGAACTCGAAGGCCATACGGTGATCCAGGCGACGGATGGTGCGGCCGGGCTCGAAGAATTTCGGCGCATGAAGGTGGATCTCGTCCTGACCGACCTCAAGCTCCCTGAGAAGTCCGGGCTGGAGGTCCTGCAGGCGGTCAAGGAGGCGAACCCGATGATCCCCGTCGTGGTCATGACCGCGCACGGGACGATTGAGACGGCGGTCAAGGCGGTCAAGGAGGGGGCGTTTGATTTTCTTGAAAAACCGGTGGACCCGGACCATCTCCTCCTCACCATCAGCAAGGCCCTCGAAACCAAACACCTGGTGACCGAGAACCTGATCCTGAAGGAAGAGCTCTCCCAGACCCGCTACGCGAAGCTGGTGGGGCAGAGCCGCCTTCTCTTGGAGGCGCAGGAGCAGGTGCGAAAGGTCGCGTCCGGGACGACCACCGTTCTTCTGCTCGGGGAGAGCGGGACCGGCAAGGAGCTCTTCGCCCGGATGATCCATGACCTGAGTCCACGCAAGAATGGCCCGTTCGTAGCTATCAACTGCGCGGCGATCCCCAGAGAACTCCTGGAGAGCGAGCTGTTCGGACACGAACGGGGATCGTTCACCGGGGCGACCGGGCGCAAGATGGGGAAGTTCGAGCTGGCGGACGAGGGGACCGTGTTCCTGGACGAGATCGGCGACATGGACCATGGACTCCAGGCCAAGCTGCTCCGCGTGCTCGAGGGCGATCGGTTCATGCGGGTCGGGGGAACGGCCCTGGTCAAGGCGGACGTCCGCGTCGTGGCGGCCACCAACAAGGACCTGCAGGCGGCGGTGGCCAAACAGGCTTTCCGTGAAGACCTGTATTACCGCTTGAATGTGTTTCCCATCGTCATCCCCCCGCTTCGGGACCGCCGGGATGACATCCCGTTGCTGGTGGAGCATTTTCTCGGCGTGTATGCCCAGGAGCTGAGGAAGGACGTGAAGGCGTTATCCCCCGAGTCCATGGACCTCATGATGAAGCACCAGTGGACCGGAAACGTGCGCGAGCTGCAGAACTGCATCGAACGCGCCGTCATCCTGTGCGACGGCCCGACCGTCAAGCCGGAACATTTGGGGCTGCGGTCCATGGTCCGCACGGGTGAGGAAGAGCCTCAGGTGAGCGGGGGGCTCCATGAGGCCGGCAACGCGGCGGCGCGGAAGGTGGAGGCTCGGATGATCGAACGCGTATTGCGCGAGACCGGGGGCAACAAGTCGAAGGCCGCCGAAATCCTGCAGGTCAGCTACAAGACCCTCCTCACCAAGATCAAAGACTACGGCCTGGAGAAAGGCTGAGGTCGGGTCTAACCCCCATCTTGACTCTCCCCTTTAAGAAGACCTACCATCTTCTTCCCCGTCCCGGCCGTTCCCTGTAGGGGAGGGCGCTGAAGGAGCGCTTGCGAGGGAGCGGGATCGTCGAAGAGGCTTCTGATGTTGTCCTCCCGCGACACCGAACCCATTTCCGATCCCTGGGTCACCTGTTTTCTGACGGGAATGGTCGTCCGCTACCTGGACAGCCTGGGAGAAACCGCCCAGCGAATCGACTACCACCGTGTGATGGGAGTGGTAGAGGGCTTCGACTACATCCGCGACCCCAAACACTTCCTGCTCGATCCGAATAACTGGGTGCCCCAGGCAGTTCTCCGAGAATTGATCCAGCGGAGCGAATCCGCCAGCGGGCTGAAAGACCTGACCTATCGCGCTGCGCTGGCGTACTTCGCCTCCTCCGACGGGCGGCAACCGACGCTCATGGAGACCATCGCCCGGTACCTCGGGGATGTCGATGCCGTCGTCCGATGTTCAGGTCTGTGGGCGACGGCCTACAGCAACTATCTCCGCATGCTGGCCTTCGCCCGGCTTGATGAACCGGAGACGCTGTACGTTCTGGTCCGGTTCCTCCCCCCGGTCGAGCCGTTGATCGGAAACACCCTTCTGGTCAAAGGGAACATCGAGGCCTTTTCCAAGCTCTACTCGTTCGTGGAGACTGCCGTCTGCGAGGAACAGTACTCGCAGCTCCGGCTCTCGTCCATCGTGGCCGAGTTCGGTGACGCGTATGTGATGAAGTCGGAGGGGCCCCAAGGGAAATCGGCAAAATGGGTGATCAAGGAGCGCGCGACTGGGCGGACTGTGGCGACGGCAAGGTCGTGCACGATGGGATGTGAACCGGTAGCCGAATGGAATGGGGGGCACGCCTTCGCCCCCGACCTGCCGGCTGGCCGATCGGCCGGAGCCCTGCATGCGCTTCGGATCGAACGGGAAGGCGTGTTGCGCCTCGGACCGTTGGAATTTCCCTTGCGCGAGGGCGCGGTCTATGACGCCCCGTACACGCGATACCGGTTTCGGTGGGCGGACCGCGCTGCGTCAGATCCGGTCCGGAATAGATCCAGGGAATCCCCGATGACCGCCCCTAAGGACGTGATTTCCCGGCTGCTCTTCGACCACCTGGTGGGATTGCAGGCCACGCAGCGCCGGATGCTCGGGATCATCATGCGCAATCGCGAACTGCGCGAGGAGAATAAATACCTTCGGGATGAGCTGTACGGGACGACGGAAACGGGAGGCCTGGTGGGCAAGAGCCGTCCCATGCAGGAACTCCTGAATCTCGTGCGGAGCGTCGCCCAGTCGGACGTGACCGTGTTAATCAGCGGGGAGACCGGGACCGGCAAGGAGCAGACGGCTCGCCTCATTCACCAGCTCAGCCCACGGCGCGCCGGGCGGTTCCTCGCGATCAACTGCGGCGCGCTGGCGGAGACTCTGCTGGAAACCGAACTGTTCGGTCACGAGCGGGGGGCCTTTTCCGGGGCCGTAGCGCAAAAGAAAGGGAAGTTTGAGCAGGCGACTGGCGGCACGCTCTTTCTGGATGAGATAGGTGAGATTTCCCCGGCGATGCAGGTGAAGCTGTTGCGGGTTCTCCAGGAGCGAGAGTTCCAGCGGGTCGGCGGCCACGAGGACATCAAGGTGGATGTCCGGATCGTGGCGGCTACCAACCAGGATCTTCCAAGCCTCGTCGCCGAGCGGAAGTTCCGCCAGGACTTGTTCTACCGGCTCAACGTTTTTCCCCTTCACATTCCCCCATTGCGGGAGCGCGTCGAAGATATTCCACTGATTGCGGAACATCTGCTCGCTCGGCATGCCGCGGTGCAGAAGAAGGCCCTCAAGGGGTTCGCGGGCGAGGCCCTCGACGTCCTGATCCGCTGTCGCTGGCCGGGGAACGTCCGCGAGCTCGAAAACGTCATCGAACGCGCCATCGCCCTGGCCGGGCCCAAGGCTTCACTGATAGGACCGGATCTTCTCCCGCCGTCCATTCGTCAGGCCCCTGAGGCTATCACCGCCCAGGGGCTGGACGATCTCCTGAACCGGGTCGAGTGGCCGTTGATCGTCCGGGCCCTCAAGGATGGACAGGGCCTCACGGGCCTTATCAAGCGGATCGAAATGGCCCTGATTCGGCGAGCCGTCAGGGAGAACGCGGGCAACAAGACGCAGGCCGCCCGGCTGTTGGGACGGACCTACCGCTGGCTGCGCAAAGCGGAAACCCAAATGCCCTGAATCTCGGCGCGCCCTCATTGTTCCAGGGACCTTATGACGAACTCGAGTGAACGGTCGTTCATGGGGTGCCTGTCCGTCCGCTCCTCTCCCCCGTTTATTCTTTCTCTTCCCTCTTCCTAGACCGGCATCAATCAAGACTTATCGCGGGGATTCGGAGACCAGTTCGATAGCCCTCCTGTCTGGCACCCTTTCTGCGTGTGCCCATGCCTGAGGTCGGTGAGCGCATCAACATAAGCAAGGGGGTGTCTTATGAGGCGGATCGTATTGGTTCTCGTCTTAGCGGGAAGCTTAGGGATTTTCGGCGCCCAGTTGGTTTATGCCGGTCTTCGGCCAGAGTTCTCCCACCCCTCTAAGTCCCAGTCCTATCATGAGAAAGGGGTCAGGGGCTCGAAGGGGCCATCTGCCGGGGAAATTTCATTTGAAACCCTCCGCATGCTCTCAACGGGCATGACCCCGATGGAAGTCCTTAGCCGGGCCGGTCGTCCCCATTACACGTTCAACCATTCAAGGGTGAATCGATGGGTCTATTCTTCAACCGATAACTGGATCGTCGAGGTCATCTTCCATGCCGGGCGCGTGATCGAGGTCAAGTGGTCCAAGCCCTGAGCGCCTGAATATCCCATCTTCTCCCCCAGCCGGTTATCTGATCCCTCCGTTCGCTTGATCCTTCAACCCATTCGTAGCCCGTATCCGACATTCCCGATTTCCGCGATGTGATCGTTCCCCCTGAACAGTCATGTCAAGCCTTATGAACCGGTGTTCATGTGATTTGGAGTTTGCCATCCCATAGTTCCACTCGTTCATCCGCTTGCCGCATCGGTTCATCAATGCCCCGGAGAGCGCACATCGATTTTATCCGCGCCAGTCCCGAACAATCGGATGGCCTCGCAAACGGCCTCCGCTCTGGATGCGCCTTTCCGGATCCTGCCGGCTCTAGGCATGAAACTTGACCTCCTTCCCGCCATCTCATCCAGCACCGGACAACAGAGGAGGGACGGCGATGAATACCAAGCGGAGGTTAGAGATGGTCACGACAGAGGGGGGCATGACGGCCGCGGAGTTGGCGATCGGCGTCGCCATCACCGGATTACTGTCCGTCTTCATGGGCGCTGAACTCCAGGCGTTCGCCGATCGGGTGTACCTCGATACGGCGGTTGCTGAGGTGGTCGGTGATCTGAAGTACGCGCGAACCTTGGCGGTGCGTGAAAAGCGGATCATCCAGGTGGCCATTGACCAGGAAACGCCGGGAGTCACCGTCCTCCGGACCGGTGAACCGGCCCAGCCCGTAGCGCCCACCCGGAATCTTTCCGGCCGGGGGGTGCGCGCGATCCGATCGTCCGGCGGGAACCTGCTTTCCTTCAGCCCACGTGGCACGAGCGCAACCCCGACGACCTTGACGTTGGAAAACCGCAAGGGCACCCAGCGCGTGGTGACCGTCAGCCTGATCGGGATCTCCCGGACACAGTGAACGCCATGATTAAACCGGCGCATCAATCGGAATACGGCTTCTCCCTTGCTGAGACTATGGTCGCCCTGACCGTGCTCTCCATAAATCTGATAGGGGCGGTCAGCATGTTTTCCCTGGCTCAAGATGGAATCTCCGCCGGAAAGAAGAGTCTCGAGGCGATGGCCCTCGCGGAAACGAGGATGGAACGGATGCGGGCGGCGGCCTATCACACGCTCCTGGCGGATGACCTGGACGGAGACGGGATTGCGGATGTGTTCATGGAGGATTCCGGGACCGGCGCAGACCCGGTCGCCGGGGACGGGGAGTATACCGCGCGCCTGACCGTGAACCAGATCGTGCTGACGTGGACCCTGCATCCGGACCATCCGATTCTGACTCGATCGCGCATCGCCACGATCACCGTCACCGCCGAGTGGTCCGACCGTCAAGGCCGCAGGCGGACCATCCGTTTGGGGATGCAGAGAGCCAACCCGCTCTATACGGGGGGCGCATCATGAAGAATCATTTATCAGAAGACGGTCGGCCGACAGACGGGGCAGGGGGTTATTCCGTGCTGGAGGCCATGATTGCCGCGGCCCTGGGAGCCCTCATCATCGGAGCCGCCCTGGACGTGTTCGTGACGCACCACCGGCAGTTCCGCGCTCAGCGAAATACCGCCGAACAACAACAGGCGCTCCGCGGCGGGGTTCATTTGTTGGCGAGTGAGCTTCGGCTGGCAGGGGCCGGAGGACTCGAGGAACAACCACCTGTGCTCACCATGGGTCCGGATGAGGTCTCGTTCCGCGCCAACGTCAATGACGTACGCGGGACATTGGTCGCGCCTGCCGCCGCTGGGCAGGATCGGGTGCAGGTTTCTCCTGGGGCCGGGTGGGCGAAAGGCAAGACGGTTCTCGTATGCGGAGCTCCGGGATGCGAGGAGCACCTCCTCGAACATGACGGATCATCGGGGCGATTAATCCTGTCGGGACCGCTCGCCAAATATTTTCCGAAGGGCAGCCGAGTCGAAGTTCTCAACCTCGTCCGGTATTACGTGAATCGGCGCGATAAGATGAATACAAAGCTCATGCGCGAAGTCGATCACGGCGCCAACCCGCTGATCGATCACGTCGAGGAATTTTCCCTGACCTACCTCAATGAACACGGCCGGCCGACCGGTCGAGCGGAAGAGGTCCGGCTCATCCGGGTCAATATTCAAACCAGCAGCAACGATGCGCGTGGGGGCCGGGTCAATCGGTCTCACCACCAGGACATGGGAGTGAGGGCATTCATATGAACAGGAACGGGGCGGAATCGGGGGGCGTCCTATTGACGGCCCTCCTGGTTGGGCTGCTCCTCGCCATGATTGGCGGGGTGGCGATGAATCTCGCGATGACGGAAACGGCAGAGTCAGGGGGACACTGGGAGGAGACAGCCAGTCGCCTGCTGGCCGAGAGTGGGGTGGAGCAGGTCGTGGCCTGGTTGACCCATAACGAACTGCCGGGGCCTTCAGGGACCGCAAGGATCGAGGACGTCATAGGGGGTTCGGGGGCCGAGCTCTATCGCTTCCGCGGAACGCCAGAGGCTCCCGACCTGGACTTCGACGCGGGCCGGCCGGAGGATGACCGTTTCCTCAATGACAAGAGCACGGGCGCATTTCGCGGTTTCGCTGACCTCGGCCGCATTGCGCGTCTTCGATTGTACGGACCTGTCCGTCCGGAGGGCCTCTGCACGGTCGAGGTAACGGGAGAATCAAGAAGGGGACTTCGTCGGACGGCCTCCATTGAATTGGGAGCGACCAGGATTCCCCCTTTGCGCTCTGCCGTTCAGGCAGGCCTTTTCGCCGGCCCAACGGATGGGCCGGGAAGCGACCTTCGGATGGTGGAAGGGATTTCGCCCGCGTTCCCCAGGGTCCTTGCTCATTGGGGAGAAATGAGACTGGCGGGAAATCCGTCTCTGGGGCGAACTGCTGAATTCCCAAGAAAATCCGGTCAGGCCCCCGTCAACGGCCTGGGATATGGGGAAACCGGCGCTCGACCGGAGGATCGATGGATGGAGGCATGGATCGGGGGGATCCCGCAATTCGAGGATTCTGAAAACATGACCCCTCCAAACGTGCATGCCAATCAAGACCCGGTACCGGGCCTTTTACCCAGCCACTGGGAGTACATAAAATTCAAAGAGATGGCCAAGCGGTTCGGGACCTACTACGTTCCCGATCGTGGGGGACGGCTCTTCAGAAATGGAAATATGGAGCCGGCACTGGCTCTAACCCCGGCACAGGTATTCGGGTCTTTGGGCTTCGGGGCGCAACGAGGATTGGTATTCGTGGATACCCTGGATCAAGGTCCTCCAACCGAAACCAACATGGCCAGACTGGTTCTGGAATCGCCCTACATGGAAGGAATCTACTTCGTAAACGCTCATGTGGTGCTCCGGCCCGAAGGTGCGGGACAAACCATCCCCGCCCTGTCTCCTCCTCCAGAAGGGCGCCGCTCCGTCGCGTTGCGCGTTCCGGTCAATCTCACTGAGGTGGCGATCCAGGGAGTGCTCTATACGGCCGGAGGCATCTCCATCGAGCGCCAGGTCCGGGTGTTCGGAGCGGTCGTGGCGGAGCGTGGTCTGACCGGAGGAGGGATCCTTGAAGTCTGGTACAACCACGACCTCAGTCGCGGGCTCGTTCAGGGGCTTCCGGTCGTTTTTCCGCTTCGAGGAACCTGGCGGGAAGGGGAAAGCTGAGTCTTTTATTGAGCCGGGAGCGGCCCTCTGGGAAGGGGAAGGCAGAGTGAAGAACGGAGAAAAAAGTAGGAGGTAGATTCCTAGTTCTGGGAATCTCTTTACCCAATAGACGGTTTTGTGGCGCTTGGAAAAGACGTCATAAATCTTGGAATTTATTGAAATTGAGGTGCCGACATGACATAATTTTACCTGATTTGGGCCTGGCACTCACCTTGCTTTGTTCTATCTTCAGGGACAAAGTCCTTCCCACACCTTTTGCCCACCTGATGGGAATGGGCTGGGAGAAACACGGATGACGCGAATGGCCATCGGCCTCAGATCAGTCGCCGGATTCACCATGATCGAAATGTTGATCGTGATCGCGATCATCGGCACCATGGTGTCGATCGCGGTCCCCAACTACATCGTGTGGAACCAGAAGTACCAATTGAAAGAAGCGGTCGGGACGCTCCATGGCACTATCGGCCTGGCGCGGATGATTGCCACCAACCAGAACAAGACTGTCACCGTCACCGTGTGTCATCAGACCGATCCATGCCCGTTGGTCCCGGTAGCGACACCCAATCCTACCTCCAAGCAGGTCACCGTGTTTTTCCAGAGCGGGGGGATCGACGTCATACCGAAAATGACCATGGTCCCGGGGATCGCCTTGACTAAAGTCGACGGTTCCATCGTTGGGGGAGGAATCGCTTCGCCCCAGGATGTGCAGTTTACTCCGATGGGGCGTCCGGCCCCTTTTACATCCACCCCCGGCGGCATCCTCGGCAATAATCTTTGCATCAATGCGGCCGGGGTCGGAGTCGCCTCCTGCGCTGATGGGGCGACGGTTGCTCAGGCCCTAAATTTCAAGAACTCCAACGGCCTGAATTATCGAATTGTCATCACCTCAACCGGGAAGGCCGCGTGGGGCTATTCGCCCACCTTAGCACCCTAAGGAAACCATGGCGATGAAGGTTGAAAGATCAATCGGGCAAGCCAGGCAGGGAGAGGGCGGGTTCTCTCTGCTCGAGGTCCTCATCGCGAATGTCATGCTTGCGATCGGGCTTCTGGCCATTGCCGCCATGCAGGATGTGGCGCTGTCCAGGAATTCGAACTCCAAGCAGCTCACCGTAGCGACGAGCTTGGCGACGGAGATGCTCGAGCGCATCCGGTTCAATTCTCCCCTCAACTCCAAGCCTCTTCCCGTGGGGGGGTACTTGTACAGCGGCATTCAAGCCTGCAGCGATCTTGCCCACTGTACCGGAGGGGAGGCGCCGGGGAATGCGACGGCGACGAACAACTTGACGGCGAACGGCGATTACAACCAGTGGCGGGCTCGACTCAAGGCGACGGATGCCGCGGGCAACCTTTTGCTTCCCAGCGCAACCGGGACTGTCACTTCAGCGGTTATTTCACCCACGGAACAAGTGCAGATTACGGTTACCATTGCGTGGGGATTAAAATCTGTGACAATGAATACGGTTGTGGCGCCGTTTTGAAGACGGAGACTGAAACGATGTGGGAGGTCTTGAAGACCAGGAGCGGGGAGCGGGGATTCTCCTTGATTGAACTGATGTTCGCGTTGGTGGCCCTTTCGGTCATCGCGCTGGCCGGCTTCACCGTGATCAGCACCAGTCAGCGGGCCGCCGTCACCAACGACCAGACCGTGCAGATTCAGCAGAATGCGCGCATCGCTTTGGACTTCGTCAGCAGAGACATCCGAATGGCCGGGTACGGCAGTCCGGCGGCTCCGGGCGCGGTACTGCCTGTGGGGAACTGCCCCGCCATCATCAATCCGTCGAATTCGGCGGTCGGGCCGGACGGCATATCGATCGTGACGGTAGGCCAGTTGATCGGCACGTTGGCCCTGCCCGCCCCGCAGATCCCAGGGACCCTGATCACGCTCAGTTCGATTGCGGGGCTCTCCGTCGCCGACGTCATCACTCTGGATGGAGTGTTTACGGCCACCGTCACTGCGATCAATGCCGGCACGAAAGTGGTGACCCTGAGTACCGCCATTCAAGCGCCGCAACAGTTCGGCCTGACCACCCAGGTGGTGCAGCTCCAGTGCGTCACGTATTCCGTGAACACGGCCACGAAGCAACTCCTGAGGAACGGGGTGGCGGTCGCTGATGGCATTGCGGACCTGCAATTGGCCTATGGCGTGGATGCGAATGGGGATGGGATAATCGACGACCAGGCCGGTGGGTTGGCCAACACGGTTGATTGCCTCGATCTGATTCCGAATACCTTGGCCCAGGTGGCCGGCATGACGAACAGCGCCGGGTGTACGCTTCCGCCGGGAACCGTGGCAGGTCCCCCTGCCGACTCGTCCACCATCCGATTGGTCCGGATCAGCATAGTGGGCGAGGCTGTCAGGGCGGATCCGACATGGACGTCCAGTTCCGCTCTGTTGGTGGAGGACCACAGCATCGCCAACGGGCCGGGCTTGCGCCGCAGGGTCCTGACCCGGACCATCAGTTTGCGGAACAACTCGTAGCCACTGCCATGAAGGGAGAGCGCCCTTTGAAGATGATGGAACGTCGGAAGAAGTCTCCAGACCGGTCCAGGGGTGAAGAGGGGATCGCGCTTCTGACGGTCCTGATGCTGACCGTGATCCTGACCGTCATCGGGATCGCCTCGATCACCACCACCAGCATGGACATTAAAATGGCCGGCGGCGAGCGCATGCGGGAAACGAGTTTGAATGCGGCCGAAGCCTGCCTGAGCAGCGGAGCCCAGATCATTCAGCAGACTTTGCTGAATGCGGCGATCCCCAACACCCTGCTGGGTCCCACTGCCAACCCGTATATCGCGGACAACACCGCTGGTCTGGGGGCCCCGCCCTTGAACCCCCTGGAGGCCGAGATCATGGGGACGGGCGATATATATAACACTGACAACGTAGACCCGGCCGCGTTTACCAATCCCGCCAACGCGGTACTGACGCTTCCGGGATTCAAGGTCAACATGGATATCGACCGCCTCTATGTCCGGCCCAAGGCCGGCGCCTCGCTCGCATTCGGGGCCGGCTACGAGGGGACCGGCGGCGGCGCCGCAGGCGGGGGTGTCGAGATTCTCTACCGAATTGATTGCTACGCAACCAGTACGAACGGGCAGACCACGGGCCGGGTTACCGGGGTGTACGCGTGCGTCTCCTCGGGCGACACCTGCCAGCGCAAGATCGGCTAGGACCCACCCCCGGGTCCCCGCAGTTCTCCATGAACGGATCCTCCGCCTTGCCGGCAGGCGCCGGGCCATGTTCTCCTTGCCAGGTTAAGAAATTTCCCTCCCTGCTCTCCTCAGTTGGGTACCCAAGTTCGTTCCAGCTAGGTAGCCCGCTACCCATTCCACTCGGTGAAACCTCTCCTCATGCCCTCCCCTGTCAGGAAAAGCCTATGGTTATTAGCTGGTTATTCCTGACTTTGTATGAAACCGGCTGACAGAACTTCCCGAAGGCCTCACATGGTCCCGGCCTTGCATTGTTTTTTGACGGTGAGGCCAGCCGACGTGACGAGGCCGATCAGGCGGAGAGCCTATAACACGATAGGGAGACAATGGTCATGACACGAAGAATCTTTTTTGGGGCAATGCTGGCGGCATTCTTTGGGATCGGGCTGGCGGTTTCGGTCTGGGCCGCCAATACAAACGCCGACTATGCCGGCGTCCCCCCCTTCATCGGAGGCAACCTGCCCCCCAACGTGCTCGTTCAATTGGACAACGGAGGCACGATGGGGTTTCGCGCCTACTGCGACCAAACAAATAGGATCGGCCCCCCTTACGCCTACAACCAGTGTGACGCGTTCAAATTCGATGAGACCCAGAAGTATGTCGGCCTCTTTAACCCTCGCTATTGCTATGACTACGACGCCAACCCCCTTAACTTACGGTTTTTCAAGACCGGCAGGAAGGCGACGATCAGTGAAGCCTGCCCGAAGGAAGAGTGGGACGGGAACTTCCTCAATTGGGTGAGCTACCGGCGGATTGATGCCGTCAAGAAATCATTAATCGGCGGGAGTTGCGCGGGGGTCCGGGATTATCGGAGTCATGACGGCGCCTGTCAGCCGATGGGTGTTCCGCCCCTGGTCACGATCCAGGGCCAGACGGATTTCGGCCATAACAATCAGGACGAAGACGGCGCCAATACCTCGTCTGCGAAGGTCCCTCAGAATACCACGGGGGGCTTGGTTCCCGGCACCGCCTCCGGACGCGTTCCTAAGCACGTCCAAAAGGCGGGGCTTGACCCTGTCAACCTGATCTTTCATGTCCAGGGGACCGGGGCCCCTATGGCCGGAACCTTTTGCGTCGCCGACGCGGTCGATCCTCCGCCCGGGATCAGCACCTGCGACCGAATCGCCGGGGGATTCGACGAACAGGAGTTCCAGGTCCGCGTGGTCGTGGACCCCAATAATCTGGACGACATTAACAATAATACGGTAGACAGCAATCCGGAATCCGGGGCGATTTGGACATTCGGCGATAGCGCCCGGTGGGGCATGATCTATTCCAAGGGCAACACGGGAGGGTTTGTCGCGGTCCCGATCGGCAACCCTCAGCGGGTGGACTATTTTGACTCCGGGGTGACGACCTATCCCTCCAACAAGCTGGCGATGGTCGGGGCCATCGAGGCGTACTTCTCCGGCAAGCACAGCCCGATCGGCAACGCCATGTTTGAGGCGATGCGCTATTATGCCCAGACCAACGCCTATTCCTTTCCGGACTCCTACGATTTTCCCCTGGGGTCGACTCCGGGGGCGAACTTTCAAAGCGGCGGACGGGGCTCGGCCTTTGGAGCCAGCGAGATCGCCGGGCTCGCCACCGGCCAGCACTGCCCCACGAAATATCCCGGTACGGATGTCCTCATCGAGCCGCCCTACGTCACGGACGCCTGCGGCCGCGACCCGTTCTTTTACGGCACCTTCCACGGGACCGGAATCGGTGCTGATGGACTGCCTTTGACCGTCACGCAGTCCTGGGTGGATCCCGGCTCGATGGTGACCTGCTGCATGAGCTTTATCCTTGTGTATACGGATGGCGGATTTGTCGGCGGCGACAATGCGGCGCCCCCCGTATTGCTCAACTACGCCGCACCTGTCCATGGGGCTTTCTGCGACGATTTTGCCGCCACCCCGACTCCCGACTGCCCTCCCATGCCTGCGGCGATGGACCCGGACCTGACCACGCATCATCACAAAAGGGTCTTCTGCGCAACCTGCGAAGACGGGCATATGGCGGACGACATCGCCTATTGGGGCCATACGAATGACCTGCGCCCGGATCCGCCGGGTCTGCCTCAGGACCCGAACCGTCCGGTCTCGGACGGGAAGCTTCATGCCAGGAATCATATGACCGGCGCTAACCCCCTGCTCCCGACCGAAGACCTCTCCAGAGGGCGACAGATGCCCGGATTTCAGAATGTGACGGTCTATGTCGTGTATGCCTTCGCGAGCGACAAGCGGCGCGAGCAACTGGAGCATATCGCCCTGGCAGGCGGGTTTCAGGATACCGATCCGATCTCGGCCGTGGGGCAGTACATGGTGCCGGACAAGCGTGAAGAGTGGGACAGCGTGAATAACGACACCGGCGAAGCCTGTGGCGGGCCTGACCAACCTGCCTGCGACGGCATCCCGGACACGTACTTCGAGGCGGTGAGTCCCGACAAACTCCGGGGCGCTCTCAACAATGCCATCCAAAGCATCCTGCAACGGTCGGCCTCGGGGACCTCCATTTCGGTGCTGTCCACTTCGACGACCGGGGAAGGGGCGGTCTATCAGGCCTATTTCTATCCCAGGGTCTTTGATAATTTCACCACCCAGGTGAAGTGGACCGGCTATCTGCAAGGGTTGTTCGTCGATAAATTCGGGAATCTGCGGGAGGACACCGATGGAGACGGGAAGCTGATCCTGGCTCACGATTTAATTGTCAAGATGCGCTACGACGAGGTCAACAAAAAGGTCTTGGTGGACCGCTACAATAATGACGGCACCCGCCCCGACGATCCCACCGTAACGCTTGATAAGTTGCATTCCATCTGGGAGGCCGGAAAAAGGCTCGCCCTGATGGCCGATCCCCAGGACAATTGTGCGGCCAATACCGGCGGGGTCAACTGCCGGCGCATTCTGACCTGGGTGGACAGAAGCAACGATGGGATCGTTGATGACGCGGAACGGATCGAATTCACCAAGGACAACCTTGATAAGTTATGTCCTTTCCTCGGGTCTATAAAGACCTTGGATAGCTTGGCTCGGAACCCGAATGCGATCAACTGCCGGGCTGGGGGAGTGAATCAGGCGGCCGCTTTGGAAGAAGCCGGCAAGATCATCTCCTTTATTCGCGGGAAGGAGGTGAGCGGCCTGCGGAGCCGGAAGCTCACCGTAAACGGAGCCCCGAAGGTCTGGAAGCTGGGCGATATCATATATTCCACGCCGGTCGTGGTCGGCGCGCCCCGCGAGCGGTTTGACGTCCTTTATGGCGATGCCGATTACGCGAGATACTTTCGACGCTACAAGGACCGCCGCCAGGTGGCCTATGTGGGGGCCAACGACGGCATGCTGCACGCCTTCAACGCCGGGTTCTTCACGGCGGACGACACCCAAATCGATGGGCTGGGTGACACGGTCCAGGTGCGGTTCTCCGTCGCCCCAATGATCGCCGGGACTTCGACCCCTTGTTCCTCGCTTCCGTGTGATGGGAGGGTACCCACGTATCCGTTCCGGACGGACAATCCACAATTAGGCTCCGAGCTCTGGGGCTTCATCCCTCAGGATCTCCTGCCCCACCTCCAGTGGCTGACCACACCCGAGTACGATCACGTCTATTACGTGGACCTCAAGCCCAAAGTCACGGACGCGCGGATCTTTGCCGATGATGCGGACCACCCGGGCGGCTGGGGGACGGTCCTGATCGGCGGGTTCCGCCTTGGAGGGAGCTGCACCAAATGCACGCGGGACAAGGCCGGCCCGCGCACGGTCGCCGCCGACTTCGACGGGAGTGGAGTGAAAACCCGCGTCTTCCTCTCCTCCTATTTCGTCCTTGATATCACCAATCCGGAGCACGATCCGAAACTGCTCTGGGTCTTCCGGGACCAGGACCTGGGGCTCACGACGGCCGCGCCCGCCGTGATGCGGATCAAGGGGCCCAATACGGCCATTGATCCGAAGACGAACAGCGCCCATGAGAAGTGGTATGTGGTCTTCGGGACGGGCCCGACCCATTTCGACGGTAGCGCCATCAATAAAACGTCTGTTCCGAAGATCATTCAGAAAGCCCAGATCTTCGTGGTGGACCTGAAAACGGGGCCGGCTTACCCAGCCGGCAAGGTCAATAAAACCACCGGCACGGAACGGGACACAACGTGCTCGGTCCCCTCGCCCTGCATCGTCGCCGACCTGGCGAATCCGGACCAAATTGTCCGGGCCATCTCCACCGGACAGGCCGGCGCCTTCATGGGGGATACGCTCACGTCCGATTTCGATTTGGACTTCCGTGTGGATGTGATCTACGTCGGGAGCGTGAGCTGCAACGACGGGGGGGGGCTTGCCAGTCCGTGCATCGGGGCCGGCCCCATGTGGAGTGGCGCGATGTGGCGCTTAACCACCAACGGTGATCCGGAGCCCAACAACTGGGGAGTCTCCGGAGGGCCCACCAAGCTGGTCAGCACTTTTGCAAAGGACTGCCTGGACACCACCGCCACGTGCGCCAAGACGGTCGGGCCGATCCTGGCCGCCCCCGCCATGGCGATGGACGATAGCCTCACCTTCTGGATTTTCTTCGGGACGGGGAGATACTTCACCGCCTCGGACAAGGGGAATGACGACCCCCAGTATTTCTTCGGGGTGAAAGACTGCGACCTCACCAACGGGTGTACGGACCTGAACCATGAACGGCATAATCTGTTCGACGTCTCCAACGTGAAGATCTGCAAGCTCTGTAATATAAGCGATCCCTCCAAGATTGTGAGCCTCAACGGGGATGGCACCTACGATAAGGGGTTCGATTCTGGACCGGACTCCCTGCTGAATACCGTGGGGCCGTACGACGGCTGGTTCACGGCATTACAAAGCCCCCGCGAACGGAGCCTCACCACGCCGGTCTTGATCGGGGGGAGCTTGTTCTTCACCACGTTCTCGCCGGGCGATGATATCTGCGGCACGACGGCCGACGGTCATCTCTACTCGCTGTATTATCTGACCGGCACTCCCTATAAGGAGTCGACCATCGGGACGGACCACAACGGAGTCGCGAACAAGTCAATTGATCTCGGCGAAGGGGTGCCCTCAGGGGTGGCCATCCAGATCGGCGCCCAAGGGCTGGGAGATTCCGGGATGGCGAGCAATACGGGGTGCGTCGGGTCGCTCACTGGCTTTACCCAGTCCAGTACCGGCGCGATCAATCAGCTCTGCGGCAGTCCCGCGCTCCACCCATGGAGCCGGATACTGTCCTGGCGCGACGTGTAACAGCATGTAAATCGTCCCCCCCTCCGGACGCTCATTGCTTGGAGACTGCAATGGGCTCCGGGGGGAGAGGGGTGATTTTTCCCTTCTCCTCCACTCCCCCACTCCCATCCCACACTTCGACCGATCAATTAGATCCGCCCCAGCCTCGTCGAAATCCTGATACCGATCCATCCTGATCAACATCCTTCGGCCGCATTTCACCCTTTTGCGCTTCGGGTGGCGCTGATGAGACCCGGAAGCGGAATTCCCAGGAGGTAGGTGTTCTTATATCCAGTCCCCTCAGTTAATGCCAGTTTTTGACAGGGCTTCTTCACTTCAACCTATTGAATTTTAAAGGTTCTATGATAAGAAATGGTTTGGCATTGCCATTGCTAATCCCAACAATGGAACCAGAAGACAAAGATTACCGATAAAAGAAACCGATAAGAGAGCCTGACAGAAAAAGGAAAGATAAAGGAGCAAATGGTCATGAAGCTAAAAGGGATCTTGGTTGCAACGCTGGTGGCAATCACCTGTACCGGTCTGGCGGCTCCGTCCTGGGCGGCCTCGGTGGGGAACTCGGATTACTCCGGGATTCCGCCGTTCCTCCCGTCCACCTTCGCCACAGGCACCCCGAACATTCTTATCGTGCTCGACAACGGCGCAAGAATGTCGTATCGGGCGCACTGCACCAAACTCAATGCCGACGTCCCCTACACCGATTGTCCTGCGTTCGATGAAACAGCGACTTACGTGGGCATCTTCGATTCAATGGGGTGCTACACCTACTATCCCGCGGCGGACAATACGCGATTTATCAAGAGCACGAGTAAGGCATTGATCAGCACCGCCTGCTCAAACACGGAGTGGGATGGAAATCTCCTCAATTGGGTGACCTTTCGGCGAATTGACGCCATCAAGAAGGCCATGATCGGCGGGAGTTGCGCGGTGGGCCGGAACCCTGACGGCACCTGTCCGCCATCAGGAAACCCGTCCCTTATCACGATGAAGGGTCAGGACTATTGGCCGAATGACAACGTGGACGATGACGGGACGAATGTCTCGACGTCGCCGATGCCGACGGGCAGCGGGGCCGGGAAGGCGGATGGGCGCGTGCCCACCGTGGTCCAAAAAGGGGGGTTGGCCGCTCCACCCGCCAATCTCGTGTTTCATGTCCACGGGATGGGGCCGCTCCTGGCGGGGACCTTCTGTGTCGCCGATGCGGTGGACCCTCAGCCGGGCATCAGTTCCTGCCAGCGGATTCCCGGAGGCTTCACGGAGCAGCAGTTCACCATCCATGTCGCCGTGGACCAAGAGCCGACCGACGGGATCATCCAGCAACTCGGCGGCCAGGCGCGGTTCGGCCTGATCGTCTCCAAAGGCAATTCCGGAGCGCTCGTGTTGGTCCCGATCGGCAACCCTCAGTATGCGCCATGGAGAGGCAATGGAGACACAAGGACCTTTAGGAACAATCAGCGGGCGATGATGGAAGTGTTCGAAGACGCCTGGACCGGCAAGCACAGCCCCATGACGGATCTGTTGTTCGAGTCCATGCGGTATTTTGCCCAGGTCAACGCGTATAACTTCCCGAACTCCTACAACTATCCGCTGGCCTTCTCCCCCGGAGCAAACTTCAATACAGGCGGACGGGGTTCGCCATTTCCAGGGAAAGAACTCAGCGCGCTCTTGGCTGGCGAGACCTGTCCGACCGCCGCGCCGAGCGACCCGGCCGTCCTGCTGCCCTATATCGCCAATGCCTGCGGGCGCGATCCGTTTTATTACGGCAATTACGTGGCGCCGGGGGGGGCGGATGACGGGTCAGATGTGTACCAGCCCTGGGCCCCGCCCACCGTGGTCACCTGCTGCAAGAGCTTCATCCTGTTGATCACCGACGGTACGAACGTGGCTGGGGACGCCGCGACCTATCATCAATTCGAAGACTATGCGCATGCCATCCACGGCAGGCATTGCACCAGCGCCACCAACCCGCCCTGCCCCACGGACGAGAACACGCCGATTGCGGACCTCCTGAGGATGCACAAGGATGATCCCGGGGGAGGGGTCCTAGGCCATGGATTGGACGACGTGGCCTATTGGGGGCATACCAACGATCTTCGGGATACCACGATCAAGATCAGAAACCACATGACCGGCGCGGTGGACATTCTCAACCTCGAAACTGCGGGGGACGCCGCGCGGAACCTTCCCGGGTTTCAGAACGTGACCGTGTATGTCCTGCATGCGTTCGGCAACATCAACGCGCGTGAAATGTTAATGCACACGGCCATCGCGGGGGGGTTTGAGGATAAAGACAAACCTTCGGATCTGGGCAAATACATGGTGCCCGACAAAGTGGAGGAGTGGGACTCGGTGAACAACGACACGGGGGTCGCCATCCCGGACGGGATCCCGGACACTTATTTCGAGTCGAAGACTCCGGACGACCTCCGGGACAAGCTGGGGGCCGCCTTCAGAAGCATGCTGCAAAAGACGGCCTCGGGGACCTCGGTCTCGGTGCTGGCCACCTCCACGACCGGGGAAGGGGCGGTCTATCAGGCCTATTTTCTCCCGTCCACGTACGACACGATTTCCAATTTGACGACGCAGGTCACCTGGACCGGGTTTTTGCAGGGCTTGTTCCTGGACACCTACGGCAACCTTCGCGAGGACACCGATGGGGACGGGAAGCTGGTTCTGAAAAACGACAACATCGTCAAGATCCGCTTCGATGAGGCCACGAAGGAGCTGTACGTGGACCTCTACCGGGACGCCGACGGAGACGGGAAGGCGGACGACCTCAACGGGGACGGCGTCATCCAAGATGGCTTCCTCGTGGCGGGCGTCGTGGATAACCGGGACGCGATTAAGGTCAATCTCAAGATGAAGGACATCAAGCCGATCTGGGAGGCCGGACGCCAACTGGCCTTCACCAATCCGGGGACCAACTGCGATAAAGACGGCGGAAGCGTGTCCTGGCCGAACTCCGGGATGCTCTCCAACAGCGGGATCACCTGCCGCCGCATCCTGACCTGGGTGGACCTGAACAATGACGGGAAGGTCGATCCGACGGAACGGATCGAGTTCAGCCTCGACAGTCGGGTGACCTTGTGCCCCTTCCTGGGGTCCGTGAAGACCTCGGACGGCGCCGGGCACAATCCCAACGGGGCCAACTGCCGAAGCGCCAATGCAAGCGATAAGACCGCCGCCTTGAACGAGGCGGACAACATCATCAAATTCATCAGAGGGGAACGGGTGACCGGCCTTCGCACCCGAGACCTCAACGTGCTCGATGGAGGCGTATCCACGGTCAAAGTGTGGAAGCTGGGGGACATCATGCATTCCACGCCGGTCTCCGTGGGGGGGCCCCGTGAACGATTCGACATCCTCTATGGCGACACCGACTACGCCAAATTCTTCCAGCGGTATAAGGATCGGCGTCAGGTGGTCTATGTCGGGGCCAATGACGGGATGCTCCACGCCTTCAATGCGGGGTTCTTGTCCAACGGGGATGATGCGGACACGGCGACGGTGACGGAGCAATTGCGGTTCACGACCACCCCCAAGCAGCCCGGCACCAGCACGGATTGCGGCAAGCTGCCCTGCGACGCGAAAGTGGCCCAATACACATACCGGAGCAGCGCCCCGAAGCTGGGCGCCGAACTCTGGGCCTTCATTCCCCAGGACCTGCTGCCGAATCTTCAATGGCTGACGATGCCCAGTTACGACCATGTGTATTATGTGGACCTCAAGCCCAAGGTCGCGGATGTCCGCATCTTTGACCCGAGCGATCCGGACCATCCGGGAGGCTGGGGAACGGTCCTGATCGGCGGGTTCCGGTTGGGCGGGAGCTGCTCCAGATGCAAGGACGGGAAGGGCACCCCCCGCGTGGTCACCGCCGACTTTGACGGGAGCGGGGCCACGTCACGTATCTTCCTCTCGTCCTACTTCGTGCTCGATATTACGAACCCGGAGAAGGACCCGAAGCTCCTCTGGACCTTCCGCGATACGGACTTGGGCCTCACGACTTCGACGCCGGCCGTGGTGCGGGTCAATCAGGCGGGCGATGCCAAGACCTCGAGCGCGAACGAGAAATGGTACGTGGTCTTCGGGACCGGCCCGACCCATTTTGCCGGCATCGCTTGTAAGAGCCCAACCTGCAGCCAGAAAGGGAGGATCTTCGCGGTGGACCTGAAGCAGGGTCCGAAATACAAATTGGTCAATGACACCAACGCCTTCGATCAGGACCGCAACGGGACCGCCTGCTCAACCTCCGCGCCTTGCCTGACGGTATCGAATGATAGAGGCGACCGGACCCAGCTCTTCAACACCGGGCAAAACGGGGCCTTTATGGGGGATGCCACCACCTTGGATTTCGACCTCGATTTCCGCGTGGATGCGATTTACATCGGGAGTACGGTCTGTAACGGCGACATCGCCACGTCCTCCTGCAATGGGAGCGCGCCCAAGTGGAAGGGAGCGATGTGGCGCATCACGACCAACGGCGGCGATCCCGATCCGTATAACTGGGGGGTGTCCGCCGCTCCCACGAAGCTGATCAGCACGTTCGCGTACACCTCGGCGCAGGCCTCTACCTGCGTCTCCGGCTCGCCGTGCGCGGTCGGACCGATCGTGGCGGCGCCAGCCCTGTCCATCGACGATACCAGCAACTTGTGGGTCTTCTTTGGCACCGGGCGGTTCTTCTCTTCCGACGACAAGCTCGATGCGGACCTCCGGCATTTCTTCGGCGTGAAGGACTGCGTCGTGACCGGCGCCTGTTCGGACCCGACACAATCCACCCAACGGAACAATCTGTACAATGTCTCCAGCGTGACGATCTGTTCGAGTTGTTCGCCCGACGCGAACGTCAGCACGGACGGGGGGGCCACCTACAGCGGCGGGTTCGACGCCGGCAGCAGTAATCTCGTCGCCAGCGTCCAGAATGGGGACGGCTGGTTCACCACTTTGCCTAATGAGCGTGAACGCAGCCTTTCGTCGCCGACCCTGCTCGGCGGGACTCTGTTCTTCACCACGTTCATCCCGGTTCCCGATCTCTGCGGGGCCGAAGGCAACGGCCTCCTGTACTCCGTGTACTATCTGACCGGCACGCCGTACAAGGAATCGTCGATCGGGACGGAGGAATCGGGCAGCAACACGGTGGTGACCAAGTCCGTCTCGATGGGCGAAGGGGTTCCCTCCCAGATCGCCGTCCAGATCGGCAAACAGGGAACCGGCGCCCTCGGCACCTCAAGCAGTGAAGGGAGCGTCGGAGGGCTCACTCTCTTTACCCAATCGAGCACCGGCGTCCTGGGCCAGCTCACTGGCAAAGCCGCTCTTCAGCCGTGGAGCCGGATCCTCTCCTGGCGAGACGTGTAGAAGGAACTTTCTCCTCTCCCCTATGGAGCGCTGGGTGCCTGGGGCACCCAGCGCTCTTCTTTCATTACCACTTTTCTTGGCCGGAGATTAGGCGGCTTTAAATGTGTTCTTGGAAGCGGGATTTCCAGGGATGGGAAGCGCCATTCCCATCCGATCAGTCGAAACAATGGGATTTTGACGCCTGGGGCGTTTGAACCAATGATTTCCCCTGAAGGCCCATGACAATCCTGAACATGATGATTGAAAACTTGACATGGTATCGCCTTTGCTCGTTTTCGACCTATGATCGGACGGCACTCTGAGACCTTGTCTGCCACCGGGCAGATCCTCCGAAACCGGTCTTGGCTCGGCATCGAGCCGGTCCAGAACCGGATTACGCGGATGATCGCGTTGTTGATGGAATAGGGAGTCTAAGCGTGAAACGATTCGGGTATTCTCTCCTGATCTTGTCGGTGCTCGGCGTCATCTTGCAGACGAGTCCTGCCCAAGCTGCCAACTCGAACGCGGATTATGCGGGCGTCCCGCCGTTCGTTGCCACCTCGGTTACCCCCAACATCCTCATCCTCATGGACAACTCGGGGAGCATGGGATACCGGGCCCAGTGCGATGACCAAACGAACCTTGCCGTCCCCTACAACCTGTGTCCCTCCTTCGTGGAGACCACCTCCTACACCGGCCTGTTCGACACTCTGAAGTGCTACACCTATGACGCCGCGAACACCCGGTTCCAGGCCACCACCTCGAAGGCGGCTATCAACACGGCCTGCGGGGCGACGGACTGGGACGGGAATTTCCTGAACTGGGTGTCCTTCCGGCGCTTCGATGCCGTGAAGAAGGCGATGAGCGGGGGGAACTGCGCGGTGGCCCGGGCGGCGGACGGGACCTGCCCGCCGACCGGGAGTCCGGCCCTCATCACGCTGAAAGGTCAGACCGTCTTTGCCTCAAACATCTGTTGTATCGACGTCTCGTCCGCGCCGGTCCCGACGGGAAACGGCGCCAACAAGGCCAACGGGCGGGTGCCGACCGCGGTTCAGACCCTGGGAGCGACGCCGGCCAATCTGGTATTTCATGTCCGGGGCAGCGGCACCCTGACGGGATCGTTTTGCGTGGCCGATGCCACCAACAACCCGCCGGGATCATCGGCGAACTCCTGCACGGTCAGCGGCGGGTTCACCGAACAACGGTTCGTGATCCACGTGGTCGTGGATACGCAGCCGACCGGCGTGATCCAGGAACTCGGGGATAACGCGCGGTTCGGACTGATGGAGTTCAAGGGGAACGACGGCGCCAAAGTGCTCACCCCGATCGGCCTCGCCCAGTCCGTGGATTGGAGTACCACGACCGTGACCACCTATAGTTCCAACAAAGCCGCGATGGTCGGCGCGGTAGAGACGTCTTTTCCCGCCACTAACACCCCGCTCGCCGAGTCCCTGTATGAAGGCCTTCGCTATGTGGCCCAGGTGAATTCGACGTTTCTTCCGAACAGCTATGTCTATCCCATCGCGTACGCACCGGGCAAAGCGTTGGGCGTCGCTGGCACTGGTTCGTTGGGACCCGGCGAACTCAGCGTCCTCACCGGCTCCGAAACCTGTCTGGCCGGCTATCTCGCCGGTGCGTGCGGCCGTGATCCGTATTTTTTCGGGAGCAACCATTCCCCGGCCTGGGCCAGCCCCTCGGCCCAAGTGACCTGCTGCAAGACCTTCATCATGATCTTCACGGACGGCGAGCCGACGCAGGATTTCAGCATACCCATCGCGTTGCAGGATTATGCGCATTCGACGCACGGGACTCACTGCACGGGCTCGACCACGACCGTCCCACCGCCTTCGGGCACCTGCGGAGTCGGCACGGACGGAAATGGCGCCGGCCTGTCGGCCACCATGCTACTCAAGCAGCACAAAACCGATTATTCCAGCGCCCTTCACGCCCTGGACGACGTGGCGTATTGGGGGCATATCACCGACCTCCGGCAGGCCACCATTCCGGGTATCAATGAGTCCGGCCACGATTTGCCCGGGTTCCAGAACGTGACGGTGTATACCTTCTTTGCGTTCGGCAACATTAACGGCCGGGAGATTTTGATGCAGGCCGCCAGGCAGGGCGGCTTTGATGATCAGAACGGGAACAACCTGCCCGACCTTCCCTCCGAATACGACAAGGTCAACAACGATACCGGCGTGCTGGTTCCTGACGGCATCCCGGACACCTATTTCGAGTCCCAGAACGTGGACGATCTCAAAGACAAGCTCCTGGCCGCGATCACAAGCATCCTGCAACGGGCGGCCTCCGGGACCGCGGTCTCGGTGTTGTCCACCTCGACCACCGGAGAAGGCGCGGTCTATCAAGCCTACTTCTACCCCACCACCTTCAAGACAGTCGGCACGGTCACGACCGAGGTGAAGTGGACCGGGTTCACCCAGGGCTTGTTCATCGACGCGTTCGGAAATCTGCGGGAGGACTTCTCAGCCCCCGGATGCACGGGCGCTCCTGACGGCAAGCTGGTTCTGAAGCATGATTGCATCATTAAAGTTCGCTATGACGACGCTACGAAGGAAGTGCTGGTGGACCGCTTCAAAGACGACGATGGGGACGGCAAGGCCGATTCCGCCACCCCCTTCCAGACCGTGAAGCTCAAAGAGGTGCAGGCCATCTGGGAGGCCGGCAGGCGGCTGGCTCTCACCAATCCGGGTGTCAGTTGCCCCCCCGATGCCGGCGGGGTTGGGTGTCGGCGCATCCTGACCTGGGCGGACATCAGCAACGGCGGCGGCATCGGGCCCAGCACCGAAGAGTTCAATGAGTTCCGGGCGGACCGCGTGGCGATCCTCTGTCCCTATCTGGGGGGCGCGAACGTCCTGAACTGCAACAGCGCCACTGCGGCGCTCAAGACCGCCGCCCAGAACGAAGCGACCGACATCATCAACTTCGTGCGCGGCAACCAGGTGGCCGGCCTTCGAGACCGGCAGCTGAGCGTGCTGGACGACACCGGCGCCGCGGTGACCAGGGTGTGGCCGCTCGGGGACATCATCAATGCCACCCCGGTGGTGGTCGGGGCGCCCCGCGAGCGCTTCGACATCATCTACGGCGACGCGGATTATGCGAAATTCTTCAAGCGGTACAAGGACCGCCGGCAGGTGGCCTACGTCGGCGCCAACGACGGGATGCTGCACGCCTTCAATGCGGGATTCTTCACGCTCGGCGACGATGCCTCAACGGTCACCGTGATCGAACAGGCGCGGTTTACGACCACGCCGAAGGTGTCAGGGACCAATACCGACTGTGCCGCGCTCCCCTGCGACGGGAGCGTGGCTACGTACCCGTTCCGGGCCGACGCCCCGAAACTGGGCGCGGAGCTCTGGGGGTTCATCCCTCAGGACCTTCTGCCGCACCTCCGGTGGTTAACGTCGCCGCAGTACGATCACGTGTACTATGTGGACCTCAAGCCCAAGGTCGTCGATGTCCGGATCTTCTGCAATCTGACGGTCTCCATTCCTGATTGTATCCCGGGGCAGGGCTTGAGCGACCATCCTGGTGGCTGGGGGACGGTTCTGATCGGCGGGTTTCGGCTGGGTGGGAGCTGCGCCAACTGCACCCAGGGCAAGGCCGGGCCACGGGTGGTGACAGGGGACTTTGACGGGAACGGGGACACCACGAGCGCGGGTGACACTCGCGAGTTTCTCTCGTCCTATTTCGTTCTCGATATCACCAATCCGGAAAAGGATCCCGTCCTGCTGTGGGTCTTCCGCGACAAGGACCTCGGGCTCACGACGGCCGCCCCGGCCGTGCTGCGGGTCAATCCCGCGGGCGACGCCAAGACTTCCAGCACGAATGAAAAGTGGTATGTGGTCTTCGGGACGGGCCCGACCCACCACGACGCAGGCAGCAGCCAGACTGCGAAGTTCTTCGTAGTGGACCTGAAACTGGGGCCGAGCTATACCGCGATCAATAAGACCTCCGGCACGCTCTCGGACGGCACCGTATGCTCGCTGGCCTCACCCTGCATTGCGGTCAACACGGCGAATTTCACCGACCAGGTCCGGGTGTTTTCCACCGGGCAGGCCGGCGCCTTCATGGGGGATGCGGTCACCCTCGACTTCGACCTCGATTTCAGGGTGGAGGTGATGTATCTCGGGAGCACGATCTGCACCGGCGCCAGCGCCAGCCCGTGCAACGGGAGCGGTCCCATGTGGAGGGGCGCCATGTACCGCTTGACGACCAACGGCGGCAACCAGGATCCGGACACCTGGGGGATCGCCTCGGCCCCCACGACCCTGCTCAGCACGTTCGCCTACACCACGCCCCAGGCCACCACCTGCACTGCCGCCTCGCCCTGCAAGGTCGGACCGGTCGCGTCGGCCCCCGTGTTGTCCGCAGACGACACTCACAACCTCTGGGTCTTTTTCGGGACCGGCCGGTATTATTCCAACCCGGACAAGACGAATCAGGATATCCAGCATTTCTTCGGCGTGAAGGACTGTACCATCACGGACGGATGTTCTCAGGCCAGCGAGCGGAACAACCTCTACAACGCCTCCTTCGTTACGGTCTGCATCGGTTGTGCGCCGGATAAGAATGTCAGCGTGGACGGCGGCGGCACGTACACAAAAGGGTTCGATACTGGGACCGGGGCCCTGCTGAATAACTTGCAGGGCATGGACGGGTGGTTCACCATCTTGCCCACGACGAGGGAACGGACCCTCAGCCGGCCGGCCCTCATCGGCGGGGTCCTGTTCTTCACCACCTTCACCCCGACGTCCGACATGTGCGCCTCCTCGGGTGAGGGACGCCTCTATGCGTTGTACTACATGACCGGGACCCCTTATAAGGAGTCGGCGATCGGGACGAGTTTGGAGAGCGGCCAAACGGTCGTGAACCGGTCCATCTCGCTGGGCGCAGGCATGCCGTCCGAGGTCACGGTCCAGATCGGCGGGCAGGGTACGGGTGGCGGAGGGGTGTCCAGTAATTCAGGGTGCGTCGGCCGGATCACCGGCTTTATCCAGACCAGCACCAGCGCGCTCAGTCAGGTCTGCGGCCAGGTGCCGCTCGGCATGTCGGGCGGCGGGTCCGGGCTCGCCCCTTGGAGCCGGATGGTGGCCTGGCGTGATTTATAATGAATCCTGGGCCCGTTCAAGGGATCGGGAGGGGAGCTGAGCTGCGGGCGGGAAGAGGCATTTATTTGCTATGGGTTCAGCAAGCGAGCTAGAATAAATCGGTCAACCTGATACCTGGGTCGGCCGAACGGTTTGGTTTTCGAGCGACCAGGTGAGGTGCCATGAGCGGGGGAGGCTGACGCGCTCCCGCTCGACCGGGAGCTCAACGCTGAACCCTGATGGCTGAACGCCTCGTTTCCAGTGCGGGGAGATTCGCAAGGGGCGCTTTCTTCGCGACGTCTCTCATCCTCTTGGCTTGCCTGTTGGGCTGCACCGCGGAGCCGACGTCCCCGGCGACCGCCTCCCGCGGGGGGGCTGGCTCCTTCGCTGCGACCGCAGGGCCTGATGGGAATCACCCTCCGGTTGTCCGCTCTGCAAAAATTTTCCCGATCGAGGTCACCCTTGGGGACACCCTTCGGGTCGAGATCCAGGGTGAAGATCTGGACGGCGACCCGGTCACCTATCAATACCAGTGGGTCGTCAACGGGTTTTCTGTCCCGGGCGCGACCGCGCCTCAGTTTTCCGCCGAAAAGCTCAGGAGGGGCGATCGGGTCGGGGTGGAACTGACCCCGAACGACGGCAAGGTGAACGGCGCGGTCTTCAAGACGGACCCCGTGACCGTGGGCAACACGGCCCCCGAAATCGAGGCCATTTACCTCGAGCCAGTGCCGCTTCACCGGGGAGACCCGCTGTATGCCAGGATCGTGGCGAGAGACCCCGACGGCGATCCGATTCAGTTCACCTACAGGTGGTTCCGTAACGGCAAGGAGATTCCCGGCGCTGTCGCTGGGACGCTTGAAACCACCGGGTTCCGGAAGAAGGACCTGCTGGGGGTTCTGGTCACGGCCTCGGATGGGAAGGCTACACAGGCCCCTCGGGGGAGTGCGGCGGTGACGATCGAGAACGCCCCGCCGCGCTTTACCTCCACTCCGACGGGCACCATCAAGGACGGTCAGTTCGAATACCAGGTAAAGGCGATGGACCCGGACGACGACCCGGTGACCTTCGAATTGAAGCAGGCCCCGCCCGGCATGACCCTCGACGCGGCCACCGGGAGGCTCCTCTGGAAGATAACCCCGGAAAGCAAGGGCAAACATCACGTCGTGATCGTGGCCAAGGACAACGACAACGGCGTCACCCCGCAGGAGTTCGAACTGGAGGGGGTGCTGACCGAGCCGGCGGGGGGACCGTAGCTTGTCTGTGGGGCCTTGGCTTGCTAAAATGATTTTATTGAGAGATAGTGGAACATCCCTCATTGGTAAAGGAGTCCGTCGGCGCGTTTGTCCAAGGTAGCCCTCCGCAAAGTGAAGCTCCGAGAAGGGGTCGACACGGCCATCCTTTTCGGAAGCCATGACGTTCACTTAAAAATGATCGAAGGGGCGCTCGGAATTCGGGTCTCGGCCCGCGGCGAGGAGGTCCTTCTGGAAGGACCTGCCGACGCCGTCGAGGGAGGGGAACGGATTCTGGGAGGACTCACGACCATGGTCGGCGAGGGCCTGGTGCTGCGGCCTGATGACGTGGAATTTGCCATCCGCAATCTAAAGGGAGGGGAGGCGCCGTCACCCAAGGAACTTCTGCGCGGCGGCGTGGAAGTCGGGGCCGGGAAGCGGGTCATCCTCCCCAAATCTCCCACCCAAAAGCGCTATCTCGAGGCCATTCGCACGCATGATCTTGTCCTGGGCATCGGGCCGGCAGGCACCGGGAAGACCTACCTTGCCATGGCGATGGCCGTGGCCTGTCTGACCGGGCGGGAGGTGAGACGCATCATTCTGGCGCGACCCGCCGTCGAAGCGGGAGAGAAGCTGGGCTTCCTGCCGGGGGACATGATCGCGAAAGTCAACCCTTACCTGCGTCCCCTCTACGACGCGCTCTACGACATGATGGAGGTGGATCGGGCGAATCGGCTGATCGAGCGCGGGGAGATCGAGATCGCCCCACTGGCCTTCATGCGGGGCCGGACGCTGAACGATTCATTCGTCATCCTGGACGAAGCTCAGAACGCCACCTCCGAGCAAATGAAGATGTTTTTAACCCGCCTCGGGTTCAACTCGAAGGCCGTCGTGACGGGCGACATCACCCAGGTGGACCTGCCGTCCGATCGGATCTCGGGCCTGATTCAGGTCCGGGATATCCTCAACGAGATTCCCGGCATCGCCTTCGTGTACTTCTCGGAGAAGGACGTGGTCCGCCACCGGCTGGTCCAGGAGATCATCAAGGCCTATCAGCGGCACGATGAAAAGCCGGCCCGCTCGAATCCCTCCCGCCGCTCAGATTGATTCGGTGCCTGTTCTCCTGCAGAACCAGCAACGCGCGGTGCTGGTCGATTGTGTCCTGCTGGAACGGACGGCCTCGGCCATCTTGGCCTCCGCCCGGAACGGGGAGGCGGAGCTGAGTCTGGTGCTGGTCTCGGACCGGCGCATGCGTGTGCTGAATCGCCTGCACCGGAAGAAGGACCGTTCGACGGATGTCCTTGCATTCTCTCTGCGTGAAGGCCGGTTTTCCAGATTCCATGGAAGGTTACTCGGCGACGTGGTTATTTCGGTGCCGACAGCGAAGCGGCAGGCGGCTGAACACGGCCACGGGTTGTACGAGGAGATGAGCCGCCTACTGGTTCACGGCGTGCTCCACCTCCTGGGGTATGATCATGAGCGCGGCCCCCGCGAGGCGGCCCGCATGGCCCGCAAGGAACGGACGATTCTCAGAGCGATTCGATCATCCTGAATGGGGCATGGATGTGCTGACTCGATTAGGCCGTGGGCTTACCAAGACCCGCGAGGGGCTGCTCGGCTCTCTCCGCCGCCTCCTTCCCGGAACCCGGCGGATCACCCCCGAACTGATGGAGGAATTGGAAGCGGCGTTGCTGGCCGCCGACCTGGGCGCTGGGTCGGTCGCGGCCTTGATGGAGGCGGTCCAGGCGTCGGTCAGGCAGTCGGGAGAGGCGGACGCCGCCTCCGTCCGCGCGGCCCTCAAGGCCGCGATCGCGGAACGCCTGCGGGTCCCCACCCAGCGAGAGCCGCGCCCGCCGGTAGCGGGGGTCTCCTCCGCGGACGGCGTCTCTCCCCATGTCATCCTAATGGTGGGCATCAATGGAGTGGGGAAGACCACGACGATCGGCAAGCTCGCAGGCCTCTACCGCCGGGCCGGCAAGCGCGTGGTGCTGGTCGCCGCAGACACCTTTCGGGCCGCCGCGGGGGAGCAACTGGAAATCTGGGCGGAGCGCGTCGGGGCGGACCTCATCAAGCACCAGGCGGGCGCCGATCCTGCGGCCGTCGCCTTCGACGGGGTCACGGCGGCCCGGGCGCGCAAGGCCGACATCGTGCTCGTGGATACGGCGGGGCGGCTGCACACCAAGTCCAATCTCATGGAGGAGTTGCGCAAGATCCAGCGCACGCTTGGAAAAGGGATGCCCGGCGCGCCGCATGAGGTCTTGCTGGTCCTGGACGCGACCGTCGGCCAAAACGGGCTCGCGCAGGCGCGGCAGTTCCATGAAGCCGTCGGGGTGACCGGGGTGGTGCTGACCAAATTGGATGGCACGGCCAAAGGCGGCATTGTCGTGGCCGTGGCCGCGGAGTTGGGGCTCCCCATGCGCTATGTCGGCATCGGCGAGGCGGTGGAGGACCTTCAGCCATTCGACCCTGACGCTTTCTTAGAGGCTTTGCTGGGGGAAGAATCGTCATGAGCGTAGGGCCAGTCCTCATTCTCCTTTGCCTGCTGCTGGGAATGAACGTTCCCGGGCTGTCATCCGCACAAGACGGCCGGTTCGACCTTCGCCACCATGATATGAAGGTGACGCTGGACCCCTCGTCCCATCGCGTGGCCGTGAGGGACCGGGTGACCTTTCAAGGAATCGGGTCGGAAGTGAAGGAGGTTGCCGTGACGCTCAACAAGGCCCTCGTGGCCGCGTCGGTGTCGCGGGAGGGGAAATCGCTGCCGTTCCGCTCGAGGGCGCTCTCAACCTCGGCCGCACCTGACGCCGGGGGGACGACCCAGCCTGATCCACGCCGGGCGCATGAAATCGTGGTCGCGCTGGATCAGCCGGTGCGCGCGGGGGAAACCTTTGCCTTGGACTTCGACTATGCCGGCGAGATTCGCGACCCGCCGCGGGAGCCGCGTCATCTGCGATTTGTGACTCCCAGCGAGACCTCCGGACATATCGGGCCAGAGGGCGTCTACATCGGGCCGGAGACCTACTGGTACCCTGACGTACCGGACTCGCTGGCCTCCTATCGGGTCATTGTTAAAACCTCAACCGGATGGGAATTGATCGGACAGGGAGAGCTGGTCGACCGCATCACGACGCCGGCGGAGACGATCACTACTTGGAATACATCCGCGCCGACTGAAGGCCTGACCATGGCCGCTGGCAAGTTCGTCGTGAAAACGCAGAAAAATGGCTCTACGGAGATTGCCACCTACTTCTATCCGGATGAAGCGGGCCTGGCGGATGAATACCTGAAGGCGGCCGCCGAGTATCTGGAGACCTACTCCGCGTTGCTCGGTCCTTATCCCTTCCCCCGGTTTTCGATTGTGGAGAATTTTTTCGCGAGCGGGCTGGGGATGCCCTCCTACACACTCCTCGGCGCCGGCTCGATTCGCCGCCACTATACCCAGCCCTACGCGCTGGGCCACGAGATCGTGCACTCCTGGATCGGCAACCATGTCTTCAACGACGGGGGCGGGAACTGGGTCGAGGGGCTGACCACGTACCTGGCCAATTATTATTGGTATGAGCTGAAGGGGGACACGCAGAAGGCGCGGGACGAGCGCCGCATGATGCTGCTGAGCTATGCCGTGTATGTGACCCCCGAGCAGGACTATCCGATCGGTCGGTTCAAGCGAAAGGCCGACCAGCGCGATAGCGCCATTGGATACAGCAAGGCCGCGATGGTGTTTCACATGCTGCGGCGCGAGATCGGCGACGCGGCCTTCTTCGGCGGCCTCAAGCGGCTCGCGGCGGAGTACGGGGGGCGCCGAGTCGGGTGGCGGGAACTCGAAGACCTCTTCGGCAAGACAGCCTCCCGCGACCTGCGTCCCTTTTTCGCCAGGTGGATCGAGCAGCCGGGCGCCGCGGAGGTGAAGCCTGAGGAGGACCCCGACTATCACCTCTTCCGGCGGATCCCCCGCCGCGACTTGCCCGCCATGCTCAACTTGTTCGTGACGGACCCGCAACGTCTCGTGGTCGTGCCGGAGGGAGAGGCTCCGGCACTGGCGTCCTACCGGGATCTGGCCGAGCGGGTGGCGCCCCAGGATGGAGTTGCGGTCCGGAAGGCCGGAGCGTTCACCTCGGCTGATCTTCGAGGGGCCTCGGTGCTGGTGCTGGGCGGGCCCGGCGCCGGGCCTTCCTTCGAGTGGGCGCGGCGGGGGCTGCCGCGCGGAGTGGACCTGCGACCGGACGGGTTTCAGGTCGGTGGGAAGGACTATCGGGGAGAAGGAATGGCGCTCCTGCTCTCCTTCCGCAACCCCGATGACCCCGCCCACGTCGTGAGTGTTTTCTATGGGCTGACCGCGGAAGCGGTAAAGCCGGTCGCGCGCCTGCTGTTCTTCTACGGCTGGAACAGTTACGTGGTTTTCGAGAACGGGAAGGTCGTGGCTCGTGGGGATGAAGAGCCGATCATCCGGAAGACGACGGGGGAGCGGCATCTCAAGAACATCCGCCAGCTCACCACCGGCCGCCAGAACGCCGAGGCCTATTTTTCCTTCGACGGCCGGTTTTTGATCTTTCAGTCCACGCGGGAGGGGCGCGAGTGCTACCAGGAATACGTGATGAGCCTCGACGGCGGCGAGGTGCATCTCGTCAGCACGGGCCAGGGGGCCACAACGTGCGGCTATTTCCTGCCCGGCAACCGCCGCGTGCTCTTCTCCTCGACGCACCTCAAGAGCCCGGTCTGCCCGCCGAAGCCCTCGGCGCAGGGGCGCTACCTCTGGGCCTTGGACGATTACGACATCTTCACGGCGAATCTTCGCGGCGAGGACCTCTTCCGCCTGACCGCCACGCCGGGCTATGATGCCGAAGCGACGGTCGCGCCGGACGGCTCGCGCATCGTCTTCACCTCGGTGCGAGACGGCGACCTGGATATTTATTCCATGCGGCTGGACGGGACGGACGTGAAGCGCCTGACATCGGCGGTGGGCTACGACGGCGGCCCCGTTTACTCGCCGGACAGCAAGCGGATTGCATACCGGGCTCATCACCCGACCGATCCGGACGAGCTCGCCCGGTACAAGGAGCTGCTGGCCCGGAACCTCGTCGAGCCGCACAAGCTGGAGATCTTCGTGATGGACGCCGACGGGAGCAACCAGCGGCAGGTGACGCGGAACGGCGCCGCCAACTTCGCCCCGTTCTTCCATCCGGACGGACGGAGGATCATCTTCTCCTCGAACCTCCACGACCCCGAGCGGCAGACGTTTGAGCTCTTTCTCATCAATGACGACGGGACCGGCCTCGAGCAGATCACGTTCAGCGGGGGGTTCAACAGCTTTCCGATGTTTTCGCCCGACGGCACGAAGCTGGTCTGGGTCTCGAACCGGGGCGCGAAGGAGAAAGGGGAGTTCAATATTTTCCTCGCCGACTGGGTCCCATGAAGCCGTGGGAGCGGGCCTGCTTTAGCTTTTCCTCTCTGGCCATCCTCATCACGCTCGCCGTCATGCTCCACGAGCTGGACATGCCGGCGGCCCGCTTCGTGCGGTCCTTCGACATCGACACCCTCAACCGGATCGGAGATTTCCTGGCCCTCCCGGGCCAGGGAGCGGTGATCGCCGGCGTGTTTCTTGGGATCGGCCTGCTCGGTTGGTGGCGTCAACGGGATCAACTCCCACCGATGACGTTTTCGATGGCGGGATTGGCCCATTGGCTCAGCAACTGGTGGCGTTTCCGCAATCAGCATACAGATATAGGTCTGCGCGGCCTCGCCGTCCTATTGAGCGCCGCGGCGGCCACCAATCTGCTGAAGCATCTCATCGGGCGGCCCCGCCCGCGGTTTGCCCATTCGGACGACCTCGTCGTGGGCCCCTCGCTGGCCTCGGGGCTCGATGCGTTCCCCTCCGGCCACACGCTCAACGCCTTCGGCGCGGCCGCCCTCGTGTCGTGGTTCGTGCCCGCTCTCCGGATCCCGCTCTTCCTGATCGCCGGGTTGGTCGGGCTATCGCGGGTCCTCCGGGGGTCGCATTTTCCGACCGACGTGTTCGCGGCCGCTATCCTGGGCGTGCTGGTCGGCACCCTGGCCGCGACCGGGTTCAAGCGGTGGGGCAAGGAGGCCTTGCCGGGGCTTCTTCGGATCGGCATGCCCCTTGTGGTCTCGGTCTTCCTGGTCTTGTGGGTCGTGCTGCATCCCAGCCCCGACTCGAGGCTTGGCATGCGGCAGCTCACGGTGGGGGCGGGCCTTATCCTGGCGGGCGTCCTCTTCCGGGGCCTGGCGATCATGTGGGTTCGGGAGGGGCGTCGGCGGCCCAGTTATCTGCCGGTCCTCGGAATGGTGGCTTTAGTTTCCGGCGTGGCGGTCGCGGACGGCCCGTGGTGGGGAGCGGGGCTGCTCATTGCGGCGCTCTTGCCGCTGGGTCTCGATGGCCTCAGTCACCCCCGCCTTCCCCCTTCAAAAGGGGAGGGAAGGGCAGGGGAGAGATTCCCGGTTTGGGGTCGGGAAGCGCTTATTGTGAGCGCGGCGGTGCTGGCGGTCGCCGCCATCCGATCGGTGAGGGGACTCCTCCCCATCGGGTGACGCCCACTCAAAAGGTGGGGTTTTTGGCCAGCAGCACGTACCCGTAGCGGCTGAGGGCAACCGGATAGGTTGCGGCCGGCGGCGGAAGCTTGGCACGCAGGCGTTCCTGCGTCAGGATCATCACCTGACCGGGGCGGTCCAACAGAGGACGCATCTTCTCCTCCTCGCCCGGACTGATCACCTCGATGCAGCGCCTCGCAGGCTCACAGCGGCGTTTGGCAGAGAAGATCAGGCTGGGTTGCGAGCCGCCATAGGCGATCAAGGTATCTTGTGCGCCCAAATTCATGCCGGCGATGGCGGCGAGTTCTTGTGGCGGCCCGATGAAGTAGCGATGAAACCTCGGCAGGGCGACGGTGATGATCAGGAGCGCGACCCCGGCCATCATCGCCGAGGCAATGGCCAGGCTCCGTCCCGCGTGTCCTCCCGGCGTGAGTGCGGGAGGGGCGTCAGCGGGGCCCCCTCCCGCTGGAATGGCCGCGTACGCGAAGAGCCCAGTCCCGCCCAGGAGCAGGAAACCCACCGCAACCGGCGCCCACCCCAGGCCGACCTGTCCGGCAACAGGGAACTCCAACACGATCTGGGCATTGAAGTGGTCATAAGCCCAGTCCAGCCCGACGAAGGCTAAACCCAGGAGGCAGCCGGTTCCCAACGTCAGCCAGAGGGACAGCCTGGCCGCCCGCTCCGCCGGGCCTGACAGCAGGCGGTCCCATGACGCTGCCACGAGCAGGGCCGCCGCCGGGAACATGGGGGCGATGTAATGCGGAAGGCGCGTGGAGGAGAGTGTAAAGAAGGTGAAGACGCCGAGGACCCAGACTCCTGACAACACAGCCAAGGCACGTGAGGGGTCTTGAATAGCGGCCTTTCGGGACCCTCGAAGTGCCTGGACGAGCGCGGCCGGAAGAAAGCCGCTCCAGGGAAAGAATCCCAGGAGGAGAACCGGAACATAGAACAGGACCGTTCCCCCGTGGAAGCCGACGACGGAGAAGAAGCGGGTGATGGTATCCCTCCGTCCCGAGGCGACATACTCGGCCCCATGGAGCAGGAGCATCGTCGCGTACCAGGGAGCCGCCACGAGGAAAAAGACGAGCGTGCCGGTCAGGGGCCGGCATTCCCGGAGCACGTCCCTCCAGCGCCTCGTGAGCAGAAGGTAGGGGACGATGGCCAGGAGCGGGACCACCACCCCGACGGGGCCCTTGGTCAGTGTGGCCAGGGCCATGCCCAGGTAGAATCCCCAGTACCAGCGCTTGGCCGTCCCTTCTCCCCACATCGCGAGGAAAAAGCTGAAAATGCTCAGCGTCGTGAAAAACACGAGGACCATGTCGGTGAGCACCATGCGGGCGATCCCCAGGATTTCAAAACTCAGCAACAGCATGAGGGCGGCCCGCAGGCCCGCGGCCGGCCCGAGGATGCGCCGGGCGAAAAGGTATTGCATCACGATCAGCGCGGTCCCGAAGGCGGCCGAGGGGAGCCGGGCCGTGAATTCACTGACCCCGAAGGCCAGATAGGTCCCGGAGATGAGCCAGTAGAGCAGGATCGGTTTGGCGAAGCGCGGAACCCCGTTCAGGGTCGGGGTGATCCAATCGCCGGACTCGACCATTTCGCGGGCGGCCTCGGCATTTGATCCCTCGTCGCGGTCCGTGAGACCGAGCGTGCCGAGGCCCAGGAAAAAGAGGAGGGCGCAGGAGGAAACCAGGAGGGCGAGATGGGCGCGAGCGCCCATCAGCTCTTGGGAGTGGGTGCGGAAGGGGCGCGGGTACCCGTTGCTCCGTCGAATGCAACGGGTGATGGGCCTCCTCCCGTTGAAATGGGGGGCGGCGAGGCGGTGGGGATGTCGAGAACGGGTCGGTTCCGGTGAATGAGCATGAGGTTCCGGAGGTAGACGACGGACCCGACCGCCTGCCCGGCAATGAAGACAGGATCCTTGCGGTAGATGGCGTAGGCCAAGGTGATCAGGCCGCCGATTAGACTGAGATACCAGAAGGAGAGCGGAACCGTGCTCTCCTGTTCCCGCTCGGACCTGAACCACTGGACCAGCCACCTGGTGAAAAAGAGCCCCTGGCCTCCGAAGCCGATGATGAGCCAGATGGTCTCAGTGGGGCTCATGGTCCGATTCCCTGAGCCGATAGCGCAGACACCGTTTCTGCATCCAGCGGACCGCCATCAAGTCATACAGGCTCTTGAACAGGCGGTTACCGATGCCGTATTTCGATCGGCCGTGCGCCCGTGGATAGTGGCTGACCGGCGCCTCCGCCACGGTGAACCCGTGCATGCGAGCCAGAGCGGGGAAGAACCGATGCATGCCCTCGAAGAAGGGAATCCTCTCCACGACGGTTCGGCGAAAGACCTTGAGGGAACAGCCGGTGTCGTGGACGCCGTCGTGGATCACGGCGTTACGCACCAGGTTGGCAATCCGGGACGAGAGACGCTTGAGGAGGGTGTCATGGCGGTGTTGGCGCCAGCCGCAGACCAGGTCGTACCGCTCGGCAAGCGGCAGGAGCTTCAGGATGTCCTGGGGGTCGAACTGCAGATCGCCGTCCAGGGTGGCGATCAGGTCCCCGGCGGCGTGCCGGAAGCCGGCGTCGAAGGCCGCGGTCTGCCCGTAGTTCCGGTCGAAATGGAGCACCCGGATCTCCAGGTGGGTCCGGGCCAGTTGGTCGAGGAGCGGGCCGCTTCCGTCGGTGCTCCCATCATCGACGTAGATGATCTCGAATGAGGGGACCTGGCCTGAGAGCGCCTTGAGGGTCTGGGCCGTGAGGGGATGGAGATTGTCCCGCTCGTTGTAAACCGGGATGACGACGGAGAGATGGGGCCTTAGGGACTCAGGCATACGGGCTGTGTGCTTCCTCTTTCTGTTATCTAACCAAACCGGCTTGCCGCGCGTCAAGAAAAGAATTAGAATCCGGCGTGGCCATGAAGCTCCCGCAGGCACTGACGACCAACGAAGAAACGCCCCCCCAAGTCCTCGGCGAGTTCAAGCCGGTGGACGACTGGCAGGCCCACCTCAACGCCGTCTTCTACGGCCTCCGGGGGACGCGGGCACGGGACTACTACCAGACCCTGGCCGGCGCTGATTACCGGCTGGCCCACGCCCTCGCCGCGGACTTCCACCAAGCCCACCGGGTGCGCACGGACCTCCCGGCCACCCTGGTGGTCCAGGAGTGGGGTTGCGGGAACGGCAACCTGGCCGCGTGCTTTCTCTCCCATCTCAGGGACCTCGACGCCGAGGGGAGCCTCTACCGCAAGACGCGTTATGTCCTGGTGGACAAGCACCGGGACATGCTGCAGGCGGCGCTGGCGCATCCCGACCTCCAGCCGCACCGCGCGCAGGTATCGTCTCTGCAGGCGGACGTGGAGGACCTGGCCGGATTACAACCGGGGACCGTCCACTGGATTCACGGCAACGAGCTCTGGAGCGACCTTCGGACCAAGATCGTCCTGCGCAAGGAGGGCGAGGTGATCGAGGAACGGCTCCGCCCCAACCTCAGCGACGCCAAATCCCGGGAGTTCGCCGACTGGTTCGCTTTCGTGAAGGCCTTCGAGGCCCGTGATGTTGCGAATCTGAACGGTCAACCGCCCTTCCTGGACGAGATCATCTGGGAGAAGGACTACGGGTCAATCGATTGGAAGCGGGTTCCCTACCGGAAGATGATCACCGAATTCCTGAAGTCTATCGACGACCTGGTGATCGTGCCGGTCAACCTCGGGGCCTTTGCCACGATAAAGGAGGCGCAGCGGCTGCTGGCTCCGCGTGGACGCGTGACCTTCCTGGATGCCGGGACGCCGGATCAGGCGGTGCTGGCCAACCCGGACAAGCCGTGCTACGGGCTCCATGGGGGACAATACTCGTTCATCGTGAACTTTGCCCTCTGCGAGGACGTGGCCCGCCACCTCGGGTTCACCGACATCACCATCGAGTCCCAACAGGAATTCGTCTCCCGGATGCTGGGCGTGAACGTGATGACCGTCGTGGACCTCCTAGAGACCTACCCGTCCTTGGAGAAACTCCAGCCGTGGGAAGGGGATCAGTTGGTCCTGAAGACCCTGCAAGCCCTGGACCGGGTCTACACCGCCCCCTACCGGCGCCCCTTCGACTACCCGATCCGGGCCGAGACCCCAGAGCCTGATCGGACCGAGTTGGCGACCATCCTGGAACGCCGTCCCCGGACCGGCGTGCCGGACCCGATCGCCTACCTCTCGGAGGAAGAAGTCCTCGGCGCCATGACGGAATTGGAAGCCTTGGGCTTCCAACGGGATCGGATCCAGGCGCTCTTGAGGAGTCCGGCCGGACAGGGGCGGCCAATCGAGTATTACCGCTTTTCCCTGGGCCAGGAAAAATCTTCTTGATATATTTAAAAGCCTTATGTTAGGATGCCTCCCGTTTCTCCCCTAATCCACTCTCCCAATGTGAGAGGTGGGAGAGGGGTGGTGATCCTGACGATTAACTTGAAGGGGACGACCCGTGTTTGGATTCGGCTGGATGGAATTACTGCTGATTCTGGTGATCGTGCTGATCGTGTTCGGGGCCGGCAAGCTTCCTCAATTGGGGGAAGGCGTGGGCAAGGCCATCAAGGGGTTCAAGAAATCAGTGCATGAGCCCGAGCCGGAGCAGCTCTCGGTCCAACAAGCGAGCTCGGCGCAACCGACGATGCCGACCCCCTCCGAGCCGGCGGTCGGCCCTGTCAATCCGCCGGTTCAACGGGAAGCGGGCAAGGCGTAAGCTTTACCGGAAAGTTTCACGGCCATGTTTGGCCTGGGTGTCACTGAGATACTGGTTATCCTGATTGTGGCCTTCCTCCTGTTCGGCCCGCAGCAATTGCCCGAGATCGGACGGCAGGTGGGCAAGGCGGTCAAGGGGTTCAAGGAGGCCACGGACGATGTCCGGAAGTCGGTCGAGCCCGAGCTCAATCTCATGCAGGCCGAGATGAAGTCGATCGAGCAGGACCTCGAGTCCTCCATGAAGGAGGCGGAGGAGGCCATCAAGACCCAGGGGGGGTCCGAAAAGGAGCCGGAGAGCAAAAAAGCTTGATTTGACCAAAAAGAGTTGTACAATACCGCCCTACTTCATCTTTTTTGTGATTTTCCAGGCGGCCCCGGATGAAAGACCGGGGCCGGGGCAATTGAGGCACAGGGCACAATCATCAACTAGGAGGGGAGCTATGCAGATCAGAAACAAGTTTACAGGGTGGTTGACCCTGGCCGTCTTTGCCACGGTCGGGGGGGCGATGGTCGCCGCCGACCCCGCGTTCGCCAAGGTGGACGTGGACAAGCTGACCATCAGTGGAGAGATCCGCGTTCGGTACGAGTACCGCGTCAGCGGCACGTTTGGCGGGACTGTTGCTGGTAACGAGAGCGCGGGCAGCGAACGGGTTCGGGTGGGTGTCGCGTATGACCTGACCCCGGACGTGTCCTTCTTCGCGCAGCTCCAGGATGCTAGGGTCTTCGGCAGTGAGTGCGTCGGATCCTCGGGGTGCGGCACTTCCAATACCTCCGGAATTGGCACCGTATCTTCGGCGAATCAGAACAGCAGCGGTGTGGATCTCCATCAGGGCTATATTCAGGTGAAGAACGTCGGAGCAGAGGGCCTCAGCCTGAAGCTCGGCCGGCAAGAGATTATCTATGGCGACCACCGGCTCTTCGGGAACTTCGGGTGGAGCCAGGTAGGGAACTCGTTCGACGCCGTCAAGGCGACCTATGCCACCCGCATGGCGGATGTGGACCTCTTCTGGGCCCGCATCATCGACACGGAAGTTGGAGCCGGGTGCGCGGCGGGTAATGCGAATTGTAGTGGGGTCATCTTCAACACTGGTACCACCAGGGCCACCACCGACCAGGACATCTACGGCGCCTATGTCACGCTCAAACCGGTCGCGAACTGGACAATTGAGCCGTACTACTTCCTGCTGGCAGATAACAGAACAGTTGGATCCACCACGCTGGTTACCCCTCAGGCCTCTGACCAATCAAGAAGCTCCCTCGGCACTCGGATTAACGGCAAAGCCGGCGGATTGGACACCACGGCCGAGGGGGTGTGGCAATTTGGTAGCATTGCGAGCGGTGGGGCCGCTCAAAAACAAGACCTCCACATCAACGCCCATGCGGAAGCCGTAAAAATCGGCTACACGATGGCGGCGGTCCCGATGAAGCCTCGACTCGGCTTTGAGTTCGACTACGCCTCCGGCGATGATTGCGTGACCAAAGGGACTTGCGTCGGCCATCTCAACACCTTTGACAACCTGTATCCGACGAACCACGGCAAGTTCGGGTACATGGACCTGATGGCCTGGAAGAACATGGTCGCGTATCAGATTGTGTTCGACATAAAGCCGTCGGACGTCAGCAAACTCCAGGTCAACTACAGCATCGACCGGCTGGCGCGGACGACCGACAACTGGTATCGGGCCAGCCAGGGAATCTACGCGGCACCGACGGCGACCAACCAGGCGGCTTCACTGGGCCAGGAGATCGACGTCCACTACTGGCACACGTTCAAAGAGAAGTTCAAATTCGAGCTCGGGTACGGCCACTTCTTCGCCGGTGAGTTCCTGGACAAGTCTTCAATCATTAACAAGACAGGGGCGCCTAATAGCACCACGAACGGTTTTGGTAATTCTGACCAGAACTGGGGCTATGTGATGACGTCGATCCTGTTCTAAGTTTCGATGGGCGGGCATAAAGCCCGCCCCTACCTACCATCGGGACGAGGGGCCCGGCTCCGCCGCACGGCGGGCCGGGCCCCCTTCATTTCATGCTGAGGCAGGAGAGGCTGAACATGAACGGCACGACCCGTTGGACTCTGATCCTATTGGCTCTCTTGAGCGCCTGCGCCACCCCCGAAATCCCGTGGAGCCAGGAAGGGAAGACCGAGACCGAAACTGAACGCGAATACAAGGAGTGTGGGTTCTTTGCCAGGAACCGGCAGGATAGCGATCTCGCCTCCCCGTTCGTCAAAGTAGACCTCGAGCAGTGCATGCTGTCCCGGGGCTATAAACCCAAGCCCTGATCACCTGATTCATCCCTTCCTTTGTGCTCCCGGCCCGTTCCGTAAGCGGTTGGGTCTCCTTACTTGCCAGTGGCAAATGCCATGCGGGCTGGGGTATCATACGGCGTTACCGGGTCGGTTCATCTCAACTTCTTGAATGAGGGGCTATCCATGATGGTCAAGTTTAATCGTGTTACCGCTAGTTGGCTTGCGGGCGCGGTCCTGGCCGCGGCCGTCCTCGTCGCTCCGCAGGCGACGACGGAGGGTGTGGCTGCGGGGGTTCCCCCGCAATTCGTCGAAGGCTTTTCCGCCATCGTCAAAGCCGTCACCCCGACGGTGGTGAATATCCAGGTCACGCAGGGGGAGAGGGTCCGCGGTCCCCGCGACCCGCGCCGGCGCGACCATGAGGGTCCTCCGGGACGTCCAGGTCCCTTCGGCGGACCGCCCCCCGGCCCGTTCGGCGGCCCCGGCCCATTCGGTCCTCCGGGAGAACAGGACGAGCCCGAGATGGGCCCGCCCGGCGGCCCGCCCCGTCCTGAAATGTCGGGCGGATCGGGCGTGATCATCGATCCGACCGGCTATATCGTCACCAACAACCATGTGGTGGACCGGGCTTCGGACATCAAGGTCTATCTGCACGACAAGCGGGAATTTACGGCCAAGGTCGTCGGGGCCGACCCCAAGACCGACCTGGCCGTCATCAAGATCGAGGCGACGGGCCTCCAGTCTCTCAAGTGGGGCGACTACGAGAAGCTCCAGGTGGGCGACATCGTGCTCGCCGTGGGCAGCCCGTTCGGCCTCTCCCAGACCGTCACCATGGGCATCATCAGCGCACTCGGCCGGGGCAACGTGGGCATCGCGGACTATGAGGATTTCATCCAGACGGACGCCGCCATCAATCCCGGCAACTCCGGGGGCGCGCTGATCAACATGAAGGGCGAGCTGATCGGCATCAACACCGCGATCTTCTCCCGGACCGGCGGGAGCGAAGGCATCGGCTTCGCCGTGCCGGTCTCCATCACCAGGACCATCGCCGAGAGCCTGATCAAGACCGGGAAGGTGGTCCGTGGGTGGCTCGGGGTCGGGATCCAGGAGATCACCCCGGATCTGGCCAAGGCGTTCAAGGTGAAGGAGCAGAAGGGCGCCCTGGTGAGCGACGTGAACGAGCTGGGCCCCGCGCTCAAGGCCGGTGTCAAGCGGGGCGACGTGATCGTGGAATTCGACGGCAAGGAGGTCCAGAGCGTCAGCGAGCTGCGCAATCGCGTGGCCCAGACGTTGGTGGGGGCCACCGTCAAAATGAAGGTGATGCGGGAGGGGCAGGAAACCCTGCTCACGATCAAGGTCGGAGAACGCCCGCCCGACGCGGTCCTCGCCCGGGGCGGCGCCCCGTCCGAGCCGCCTGAGGCTGCCGAGCCGCGGAAGGGGCCGTTGAATGTCCTGTCCGACCTGCGGATCAAGGCCCTCGATGAGGAGGCCCGGACCCAACTCAACATCGGGGCGAAGGCCACCGGCGTGGTGGTGGCGCACGTCCAGGCCGGCAGCCCGGCCGAGCAGGCCGGCCTGCAGCGCGGCGACGTGATTCAGGAAGTCAACCGCAGCGCGATCACGAACGTCAAGGACTACGAGACGGCGGCGGCCAAGATCAAGAAGGAGGAGAGCGCCGTGCTGCTGGTGAATCGCCAGGGCAACTCCATCTTCGTCGTCATCAACCCGTAGGGATCGTTAAACGTGAAACGTTATACGTTCAACGAAGGTCAAAACGTTTTTCCGTTTAACGCATAACGAATAACGGGAACCATGGCCAGTCGCTTCGAGAAGTTCTTCAAAGGCGTCCAGGAAAAGGTCTTCGCGCCGCTCGAAGACCCGAAGATGCCGCTCACCGAGCACCTGGAGGAGCTCCGCGTCAGGCTGACCCGCGGAGTCATCGTACTGGCGATCGTCTTCGCGTTGTCCTTCTATTACTCGGTCCAGGTCATGGACGTGGTGCGCATCCCCCTCCAGAACGCCTTCGTCTTCGTCAATTTCAGCGACCAGTACACCCTCGACGGCATCGTCAAGACCCGGAACTTCAGCGACCTGATGGCGTGGCTGTCCACCGGCCGACTGGTCATGAAGTGGGAGCCCACCCCCCTGAAGAAAGTCCCCTTCGTGTTCTTGTCGCCCGCCGAGGCGATCTGGAACAACATGAAGGTCTCCATGGTGTTCGCCTGTTTTCTCTTGATGCCGTACCTCCTGTTCGAAATCTGGCAGTTCTCGGCCCCCGGCCTGCACGCGCACGAGCGGCGCTTCGTCATGCCGTTCGTGATCATCAGCAGCCTCGCGTTCTACCTGGGTCTTATGTTCTGTTATTTCGTCGTGCTGCCGTTCGCCTTGAACTTCCTGGTGACATACGGGATCGATTCGGGATTCGTCCCCCAGTTGTCGATCGCCGCGTTCGTCGGATTCAACCTGTGGTTCCTGCTGATTTTCGGGATCATGTTCGAGCTGCCCCTGGCCATCACGCTGCTCGCGCGCCTGGGGTGGGTGGACGCGGTGATGCTGCGCCGGTACTGGAAGTGGGCGCTGGTGGGGTCGTTCGTGATCGCCGCGGTGCTGACGCCGACGCCGGACCCCTTCAACCAATCCATCATGGCGGTCCCCATGTACGCTTTCTATGAGATGGGGATCGTCGGCGCCAAGCTGTTCGGAAAGAAAAAGCCGGCGCCGGACGCCGCCCCGGCGGCCTCCGCGGCGACGGCGGCGGTCGGCAATCGGTGATTCGGGTCGCGATTCTCGTGGTGAGCAGCAAGATCGCGGAGAGGAAGGAAGAGGACAAGGGGAGAGCCGGCCTGGTGGAGGCCGTCGAGGCGGTCCCGGCGGCGCTCGCCTCCTACGACGTGGTGCCGGATGACCGGTCGGCGATCCGCGCGCGGCTGATCGCGCTCTGCGACGGGGGAGGGGCCGACGTGGTGCTGACGGCAGGGGGGACCGGCGTGCGCCCCACGGACGTGGTGCCGGAAGTGACCCGCGAGGTGATCGAGAAGGAGATCCCCGGCATCGGGGAGGCCATGCGGATGGAGAGCCTGAAAAAGGTGCAGACGGCGATGATCGCGCGGGGCACGGCCGGCGTGCGGGGCCGGACCCTGATCCTCAACCTGCCGGGAAGCCCGCGAGGGGCCCGGGAGAGCCTCGCCGTCGTCCTGCCGGTGCTGGAACATACCGTGGACAAGATCCAAGGGAGATAGACACTCATGCCCGGAGAGATTCCGATCATCCAACACGCGGCTTCGCAGCCGTGCACCTATATGTGGGCCTGCGCCCTGTGCGATGAGAACGAGACCTGCCAGAAGGACAAGGAAGGCCACAGCCGCTGGCTGGTGAACAAGCGGATGTCGGTCATCCGCCACAAAATCCTGGTCATGAGCAACAAGGGGGGCGTCGGGAAAAGCACCATCACCACGAACCTCGCCGTGAGCCTGGCTCTCCTGGGCAAGGAGGTCGGCGTCGTGGACATGGACATCCACGGGCCGAACATCCCCAAGATGGTCGGGGGCGAGGGCCAGAAGCTCAAGATCAGCGCGAACGGCGGCATCATCCCGTTCCAGGCCTACAACATCAAGGTGGCCTCGATGGCCTTCCTGCTCCAGAACTCGGACGATCCGATCGTCTGGCGCGACGCCTACAAGTACGAGTTCATCAACCAGCTCATCGGGGGCGTGGAGTGGCAGGAGCTGGACTATCTCCTGGTGGACCTCCCCCCCGGCACCGGCAACGAATCCGTGACCACGATGGACCTGATCGGCGACGTGACGGGATGCATCATCGTCACGACCCCCCAGGAGGTGGCGCTGCTGGACTCGCGCAAGTCAGTCAACTTCGTGAAGGACAGCGAGCTGCCGGTCATCGGCATCGTGGAGAACATGAGCGGGCTGTCCTGCCCGCACTGCCACAAGGAGATCGAGGTGTTCAAGAAGGGCGGCGGGGAGGCCGCGGCCATCGACATGGGGGTGCCGTTCCTCGGGCGCATCCCGCTGGACCCGGAGGTCGTCACGCATTGCGACGCCGGCGAGCCCTTCGCCATGTTCTGCTCGGACACCGAGACCGCCCAGGCCTTCCACGACCTGGCCAATAAGGTGGAGGACTTCGTGCGAAAACGCGGGATGAGCCAGATGGCTGCCCCGACGAAGAAGGGTTTCATCCCGATCAAGCCGCGATGAATGATCTCACCCAATTAGAAGACGCGCTGAAGATCGTCCTGGAGACCGTCCCCATGCTGGGGGTGGAGAAGATCGGGTTGCTCGAAACCCTGGGGCGGGTGCTGGGCGAGGACATCATCGCAGAGCGGGACAATCCCCCCTGGGACAACTCGGCGATGGACGGGTTCGCGGTCCGCTATGAGGACATCAAGCAGGCCCACGCTGTCACGACCCCCACCGTGCTCAAAGTCATCGAAGATGTGCCGGCCGGCAAGTTCCCGGCGAAAGCGGTCGGGAAGGGCGAGGCCATCCGGATCATGACCGGCGCGCCCCTTCCCAAGGGCGCCGACACGGTCTTGAAGGTGGAGGACACCGAGCACACCCCGGATACCGTCAAGGTCTTCAAGGAGGCGGAGCAGGGGGCCAACATCCGGCCGCAGGGCGAGGACGTCCGGAGGGGCGACTGCATCATTCCGAAGGGCAAGGCCATCCGTCCATCCGAAGCCGGGATGCTGGCCATCCTCGCGAAGCCGTTCGTCTTCGTCCATCAGCGCCCGCGGGTGGCGATCCTCTCCACAGGGGACGAGCTCGCCGATCTCGACGAGCGGTTCAGCGAGGAGAAAATCGTCAACTCCAACAGCTATGGGATCGCCGCGGCCGTGCAGGAGGCGGGCGGGCTGCCGATCCTCCTGGGGATCGCCAGGGACCGGCCCGAGGACCTGAAGGCGAAAATCCGGCACGGCCTGAACGCCGACCTCCTGGTCCTGTCCGGGGGCGTTTCCATGGGGGATTATGACTTCACCAAGGCGGTCTTCAAGGAACTCGGCGCCGAGATGAACTTCTGGAAGCTGGCGATCCGCCCGGGCCAGCCCGTGGCCTTCGGCAGGATCGACAAGACCCTGGCCTTCGGGCTTCCGGGCAACCCGGTCTCGTCCATGGTGACCTTCGAGCAACTGGTGCGCCCCGCCATCCTCAAGATGGGCGGCCACCGCGTCCTGACCCGGCCCGTCGTCCAGGCCCTGTTCCAGGAGCGGTTCTCGAAGAGACCCGACCGGCGCCATTTCCTCCGCGGCATTCTCTGGATGGAGAAGGGGATGCTGATGGTGCGGACGACCGGCCCCCAGGGGTCCGGGATCCTGACCTCCATGGTCAAGGCGAACGGCCTCATCGACCTGCCCGTCGAGGTCGAAAAGCTCAAGCCCGGCGACGTCGTGAACGTCCAGGTGCTCGGCGGCGGGTTCTGAGCCGTCGTTTGTGAAGTCGTCAAGCGTGCTACGTTATTCGTTAAACGCGAATACTGATGCACGATTAACGTTTAACGATGAACGATTAACGGTTTCCTGTCTAACGAGTGACATGCAATGAAGGTTCCGATTCTCTCCTTCGTGGGCCGCTCCAACAGCGGGAAGACCACCCTCATCGAGCGGCTGATCCCTGCGCTGGTCAATGACGGGTACCGGATCGCGACCATCAAGCACGCGGGTCATGGATTCAACCTCGACACCGAGGGCAAGGACTCCTGGCGCCACAAGCGCGCCGGGGCCAGCACGGTGATCGTGACGTCCAAAGGCAGCCTGGCGATGTTCACCGACGTGGACGAGGACGTCCGCGTGGAGGAGCTGCGGGCGCGCTATGTCCAGGACTCGACGGACCTGATCATCGCCGAGGGGTGGAAGCACGAAGGGTATCCCAAGATCGTCGTCGTCCGCGACCACGTCGGTGAGGTGGAGGTGTCGCCCGAGGGGCTGCTGGCCCTCGTCTCCAACAAACCGCTCGACCGCGTTCCCGCCGGCGTGCCCGTGCTCGACCCGGACGACATCGCGGGCCTGGCCGCCATCATCGCCAAGCGGTTCCCGCGCAGGAGCGAGCGGCTTGTCTGATGGAGTTCCGAATACCGAAGGTCGCCCTGCTCGCGATCGCGCTGGCGGTCCTCGGGGCGGTCGCCGGGGCCGTCGCCATTCCGCTCACGAACGCGCCCACTTTCTGCGCGTCCTGCCACACGATCAAGCCCTCGTATGACACCTGGGTCAAGTCCTCCCACAAGGACGTGACCTGCGTGGCCTGTCACGTCCGTCCGACGTTCGAAGGATTTCTCCAGGACAAGGTCCTCAAGGGCACCCACGACGTGTGGGTCACGGTCTTCGGGACGCCCAAGAAGCCGGATGACCTGAAGGCGACGGTCTACTCGGAGGTCTGTCTGTCCTGTCACCGGAACATGCTGCGCATCTCCGAAATCACCACGCGGGACCTGCCGGGGCCCCTCAAGAAGGCCGGCCTCATCATGGAGCACCGCGAGCACATGGAGGCCTTTCAGAAGCGGGGCAAAGGGGAAGGCTGCACCACGTGCCATGCCACGGTCGTGCATGCGAAACCGTATAAAGACTACAAGATCGTGGTCCCCCGCGGGCACATCAAAATGGATGAGTTGCCGGCGGCTGAAAAGGCGGCGATCGAGTCTTCGATGGTCAACGCCCACCGCGGGGTCGACTGTTTCCGGTGTCACGATGGGAAAACCGAATACGAGGGCAAGGTGCTGAGCCGCAAGTGCCTCACCTGCCACCTCAGCGAAAACCTCTCCGAGTTTCTGTTCTAACCCTCTCTGACGAGGACCCATGGCCGAAGCGATCGTGCATGTCGAGAACCTGACCAAGCGCTTCGGCGAGTTCACGGCCGTGGACGGCGTCTCCTTCGAGATCCGCAAGGGCGAAATCCTCGGCCTGTTGGGGCCGAACGGCGCCGGCAAGACGACCACGATCCAGATGCTGCTGGGGCTGATCACGCCGACGGGCGGCGAGGTCCGGATGTTCGGCCTGCCGTTCGACCGCCATCGGGAGGAAATTCTGGGCAAGGTGAACTTCTCCTCGACCTATGTCTCGATGCCGCAGGCCCTGACCGTCGAGGAGAATCTCTGGGTCATCGCCCGGCTCTATGGGATGGACCGCATCCAGGCCCGCGTGGACGACGTCGTCAAGCGGATGGAGATGGAGGAATTTCGCCATAAGGTCACCCGCAAGCTGTCCTCCGGCCAGATGACCCGGCTCTCGCTCGCCAAGGCCTTTCTGACCGAGCCGCAAGTCTTGTTCCTCGACGAGCCGACCGGGAGCCTCGATCCGGACATTGCGGACAAAACGCGCTCGCTTATCAAAGAAATCCGACGCACCTCCGGGCTGACCGTGCTCTATACCTCGCACAACATGCGGGAGATGGAGGAGATGTCGGACCGGATCATCTTCCTCCAGCGGGGACGGATCGTCGCGGAGGGGACGGCTGAGGCCATCAAAGCGCGGTATGCGGAGACCGACCTGGAAGAGGTCTTCCTGAAACTCGCCAGGGATCAATCCGCGAGCGTGAGCCGGCCATGAAGCTCCACCGGATCACCGCATTGCTGTACCGCCACATATGCCTCTACAAGCGGAGCTTTCCTCGCGTGCTGGAGATCATCTACTGGCCCTTCGTGGACCTGGTCATCTGGGGCTTCATCACGCTCTATCTTCAGCAGTTCAAGGCCGCGCTGCCGAACTTCGTCCTGTTCTTCCTGGGGGCGCTGATCCTGTGGGACGTGCTGTTCCGAGCCCAGCAGGGGATCACGATTTCCTTCCTGGAGGAGATCTGGTCGCGCAACCTCATGAATCTGTTCGCCAGCCCCCTGACGCCGGGCGAGTTCCTGGCCGCGACCATGACCTTGAGCGTGGGCAAGGTCCTGGCCGTGTCCTGCGTGACGGTGCTGGCCGCGTTCGCGTTCTACTCCTTCAACGTGTTCGTACTGGGTCTCTCCCTCATTCCCTTCGTCCTCAATCTCATTATTGCGGGCTGGTGTGTTGGCGTGCTCACGACCGGTCTCATCATGCGGTACGGTCAGGAGGTGGAGGTGCTGGCCTGGGGCCTGGTGTTTCTCTTCCAGCCGATCTCGTGCGTCTTCTATCCGATGTCCGTCCTCCCCGGATGGCTTCAGGCCATCGCGCGCCTGAACCCCGCGGCGCACGTCTTCGAGGGCATGCGCGCGGTGATCACCACCGGCGCGTTCCCAACATCTGAATTAGTCTGGGCCGTCGGCCTGAATGCGCTCTACCTCACCCTCCTCGTGGCGTGGTTCCACCTCATGTTCGCGGCCTGCAAGGACAAAGGCCTGCTGGTGCGCGTCGGGGAGTAAGGGCGGGTCCTGTCGCCCGAGCAGCCCCACCGGTTTTGAGCGGGTCCTGCCCCCGCATAGCCCATCGCAGCTGGGCGTTTCGCCGTCGCAGCCCCGCAGACCCGGCTGTACGCCCCGCGCTGCATCTGGGCGCCCATGCAGTGTCACCCGCGTGGTGGGGTCTGGCTCAATTTTCTTCTGAGAAAATGTGCCTGACCCTGGTTTTCTTGAACGCCTGTTCGCCGCCACCCGTACAATCGCCTGGGACTGCGTGAACTTGACAGCGCTCAACCCTGGGAATAGGCTGACTAGTCTACTCAATAGTTTGAGTCAAAAGAAATGAGCAGCGATAATCCTCTAATTAATATCGGGGAACTTTCCAGGCCAGCCACGGTGCTTATAGAAAAGATCTCTGAGGCCGTGGGAGGGGTATTCAAACCATATCAAATTGTGCGCGTGGCCAAGGCAGAAGCGGAAGCGGAGCGCATATACGCAGAGTCCCAGATACAGATTTCTGATCTTCACCGTCGGGCATTTCATCGGTTTTTTGAGGAAGAGGCGAAGAAACAGAAGAACATTGAGGAGATTATCCGCCAAGCGCTGCCTCAACTCGATGATAATTCCAAACCCGAACAAGTTGAGGATGATTGGATAACCAACTTCTTTGACAAATGCCGGCTGATTTCGGATACGGAAATGCAAAGTCTCTGGTCTCGGGTTTTAGCAGGTGAGGCGAACTCTCCAGGGTCTTATAGCAAGAGAACCGTGAATTTTTTTGTCGTCCTTGGACAAAAACGATGCTCAGCTGTTTACCAATCTCTGCAAGTTTGCCTGGGTGATTGGAGGGTTCGAACCATTGATCTATGACTTTCGCCACGAAATTTACAATAAATGGGGCATCAACTTTGAGTCGCTCACACATTTAGATAGCATTGGACTTATTCAGTACGATGCAGTTGTTGATTTTGATTGGATGAAAATTCCTAAGGAGGTTACTGTCTACTACTATGGGGCACCGATGTTTCTTGAATTCCAAAAGGAAACAGACAATAAAATGGGCGTTGGCCATGCGATCTTGACCAAAGTTGGCCGTGAACTTGCCCCCATCTGTGGTTCGCAGCCGGATGCTGAGTTTCGAGAATATGTCCTGAAAAAGTGGAAGGAAATGGGATACATCAAAGCGGAAAAGACCGAGTCTAATTAGCAGCGAGCCGACGGCTGTGCCAAAGTTTTCAAAATCGACTCTGACCCTAGTTATTGACCTTTGGGGCTTGCATGACCCAAGGCGGCGAGAGCAAGAACAAATCCGCAGACAAAAACCGCACAGCTAATAAAAAATGCGGTTTTTGCAAACTCCTTCGAGATGCGTGGGTTTCCGTGAAAGCCCGTGTGAATCGGGTTGTTAACGGCCTTAATAAGTTCGATGGACTGATTACAGCTATCGCAACTGCTTTGCTCGTTATAGTAACTATAATCCTCGCCATGATTGCTTATTGGCAAGGAAAGATATTGGATCGCACCGATGAAACCTCTCGCCTCAGAGATCGCGCCTTTGTCTATTTCGGAGATCCTGGATTTGTGCCGTACCCTCCAGAAAATGTGATCGTGCATGGCGTCACTATCTTCGTGAACAATGCCGGCAACATGCCCGCACGTAGAGTGGTTGTCAGATATTCCTGCCCAAATGTTCTCAAATCTAATGGGCCAATCAAAGACCCATTTGACTCCGCGAATTGGACCACGGCTGATATGCCGCAGGTTATAGGACCAAAGCAGACCTTCGGCCTGCAAACCTGTGAAATACCCATTGGCGTGATTACGGAAGCTCAAAAGGGAAACCGAGATATATTTATCATTACGGAAGTCAGCTATATCGATGGCTTTGACCTCGTCCATACGCGTGTAACCCAAATGACTCGAAACCTCCGCTTTGATCGCTTTGGAGGCCACAGTTTGGGATTCATCGGCCCTCACAATTGTTCCGATGATGACTGCCCAAAGCAACAATACAATGGCAAACCCCAATAAGGCAAGTAGTGCATAACCGCCCAATGAAGCACAGCAATCTGATTCGGCGGCTCGGGAAGAGGGTTGCGGTTCTCGCGATACTCGGCGTGGCCGGCTGCGTGGCCGGGCCGGATCGAGTGATGGACTATCTGTCGGGCATCGAGGTGGCTTCGCCTCAACCCCCCCTATCCGCCGCTGTTCACGCCGGGCTGGTGCTGGTCCTTCCCGAATCCGAATTGGCCAAGCCGACCGCGCCGCCGCGTGATGTCCAGGACAAGCTCGCGGATCGCCTTCAACGTGCCTTGACGACGGCTCAGCAGATCGAGATCACGCGGGTATTGTCCCCCGTCAATATTCCCGGCGATGGGCGG
>JBGPTH010000012.1:0-81166 GCA_041490525.1 Nitrospiria bacterium
CGCGGCGACTTCATCCGGTTCGCCCGCGCGAAGAACCGGTCCTACACGGTGGACTGGACCTACCTCAAGCTCAACGGCTACTGGGAGGAGACGATCCTCTGCATGGATCCGTTCAGCTCCACCAACCGCCGGGTCGAGGAGCTTCTGGCCCAGGTGCCCGGCCAGCGCGCGTTCCGCGAACTCAGGACGTGACCCCTCGCCTCCTTGATGCCGCCCTGCGGATCCCGGCCCTCGCGGTGCTCGCGGGCCTGGTTCTGATCAGTGCCCCCCTGGCGGCGGAGGGCCGCGCGGCGGCACTACCCGCCGAGGCCGGCGATGAGGCGATGCCCGGCGCGCGACCGATCCTCAAAGGCAAGCAGGGAGAGGTCCTCTACCTCACCTTGGTGGCCGACGGCGCGCCCGTCTCCGTTCTCGGCCGGTTCCATGACCGAACCGTGCCGTTCTTTAAGACGGGGCGTCCGGGCGAGTTCGCTGCCCTGGTCGGGATCGACCTGGCGGATGAGCCGGCGCCGGTCGATCTGAAGGCCAACATCATGTATCCCGACGGGTTACGGCAGCGGATATTCCGGGTGGATGTGGCGGCCGAACACTTTCGCGTGCAAGCCATGACCCTGCCGAAAGATCAGGTGGACCCCGATGCGGCTGCGTTGAACCGGATCAATGTTGAAAAGGAAAGGGTGAAGGCGGTGTTCGCGGCCTTCACGCCGGAGCGGCTCTGGTCCGGAGACTTCATCGTGCCGGTGGAAGGGGTCCCCACCGGGGCGTTCGGCAGCAAGCGCATCCTGAACGGGCAGCCGCGCAATCAGCACAACGGGGAGGACATCTCCGCCCCGCTCGGGACGCCGGTGAAGGCCAGCAACGACGGGATCGTCAGGATGGTGGACGACCACTTTTTCAGCGGCACGAGCGTGATCCTCGACCACGGGCTCGGGCTCTACACGATGTACTTCCACCTGGACACGGCGAAGGTGCGGGAAGGGGAGCGCGTGGCGGCGGGGCGGGTCATCGGGACGGTCGGGCAATCCGGCCGTGCCACCGGCCCGCACCTGCACTGGGGCGCCTGGCTCAACGGGTCCCGCGTCAACCCGTTCTCTCTCACCAGGCTGCCGCTCGGCAACTCAGCTATCCCGGTCTCGCCCTAGGGGGAGTCACCCCGTCACCCAGCCGTACAGCCGGTGACTCGGGTTGGGGCCTTCCTCCCGGTACGCCATCTTGATCCGGCTCACATAATCCACCGGCAGCGCGTTTCGCTTCGCCGCCGCGTCCACCCCGAACACCCGCGCGGCGTTCAAGCCTAGGATGTTCGCCTTTCCCTCGGTGGTGAGCGGCGGATACCCATGCCGCTCCACGAGCAAGTCCGGAATCTGGAACCGCCGGAAGGCCTCGATCTGCCACTGCGGCGTGCCGTACCAGATCGAATCGGTGCCCCAGAGCACATGATCCACTCCAAACGCTCCAATGAGTTGGGCCAGCACGTGAGCGCAGGCTGCCGGGTTCGTCGTGACCAGTTGGGCGAAGGTCGAGCCGAGCTCCATATAGATGTTGCCGATCGCGGGCTCTGCCCGCTTCATGCGGCAGAACTCGCTGGTCCAGGGGATCTCCCCGGTGCGGGCGGCGCTCTCATCCAGGGAGCGACTGCTTTTGAGCCCCGAGTGATAGACGAGAAACTTGAGGTCCGGAAAATCCTTGGCCGCCTTGATGAGGTCCCGCGGATGGTTGTAGTCCTCGACCGGGCCGAGCGGCAGGCCCTTGTGCACGCAGATCCGGGGGACCTTGAGCGCCCGCGCCTTCTCCAGCATCGGGTAGGCGATCTTCTCGTCGTCCATCCACCAGCCATGCTCAAATCCTTTGGGCGGGGCGCCGGTATAGCATTTCCAGGCGTCCACCTTGAGCGAGGCGGCCTGCATCTCCATGAATTCCAGGTCGGCCCTGCCCAGTTGGGGCGTGACCAGGCCGTGCGCCAGCATGCGCTGGGAGTCGGTCAGGCGGTTCAGCTCGTCCCGGAGGTGCGCCATCTCTTTCGGCGGGACGACCGCCTCCTGGGGATACGGCCCGGGCGGCGTGCTGATGAGCGCCAGCGAGGTGTCGCTGTCGAGGAACACCTCCTTGATGAAGTTCACCCAGTCGAGATCGGCCAGCGTGCCCTTGTCTCCGGCCAATTTGGGATTGCCGCCCAGCTCGCGGGCGCGCCGGCGGAGCCCCAGCAGTCCCTCCTTCGTGACGGCGCCTTTGCGCGAGGCCTCGGCGTTGGAAGGGTCAAAGCCTCGGCTCACGTAGTGGGTCTGGACGTCGAAGATAAACCCCGGCTCGCCGCTTCGCGCCGCGAACGCGGCCCCCTCCGCGGCTTCCACTTCCAGAACATCGAAGAACCGCCCGAAGACGGAGTTCATGGCCAGCAGCGCCACCGCCATGCCGCCCGTGGTCTTGAGAAACTCGCGGCGGCTGAGCCCTAGCGAGCGGGCGAGCCGCTCGCCGTTCTTGCAAATCAACCACTCCACCTGCGCCTGAGCGGGCGTCTGCGGCATCGGAGGAAACTCCTCGTTCGAGACGATCCGGGTCGGCAGGGGCGAGGCCGAGGTCATACCCTGTCTCATCCCGGGTAGAATTTCGAAGCGGTTCCGATTGGGTTTCATTGGTTGGCCTCCCTGGCAAGGCCAAGGATACCCCTTGCCTGAACCTTTCCGCAATTCACGTGTCTAAGGGACATGACCGATCGGAAATGAGACCCCGCGGGTGCCCCCGCATAGCCCAGCGCAGCTGGGCGTTTCGCCGTCGAGGCCCCGCAGACCCGGCTGTACGCCCCACGCTGCATCTGGGCGCCCATGCGGTGTCACCCGCTCGATTGCAACGGGTGGTTTCGGCGTTGCAGCCCCGCAGACTCGGGTCTTGCTGCGCTCCGCCAGAGTTCCATGCGGCGCCACCCGCTTGACTCCTTCGCGTTGGTGGCCTAGCCTGTTTTAGGGTAGGCCCACTCAAATGATGCTCCCGGCTTCAACGTTTTCCCTCCTTCCCGTGTCTCATCCACAGAAGCGTAAACGAGCTGTCACAGACACCCGTGGGAGGAGCAAGCTGATGGGACTCACCTATATCAAAGCCACTGTTATCAATCCTGCAGATCGATCGAAGCGGTTGAAGGTCGAATTTCTTGTTGATTCAGGCGCTATGTACAGCGTCGTCCCCAAGACAATCCTAAAGCGACTGGGAATCAAGTCGCGTGAAACCGAAACCTTCACATTGGCTGACGGCACGGACATTACCCGCAAGGTCGGCAATGCCCTATTCGCGTTGGATCACTCTGAGAGGGCTTCGCCCATCATTTTCGGCGAAAAGGGCGATACGCCTCTGCTCGGCATGGTCTCCCTGGAAGCGCTGGGCTACATCCTCGATCCGCTGCGTCGCGAATTGCGTCCGCTTCCGATGGTGCTGGGGTAGGCACTGCAGTGTTAAGCGCTACAGGATAATGGCCGACACACAATTTATTAAAGCTAAAGTCGAGCCGTACCTTCGTGAGTGGCTTGCGAAGGAATGCGGTGGTGTGGGTTTTAAGGAAAGGGACGTGAAACTCCAAACTGGAGAGCCGCACAGATTTGACGCTGTTTCGAGTGATGGGCAAATTGTCGCCGATTTCGTGTGCAATAGGGCGAAGACTCTCCCTGGCAATGAAAATACAGGAGCCGTCAGGAAAGTGCGAAACGATCTTACTTGGCTTAATCTATTGCCCGCCACCGTAAGAAGGCGCATTCTTGTTTTCACTGATGAGCAATTCTTCAAGCTGATGCAGAAACGGGGTAGGCGATCAGGATTAGAAGCAATAGTGTTTCTCTGTTGTAGACTTCCTCAAGATTTGGCCGAAGGTTTGGCAAAAGTTCTTGATGCCTGCAGCAATGAACAGACGAAGAGGAATTGATTGCCTTAGACGTTGGTGTAGATGCTGGAGGGGTCTTTGTTGAGGACCGCGGCGGCGGCGAAGGAGGAGAGGGCGGTTATCTTCGCGCGGGCAGGAGGGTGATCTCCGGCATCGGATAATCCTTGGCATTGCCCGTGGCCAGGGAGGCGCCTTCAGCGAACGCCGTCGCGGCGATCAAGCAATCCGCAAGCTCCAACCGGCGGCTCTTCGATCTCCGTTTGAAATGCCCCGCCACTTCGGCGATCTCTTTCGTCACCGGCAGGATGACCAACCCGTCGAGGAGAGCGGCTGTGGAGGCAGTTTCTTCCTGGCGCATCCCGGCGTAAATTTCTGCCACTGAAATGACTGAACAACACGGCACTGAGTGGCCGGCCAGATCGTGGAGAAATACCCGCGCGTCCTCGCGCCCCCTCAAAAGGTCGATGAGGATGTCCGAGTCCAGAAGGACCTTGCTCATCGACCGGCAAGTGGTTTAAGACGTCTGGATTTGCGCAGCGAGCGGACAAACCGGCGTGTCCCCTTCGCCAGCTCCGGATGCTTCTCATCCTTCCATGCGCCGAAGCTGGTCTGTAACGCCTTCTTGAATTTGATCCTCTTGAGCTCGTTCCGCAACGCTTCACTCACCACTTTACTCTGTTCTCCCTTCGGGATAGTTCTCTTCAATTCCACCAGAAGATCCTCCGGCAATGTGAAGTTCGCTTGTTTCGTTCCGATCGTCATAGAGCCTCCCCATAGACCTATATAACAGCCTATATGATGACATAGGATCAGAGCTTGGTCAAACACCCCTCACCCTGACCCTCTCCCTCAAGGGGAGAAGGGATTCTTGAGTCAGATGTTGGTGGGGAGGCTGGAGGGGGCTTTGTTGAGGACCGCGGCGGCCGCGCGCGAGAGCGCCGCGTCGGTGTCGTGGTTGCGGGCATAGATCCGGAATTGGATCAGGCGCGTGGGCAGGAGATCCAGGAACTCCTCCAGCGGCTCCGTTGAGACGGTCTGCGTGCCCGGATCGTAGACGTACAGCGGGACGCCCCGCGTGTCCTTGGGGTCCGGGCGGGGATCCAGCGGGGCCATGTCCACCCTGAAGGGCACCTTGGCCAGGCGGGCCGGGAGCTCCTTTTGGATCTGCTTCTCGAACTGCTCGCGGCTGGGGAAATCCATCCCGCGTTCCTGGCCTTTCTCCTTCAGGACCGTGTTGTAGGCCATCTTCCACTTGACGTCGCGGCTGAGGATGCGGGCCCACTCTTCGCCGAGCCGCCGCTTCTTCGGGTTGGAAGACGCGGCCCAGCCCCGGACCTCTTCGAGCAGGGACCAGTCGGTGAGCGCCAGGTACTCGTCCATCTTCTTGCGCGGGTCATGCGGGAAGAGGAGCCGCATCGTGTCCCCGAAGATCTCCCGGAGATGGATGTCGATGGCCCGGGTGGTCCGGTGATAGTACACGTTGGAGTACAGGTACATGCGGGTGTTCAGGAACATCTGGAGCGCCGGCAGGCCCGTCTTATGGATGGTGAAGCCGTTCTCGGTGATCATGGTGTAGTGGATGAGGCGGCTCAAATCCACCGGGCCTACGGCCACCCCGCACATGTACGAATCGCGCAGGACATAGTCCAGGTTGTCTCCGGTATAGCTCCCGGAGATGACCGGCTGGAGGACGTTCACCCAGCGCGGCATCCGCGAGCTGTCCTTGCCTTTGTCCTTGAGGATGAGGTGGGCGATCTGGTCGGGGTCCAGCTCCTCGCCTTTGGCGAACGGCCCGGTCGGGCTTCGCCGGATCTTCCGGATGAGCGGGCCGAGATGCTCCCGGATGATGACCTGCCCCAGCTTCTCGTGGGTCAGGTGGAACTGCTTCAGGAAATTGTCGTCGAAGAAATGGCAGAAGGGGCCGTGGCCGATGTCGTGGACGAGCGCGGTGACGCGCAGGAGCTCTTCGATGTAGGGGGCCGACGGGGCGTGCGGCACGGCCTTGAGCAAAAACGGGTAGAGGTGCCGGGCGAACCGCCCCGCGACGTGCATCGCCCCGAGCGAGTGGACGAACCGGCTGTGCTCGGCCGACGGATAGACCCATCGGGCGCTCTGGAGCTGAAAGATCCGGCGAAGCCGCTGGACCCAGGGGGAGTCGATCAGGTCCTTCTCGGTGGTCTCCGGCGGCTCGCCGGGCGTGGTGCCCCTCGCGGGGACGGCGAATGGGACGGTGAAGGTGATGTATTCGTGGATCGGGTCGGCGATGAGCGCCGAGCCGTCGTAATGTGATTTACCGAGCGCGGGGAGAGGTTTCACCGCGAAATCTTAACACGGAGGGGGTGGGCTCGCAAGCAGGTTCGCCCGCTTCTGATGGGCGCGGAAGCGGAGGATGCCGACATAGACGAGGACGTACCCGACGGCCGCTGCGATGATCCCCAGGATGAGGTGCCCCAGCACGAACGGAAGGAGAAACGGCCGGAGCTGGTCCCAGAGCATCAGCACCGTGAAGTTGCTCCAGTCGATCTCGGGCGGAGCGCCGACCGGATCGAGCAGCAGACCCACCCAGAGGCTGGTGCCGACGATCGGCAGAAAGGTCCAGGGGTTGTTGATGAACGTGCCCGCCATCAGGGCCACGAGGTTCAAGCGAAAGGCCCAGGCGCAGAGAAACGAGCTGGCGATGTGGAGGCCGTACGTGGGGGTGAAGGCGAGGAAGGCGCCGAGGCTGAAGGCCACGGCGGTGCGTTGCGGCGAATCGCCCAGGTGCAGGATCAGGCGGAATTTGTCCTTGATGAGGGTGAGGGAGCGCATCCTTATCCCGGCCGCCCGTTCCCCCCCACGCGGTGCTCATAGCTCTTTGCGGTCAGGGGCCGCACGGCGCCGTCGGCTCCGATGACGCGCAGACCCCCCCGCCGGGACGTGATGGCCCCGATGGCGGTGGCGCGCAACCGGCGGCGACGGATGAGCGCGTCGACGCGGGCCGCCAGTTTGGGGGGAACCGTGAAGAGCAGCTCATAGTCCTCCCCGCCGGTCAGGGCATACTCCCACGGCGGGCGCCGCCGGGCCCGCGCGTAGGCGAGGAGGGCCGGAGAGAGCGGGAGACGCCGGAGATCCACGAGGCCGCCGACCCCGCTTTTCTCGCACACGTGGCGAAGATCTCCCGCCAGCCCATCCGACAGGTCGATCGCCGCGCTGGCCAAACCGGTTTCGGCGAGCAGCCGTCCTTCCCGGACACGGGCAGACGGCGCCACGTGGCGTGCGATCAGAAAGGCCTGGTCGCGCGCGCGGACCGCCGTCTTCCGAGGGCGTTTCTTTTTTCCACCCAACAATTCCAGGCCGGCCCGTGCGTCTCCGAGGGTCCCAGTGACGTAGATGCGATCCCCCGCGCGCGCCCCGGACCGCCGGAGCACCTCTCGCGGCGCGGCCTCCCCCAGCAGTGTGAGGCACAGGAAGAGGCCCCCGCGCGAGGCGGAGGTGTCTCCTCCCACCACGGCGCAGCCGACCGGCCGGCAGGCCTCGCGGATCCCAGTGTACAGCGCGGAGACGTCTCGCGCCGTCTCGCGGGGACTGAGTGCCAGGGCGATCAGGACGTACCGGGGCACGCCGCCCATGGCGGCGATGTCGCTGAGGTTGGCCACGACGGCCTTGTAGCCGAGCTGACGGTAGGTGATGACCGACAGGTCGAAATGGACCCGGTCGGCGAGCAGATCGGTGGTGGCGAGCAGCACTCGGCCGGCCCGAGGCTTCAGCACGGCGGCGTCCTCGCCGATCCCGGCCACGACCGAGGAGGCGGCTGAAGGAGGAAGCGGTGTGGCCTGCTGGAGGCGACGGATCAGTTCGAACTCGCCGATCCGGCGGTCAGCCATCAGCGGGGGGAGCGGGAGGGGCGCGCCCCGCGGCGTTTCGCCTGGGCTCGGCCGGGGGAACGGGTCGCACTGGGACGCGTGCCGCGCGGACCGGGGGGCCGTCGCAGGGCCCCCCGGAGGACCTCGTCCATGGTATCGGCGAACACAAAGGTCATCCCCTTTAAGAGATGCTTCGGGATGTCCGCCAGGTCTTTCTGGTTTTTTTGAGGGAGGATCACCGTGAGGATGCCCACCCGCTTGGCGGCCAGGATCTTCTCCTTGAGTCCTCCGATCTGCAGCACCCGCCCCCGGAGGGTCACCTCGCCGGTCATGGCCACGTCGTGCCGGACCGGGATATTGGTAAAGGCAGAGGCGAGGGCGGTGGCCATCGTGATCCCCGCGGACGGGCCATCCTTGGGGATGGCGCCCGCCGGAACGTGGACATGGATATCCTGCTTGGCAAAGACGTCCGGGTGGATGCCCAACCGGCGGTCTCGGGACCGCACGTAACTCAGGGCCGCATGGGCCGACTCCTTCATCACGTCGCCCAGGTGGCCGGTCAGGGTCAGGGTCCCTTTCCCCTTCATGAGCGTCGCCTCGATGTGGATGATGTCGCCACCGGTCTCCGTCCAAGCCAGCCCGGTGGCCACCCCGATGAGGTCCTTCTTTTCCTCGGTTTCCTTCTGGTGCTTGGGGACGCCGAGGTACTTGGGGATGAGGCCCGGGGTGATCGTGTAGAGCCGGTCGTCGCCCTCGGCGATCTTCTTGACGACCTTGCGCATGACGTTGGCGATCTCGCGCTCCAGGTTCCGCACACCCGCCTCCCGCGTGTACTCCGAGATGGTCCGGTGGAGCGCGCCGTCGGAGAACCCGATCTGCTTCTCGGAGATCCCGTGCTCGGTCAACTGGCGGGGGATCAGGAACCGCTTGGCGATGCCGAGCTTTTCCTCCTCGGTGTAGCCGGGGATCTCGATGATCTCCATCCGGTCCCGAAGGGCCGAGAGGATCGGGTCGATGATGTTGGCCGTGGTGATGAACATCACGTCGGACAGATCGAACGGCACGCCCAGGTAATGGTCGCTGAAGGCGTGGTTCTGTTCGGGGTCGAGGACCTCCAGCAGGGCCGCCGAGGGGTCGCCGCGGAAATCCGCCCCCACCTTGTCCACCTCGTCCATCATGAACACCGGGTTGTTCGAGCCGGCCTGCTTGATGCCCTGGATGATGCGGCCGGGCAGCGCGCCGACGTAGGTTCGGCGATGGCCGCGGATTTCGGCCTCGTCGCGGATGCCGCCGAGCGAGATCCGGACGAACTCCCGGCCTAAGGCCCGGGCGATGGACTTCCCGAGGGAGGTCTTGCCCACGCCGGGGGGGCCCACGAAGCACAGGATCGGGCCCTTCATCTTCTCCTTCATCTTCCGGACGGCCAGGTACTCGAGGATGCGTTCCTTGACCTTCTCGAGGTCGTAGTGGTCCTCGTTCAGGACCTTGGCCGCGGCCTTGATATCGAGATTGTCCTTGGTCTTCTTGCTCCAGGGCAGCTCCACCAGCCACTCCAGGTAGGTCCGGACCGTCGCCGCTTCGGCGGTGTCGGGATGCATCTTCTCGAGGCGGTTGAGCTGCTTTTCCGCCTCCTTCAGGACCTTCTCCGGCATCTTGGCGTCCTTGATGGACTTGCGGAACTCGGCCACCTCCTCGGCCCGCTCGTCCAGCTCGCCCAGCTCCTTCTGGATCGCCTTGAGCTGCTCGCGGAGGAAATATTCCCGCTGGGTCTTGTCCATCTCGCCCTTGGCCTCGGCCTGGATCTTCTGCTGCATGGAGAGGACTTCGAGCTCCGCGGAGATAAGCTCGCTGACCCGCCGGAGCCGGGCCACCGGGTCCTGGATCTCCAGTACCTCCTGGGTGGCCTCCACCTTGAGCCCCAGGTTGGAGACGGCCATGTCGGCGAGCCGTCCCGGCTCCTGGAGGTTCTCGATGACGACCATCACGTCCGGCATCAGGATCTTCCCCAGGCTCACGAGCCGCTCCAGCTGTTCCTTGACGGTCCGGATCAGGGCCTCCGCTTCCAGGGAGGGGGCCGCCATCTTGACCTCCGGCAGCTTCTTGATGCGGACTTCGAAGTGGGGCTCGGTCTGGACGAATTCCTCGATGCGGGCCTTGGACAGCCCCTGGACGAGGATTTTGATCCGGTCGTCGGGCAGCTTGAGCATACGCATCACCATCCCCACCGTCCCGATGGTGTAGAGATCCTGGGACGTGGGATTCTCGACCTCCAGCGACCGCTGGGCCACCAGCATGATGATCCGGTTGCCCGCCAGGGCCGCTTCAATCGCCTTGATCGACATCTCGCGGCCGACAAACAGGGGCAGCACCATATACGGGAATACGACGATATCGCGGATCGGCAGGAGCGGGAGCCGTTCCGGGATTTCGACCTGGGAGGGCTCGGGTTGGGTCTGCTCGGCCATGGAATCTCTTCGTTAGCGGTAGGGGAACGGCATGCCGTGCCCCTACAACTTGAGGCTTTTCAAATATTCGGCGAACCGGGCGCCCAGCTCCGGGTTCTTCAGCCCGAAGTCGACGGTGGCTTTGAGGAACCCCAGCTTGTCGCCCGCGTCGTGCCGTTTCCCGTTGATCAGGCAGGCATGCAGGGGCGCGGTGTGCGCCAGTGTGCGCAGGGCGTCGGTCAACTGGATTTCCTGGTTCTTGCCTGGCTGGGTCTTCTCCAGCACGGGAAAGATGTCCGGTAGGAGAACATACCGCCCGATTACGGCCAGCCGGGAGGGGGCCTCCTCGCGGGCCGGTTTCTCGATGAGATCGGTGACTTGAAACAGCCCTGGCCCCGCCGGCTGGGGGGCGATGATCCCGTAATGCGACACCTCGTCCGGCTCCACTTCCTGGACACCGAGGACCGCAGTCCCCATCGTCTCATACAGGTCGATCAATTGCTTGATGGCGGGCACGTCGGCGTCAATGACCTCGTCGCCGAGGATGACGGCGAAGGGTTCGTCGCCGATGAGGTGTTGGGCGCATAGAATCGCATCCCCCAGGCCCCGCGCATGCCGTTGGCGGACATAGCAGAAGTTGGCGAGTTCGGAAATCCGGCGGATCTCATGAAGCAGCTTCTCTTTCCCGCTCTCTCTCAGATTGTGTTCAAGTTCGAAGGACAGGTCGAAGTGGTCCTCAATGGCACGCTTCCCCCGGCCCGTCACGACGATGATGTCCCGGATGCCGGCCGCGACCGCCTCCTCGACCGCATATTGAATCAAGGGCTTATCGACCAGCGGGAGCATCTCTTTGGGGGAGGCCTTCGTGGCCGGAAGGAAGCGGGTTCCCAGGCCGGCGGCGGGAATGATGGCCTTGGAAACTTTCGTGCAAGCCATGACCTTCGAATTCTACGGGCTGCCTTCCGCCAAAGTCAAGCTCAGTACGGCGGGTTTCGCTTTTTTTCCTTTACTTCTCAAGGGGGGAACGGTACAATTCCTCCGTTTTTTTCCGCCCGTTTAGTTACCCAGTCGGTTGCTGACGGACACGGGTATGAAGGTCTGGTTGGGGGTCGGAGGCAGAGCGGGTCTGTCCCACACCAAGGACTGTCACTGGCAGGTATCATATGGCAAGTTCCGTGCCGCTGATTCGCTCCATCGGATGGCAGGTGGCCGCCCTCCTCGGGGTGTGGGTTTTGCTAAGCGGCGTGCTGACCGGGGGATTCGATTCTGGGATCGGCTGGGCTCAGGAGCCCAAGCCACGGATCAAGTCCATAAAAATCCAAGGGAACAAGCGAATCGAGGTGCCCGCCATCCGGGGCCGCATCACCTGGAAAGAGGGGGATCAGTTCTCCGCGGAAGGGATCCGGGACCAGATCCGCGCCATCTACCAGATGGGATTTTTCGAAGATGTTCGCGTGGAGACCGAGTCGGTGGCCGGGGGCATCGCCGTAGTGTTCGTGGTGGTGGAGAAGCCGTTCATCACCGACATCCTCTTCGACGGCAATGACAACCTCAAGGATGAGAAGCTCAGGGAAAAACTGACGGTCCGCAGCCAGTCTTTTCTGGATCAACAACAAGTGAAGGACAGTGTCGAGCGCCTGCGGGTCCTGTACGAGGAAGACGGGTATTTCAACGCCCGGATCATTCCGGTGATCAAGACCCTGGACGCCGAACGAAAAACCCTGACCTTTTTCATCCAGGAGGGCCCTCGGGCGCGCATCAAAACCGTGGCCTTTGACGGGGCCCAGGCGATCCCGGCCAAGAAACTGAAAAAGCCCCTGTTTACACGGGAGTATTCCCTCCTCTTCTCCTGGTTCGATGACTCCGGCATTTATAAGAAAGATGAGCTGGCCAACGACGTGGAACGCGTCCGTCAGGTGTACCTGGACGAAGGCTATCTGAGCATCCAGGTGGGGACGCCCACGGTGGAGCTGAGCCCCGACAAGAAATGGTTCACGGTCCGGTTCCCCCTCGTCGAAGGCCCCCAATTCAAGCTCGGAAAAGTGGGCTATAAGGGGCAGACGGTCTTTCCGGAATCGGAGCTGCGGGCCGGCAGCAAGCTGAAGGAAGGGGAGATCCTCCGGATGGCCCTGATTCGGGACGACATCACCCGGATGACCGGCCTGTACGGGGCCAAGGGCTACGCATTCTCGGACATCAACCCCCAGATCGTCCCGGATTCCGAAACGAAGACCGCCACCCTCACGTTCGAGATTAAAGAGGAGGCCCTGATTCGCGTCCGGAACATCAACATCTCAGGGAACGATAAAACCCGCGATAAGGTCATCCGGCGCGAAATTCGGATCGATGAGGCGGAACTGATCGATACGGCGGCCTTGAAGCGGAGCTTCGAGCGGCTCAACAACCTCAATTACTTCGAGACCGTGGAGATCATCCCCAAACAGATCGATCCGAACACCGTGGACCTCGACGTCAAGGTCAAGGAGAAATCCACCGGCACCTTCAGCATAGGCGGGGGATTCAGCTCGCTGGACCAGTTGTCGGTCGTGGCCGATATCACGGAGGGGAACCTGTTCGGGCGAGGCCAACTCCTGAAAATTCGTGGCCAGCTCGGTCAGCGACGGTCCTTGGGCGCGATCACATTCCGGGAGCCCTACCTCTTCGATGAGGCGCTCTCGGGCCAGGCCGACATATTCGCCCGCGAGACCTTCTTCATCAGCTACTTCGAAAAGCGAGCCGGTGCGGACCTTGTGCTGGGCAAGTGGTTCTCCGAGTACCTGAGCGGGAGCGTCACCTACCTCCTAGAACGGTTGACGATCAGCAACGAAATATCCACCGACCTCTTGCTCTCCTCCCAGACCGCGGTGCCGGTAACGGATCTTCCGATCCTGATCCAGCAACAGTTGGGGACCTCCACCACGAGCGCGATCATCCTGGGGCTGACCCGGGACACCCGCGACTACTATGTCGATACGAAGTCGGGCGCCAGGCACAGCGTGACGGCTCAGTTTGCAGGCAGCGGGCTTGGGGGCGACAACTACTTTTTCAAGCTGATCGGGGACACCGCATGGTATTTCCCGGCCATGTGGGACACCGTGTTCGCTCCGCGGGCACGCTTCGGGAAGGCTCAGAGCTACCGTGCCGGGGACCCGCTGCCGGTCGGAGACCGATTCTTCGTGGGAGGCATCCAGACCATGCGGGGGTTCAGCTTCGGACGAGCGGGCCCTACGTTCACGGATACCAGCCCTCTGGGAGCCACCAAGGAGCTCATCTTCAATTTTGACTATATCTTTCCCCTGGTGCCCGAGTTGAAGGTCAAGGGGGTGGTGTTCTTCGACTATGGGAAGGGATTCGAGGACGGGCAATCGCTGAATTTGGACCTGCGCCCGGCGACGGGTGTGGAGCTTCGGTGGATCTCGCCGTTCGGTCCGTTGCGTCTGGCATACGGCTTCAACCTCCACCCCAAAGAAGGAGAACGGCCGGGTGTCTTCGAGTTCTCGGTCGGCTCGCTCTTTTAAAGCCTTCCCTTTACCTTCCCTCTTCTGTGACACCCGTCTGATCTAGGGTACAATAGGGTATGGAAAGGGTGGGGAGAGAGAAATGAGAAAGGAACAGGGCATGAAAAACGGATGGGGGCTTCTGGTGATTGCGACAGGCATGGCGCTGGCGTTCTGGCAGCCGGCGTGGGCGGTCGAGCTGAAGATCGGGGTGATCGAACCGCAAAAGGTCTTGGACGGGACCAAGAACGGCAAAAAAATCAAGGATGCGTTGGCCGAGTACGTCAAATCCCGCCAGCGGATCATCGACCTGGAGGAGGAAGACCTCAAAAAAATGGAGGAAGACCTGGTCAAGCAGGGATCCGTCTTGAGCGGCGAGGCCAAGAAGGAGAAGGAAGAGGCGTTCCGCAAGCGAATGGTGGAGTACCAGCGGAAGGTCACTCAGTTCAACCAGGAGGTCCAGGGCAAGAAAAAGGAAGTGCTGGACGAGTTCAACAAGACTCTTGAACAGATCATCAAGGGGATCGCCGATAAGGAGAAGCTCAGTCTGGTGGTGGAGAAGGGGGACAACGGCGCCGGCGCCCTCATCATCTACAATCATCCCTCCCTCGATCTCACGGACCGCGTGATCAAGGAATTGGACAAGGTGGCCAAGTGAGCCAGAACGGGGACCAAGGCGTGTGCCTGGACAGCACCGAGATCCAGGCGGTCCTGCCCCACCGGTATCCGTTTCTCCTGGTGGACCGGGTCGAGGAACTGGAGCTTGGGAAAAGGATCGTCGGCATCAAGAACGTGACGATCAACGAGCCGTTCTTTCAGGGCCACTTTCCAGGCCGTCCCCTCATGCCGGGGGTGCTGATCATCGAAGCGATGGCCCAGGTGGGGGGGATCCTGGCCTTCAAGTCCGCGAAGGAACCCGGGGGAAAGCTCGTGTACTTCATGGGGATCGACAAGGCCAAATTCCGCAAACCGGTGGTCCCCGGCGACCGGCTCCGGTTCGTGGTGGACGTGCTTCGGGCCCGGCACCCCTACTGGAAGATGCGCGGGGAGGTCTTCGTGGAAGGAGCCCTCGTCTGCGAGGCGGAGTTGATGGCGATGATCACGGACGGTCCTCCCGCCCCGGAGGCTCAGCCGTGACCCCCCGCGTGCATCCCGCCGCGATCGTGGATCCGGGAGCCGAGCTGGCCGAGGACGTGACGGTTGGGCCCTATACCCTGATCGGCGAGCACGTCCGGATCGGCCGGGGGACGCGGATCGACTCGCACGTGATCATCGAGGGGTGGACGGAAGTGGGGGAGGACTGTCAGATCCACTCGTTCGTGTCCCTCGGCGCTCCGCCACAGCACCTCCAGTACAAGGGCGAACAGACCTTGGTCCGGATCGGCAACCACAACATCATCCGGGAATATGTCACGATCAACCGCGCCACGGCTTTCGGCGGCGGGGTGACCAGCGTGGGAGACCATAACGTCCTCATGGCCTACGTCCACATCGCCCATGACTGCCATGTCGGCAGCCACGTGGTGATGGCCAACGCTGCCACCCTCGCGGGCCACATTACCATCGGGGACCATGCCATCGTCGGAGGGCTTGTGGGCATCCACCAGTTCGTGCGCATCGGAGCCTTTAGCATGATCGGGGGATGTTCGGCGGTGGGCCAGGACGTCCCGCCGTTTTTGCGGGCGGCCGGGGGGTACCGGGCCCAGCTCTTCGGCGTGAACACCATCGGCCTGAAACGCCATGGCTTCTCCGATGACCGCATCCGTCTGCTCAAGCGCGTCTATCGGGCCCTGTTCCGGTCCGACCTTCGGCTCGCCGAGGCGGTCAAGAAGGTCCGCCAGGAGTTCGGCGACTCGCCGGACGTCAAAGAGGTGCTGGCTTTCATGGATGGGACCAAGCGGGGGATCTGCAAGGGCTCGGATGAGCGCGAGGAGGAGTGAGGGCGGTGAAACGCGGGCAGGACCAGCGGGAGGAGTGGATCGGGCTGGTCGCCGGCAACGGGCGTTTCCCGCTCCTCTTTGCCGACAACGCGCGTCGGCTCGGCTATCGGGTTTCGGCCGTGGCGTTGAAGGGTGAGGCCGACCCGTCGCTGGAGGGCGCGGTGGACCGGATCCACTGGGTCGCTCTCGGCCAACTCGGCCGGCTGATCAAGGCGTTCAAGCAAGACGGCGTTCGGCAGGCCGTGATGATCGGCGGGGTGAAAAAAACCCACCTCTTCTCGGACATCCGGCCCGACCTTCGGTCCCTGGCGCTGCTGCGCCGCGTAACCCTCCGGAAAGACGATGTGCTCCTTCGCGCCATCGCCGCTGAATTGGAGGAGGAGGGCATCCGCATCAGGGAATCCACGTTCGGCCTCGACGGCTTGCTCGTGGAAAAAGGCACGCTCACCCGTCGCAGTCCTACTCGTCGCGAGTGGCGCGATATCGAATTTGGATGGGAGATGGCCAAGGCGGTCGGCAGTCTCGACATCGGGCAGTGCGTCGTCGTGAAGGATCGGGTGGTGGTGGCCGTGGAAGCCGTCGAAGGGACCGATGAAGCGATCCGGCGGGGAGCCGCTCTGGCGCGCGGGGGCGCGGTCGTGGTGAAACGGTTCAAGCTGCACCAGGACCCGCGGTTCGACTTGCCGGCGGTGGGACCGCAGACGATCCAGACGATGGTCGAGAGTGGCGCATTGGTCTTGGCCGTCGAGGCGGGCAAAGCCCTGCTCCTGGACCGGGAGGAGGCCCTGGCCGCCGCCGACAAGGCCGGCATCGCGATTGTGGGAGTTTCCGATCCATGAAAGAAATCCGAGTCGGGGTGATTGGAGTGGGCTCCCTCGGGCAGCATCATGCCCGGGTCTACGCGGGGCTCCCCATCGCGCGCCTGGTGGGTGTGGCGGACGTGATCGCCGAGCGGGCCGAAGGGGTGGCCGCCAAGCACGGCTGTCGGGCGGTGGCGGACTTCCGAGACCTGATCGGGGAGGTGGACGCCGTGAGCGTGGTGGTGCCGACCTTGCGCCACCACGAGGTCGCGCGGGTCTGCCTGGACGCCGGTCTGCATGTGCTGGTGGAGAAGCCCATGGCGGCCACCGCGCGGGAGGCCCGCGACCTGGTCGCGGCCGCCTCCTCCCGTGGCGTGGTCCTGCAGGTGGGCCATATCGAGCGCTTCAATCCCGCGTTTCGCGCGACGCAGGGCGCCGTTAAGGCGCCGGTGCTGGTCGAGTGCCGACGGTGGGCGCCGTTTACGTCCCGGGGCGCGGATGTGGACGTGGTGCTGGATTTGATGATCCACGATCTGGATCTCGTCCTGGCCCTGGTGGACGCCCCGGTCCGGCAAATCCACGCCCGGGGCGTCTCGATCGTGTCGTCCACGACCGATGTAGCCCACGCCTGGATCGTCTTTCAGAACGGGTGCATCGCCACCTTCAGCGCCAGCCGCCTGGCCGCTTCGAAGGTCCGCGAAATCCGCATCCACGAACGCGAGGGCTACGTCGTGATCGATCTCGTGGGGCAGACCGCCGTGGTGGGGCGCCGGGCCATGGGCTCTTCGGGGAGCCCCGAGGTGCTGACCGAGGTGGTGCGAGGGGACGGCCGGGAAGCCCTGAAGCTGGAACTGGAGGCCTTTCTCGATTCGGTCCGGACCGATGCGCCCCCGCTGGTCTCGGGGCAAGAAGGCACGACCGTGCTGGAACTGGCGCACGCCATCATGGACAAGATCACCGGGCACGCTCCCTGATGAGTCGGGTCCTCATTATTACCGGCGAAGCTTCCGGCGACCTGCATGGGGCCAATCTGGCCAAAGCCCTGAAGGCGCTGGCCCCGGACGTGTCGGTAATCGGGGTCGGGGGGGGCCGCATGCGGGAGGCCGGCGTGGACCTGGTTCCGGGCATCCCTCAGGTGGATGTGATCGGCATGGTCGGCCCGACCGGCCTCCGGGCCTTGGCTCGTCGGGTCCTGACCTTGCGCCGGCTGCTGCGGGAGGAGCCGCTCGATCTCGTCGTCCTGATCGATCAGCCAGGCCTCAACTTCCACTTCGCCAGGATCGCCAAACAGGCCGGTCGGCGTGTGGTGTATTACATCGCGCCGCAGCTGTGGGCCTGGCGGCCTGGCCGCATGCGGTGGATGCAACGCCGGGTCGACCACGTGGTGGTCATTCTGCCGTTCGAAGCGGAGCTCTACCGCCGCGCCGGAGTTCCCTGCACGTTCGTCGGGCACCCGCTGCTGGACCATGTGGCGCCGTCCTATAATCGGGAACAGATCCGGGCCGCCTTGGGGCTTCCGCGCGATGCCCGAGTGATTGGGTTGCTGCCGGGGAGCCGCCCGGGGGAGGTCCAGGCCATGCTGCCGCTCATGCTGGAGGCCGTCCGCTTGTTGCAGCGGGACTGCGGCCCTCTTCGTGCCATCCTGGCGGTGGCAGAGACGGTCAACGAGGATGACATCAAGCGCCTGTGCGTGGGAGCCGGGCTGGATGTCGGTCTGGTGACGCGCGATCCGAATGGGGTCATGGCCGCCTCCGATCTCATCTTTGCGGCATCGGGAACCGCCACTCTACAGGCCGCGATCATCGGGACCCCGATGGTGATCGTGTACAAGCTGCCCTGGATCCCCTACCTCCTCGGCCGCCTCCTGGTCCGAGGGGTTCAGAGCATCGGCCTCGCCAACATCGTCGCCGGCCGGGCGTTTATTCCCGAATTGATCCAGCGTCAGGCGACCCCGGTCCGCCTCGCCGCGGAGGCCCGCCGGATTCTAGAAGACTCGCCGTATCGGGAAGCCATGCGGGCGGAGATGGCCCGCGTGCGAACGCTCCTCGGGACCCCGGGCGCGTCGGCGCGCGCGGCCGCCGTCGTGCTCCGGCAACTGCGTCCGGCGGAGGCGCGCGCCTGATGCGCATCTACCTGCGCCTCCTCCGGTTTGCGCGGCCGTACTGGTTCCGCCTGGTCGCCGCGGCCATCTTCTCGGGGTTCGTGGCCGGGCTGACCGGCGCGTATGCCTGGCTGGTGCGGCCCGCGCTCGACGAGATCTTCATCAACAAGAACCTGACCTGGCTGGCTTTCCTGCCGGTGGCGCTGATGGTCGTGTCCGTCCTCAAAGGCCTGGCTGGTTACGGGCAGTTGTATTTGATGACATATGTAGGAAGCCGCGTGGTCACGGACATCCGCCAGCGCCTCTTCAGCCATCTGATCCGCCTCCCGATCGGGTTTCATCTGAAAAACCCGTCTGGCCGGATGATGTCCCGCGTGATCAACGACGTGAACCTGATCCAGAACGCCGTCTCCGGCGTCCTCAAGGACCTCTTCCAGCAGACCCTCACCTTCCTGGTCCTGCTCGGCGTGATCATGTACCAGAACTGGCGGCTGGCCCTCTTCGCGATCGTGGCGATTCCCCTCTCGGCCTATCCGATGGTCCGGCTCGGGAACCGGCTTCGCCGGATCGCCAGGACCGGCCAGGAACGGACCGCCGACATGTCGACGGTCCTCAAGGAGACGCTGACGGGTGTCCGCATCGTGAAGGGGTTTACGCAGGAGGCGGCCGAGGACGCGCGCTTCGCCCGCTTCAATGAAGCCTACTTCCGCACCTGGATGAAATCCACCCAGGTCTCCGCCATCACCTCCCCCGTCCTGGAATCGGTGGGGATCATCGGGGTGGCCGGGATCATCTGGTTCGGGGGAGCCCAGGTCATTCAAGGGGCCATGACTCCGGGCACCTTTTTCTCCTTCCTTATGGCGGTCTTTCTCATGTACACCCCCATCAAGCGAGTGGCCTCCGCCAACAACACGATCCAGCAGGCCTTGGCGGCCGCTGAGCGCGTCTACGCCGTCCTGGACATTCCCACCGAGAGGGCGATCGACACCGGCATCCGAGGTCTCGAAGGGGTGCGGTCCTCGATCGAATTGCGGGATGTAGCCTTCCGGTATGACGGCGTTGAGGCCTGGGCCCTCAAGGACGTTTCGCTCACGGTCAAGGCCGGGGAGGTCTTGGCGCTGGTGGGCAGCAGCGGCGCGGGGAAGACGACGCTCGTCAACCTGATCCCTCGCTTCCACGATCCCACCGCGGGGGCCATCCTCATCGACGGGGTGGATCTCCGGGATATCCGCCTGGCGGCCCTGCGGGGGCGGATCGGGATCGTGTCCCAGGAGATCCATCTGTTCGACGACACGGTGCTGAACAACATCGCCTATGGCAGGGACGACGCGACCATGACAGCGGGAGGGGGCCCCTCGGACGCCCCTCCCGTACCCACGGAAGCCGTCATCGAGGCCGCTCGGGCGGCCTACGCGCACGAGTTCATCATGCGGATGCCCCACGCGTACGAGACCCTGATAGGGGAAAATGGGGTCAAGCTGTCCGGCGGGGAGCGCCAGCGGCTGGCCATCGCGCGGGCGCTGCTCCGTAACCCCCCGATTCTCATCCTCGATGAAGCCACGTCGGCATTGGACACCGAGTCGGAGCGGATGGTCCAGATGGCGCTGGCCAACTTGATGCAGGGCCGGACGACCGTCGTGATCGCCCACCGGCTGTCCACGGTTCGGCGCGCCGATCGCATTGCCGTGCTCGACCGGGGCCGTCTTGTGGAAGTGGGCCGCCACGAGGAACTCCTGGCCCATGGCGGCATTTACAATCGGTTGTATGAGATGCAGTTTCAGGACAGCGAAGGCGAGGGAGCGGGGTCGGAATGACCGTCGCGGGCCGTCTGAAGCTGTGGGTGCTCCCGGCGCTCGGGGCGGTCGCCATCAAACTGGTGGGCCGGACGTTGCGGCTGCAAACCCGCCATGCCCATCGGGTGCATGCGTATTGGGGGGCGGGCCGCAACGTGATCGTGGCCTTCTGGCATGGGCGCCAGCTCATGATGCCGCTGGCCTACGGAGGACGACGGTTGTACGTCCTGATCAGCGAGCACCATGACGGGGAGTTGATCGCCCGTATCCTGATATGGTTCGGCTTCGGCTCGGTGCGCGGCTCCACCACCCGCGGCGGCGCGCGCGCCTTGCGGCAACTGGCGCGGGTGGGAAGGGCCGGGGCCGACCTCGCGGTCACGCCGGACGGTCCGCGGGGTCCTCGGTGCGTGGCCCAGGCGGGGATCGTGCAACTGGCCAAGCTGACCGGTTTGCCGATTCTCCCGCTGACCTTCGCCGCCTCAAAAAAAAACTCTTTGGAAGCTGGGACCGCTTTGAAGTCCCCCTGCCCTTCAGCCGGGCGTGCTTTGCCTGGGGAGACCCGATCTGGGTTCCGGAGGATGCCGACAGCCGCCAGCTTGAGGCGAAACGGCTGGAACTGGAAGGGGCGCTCAATACACTCGGAGACGAGGCGGATGAGTCGGTAGGGTGTCGCTGAGTCACAGGGAAGCATGTTTAGGCTTTACAATATCCTGCTGGTTCTCGCCGCTCCCGTCATCCTCGCCATCCTGCTCGCCAAGAAGCGGTGTCGCCCGGGCCTGCGGCAGCGGTTGGGCTGGGTACCCGGGGATCTGGCCGAAGCCTGCCGGGACGGCCGCACGATCTGGGTGCATGCGGTGTCCATGGGAGAAGCTAATGCGGTCGTCCCGCTTGTCCGGGAGTTGAGGACGCGATATCCGGAGTCCCGCCTCCTGGTCTCGACCGTGACCGAGACCGGGAAGGAAACGGTCTTCCGCCATCTGGCAGGACAGGCCCGCCATTTGTATTTCCCGCTGGATTTCCTGTGGAGCGTCCGTGCGGCCTTGCGGGCGGTGCGTCCGAAGTTGATCGTGATTGTCGAGACGGAACTCTGGCCGAACTTTCTGCGGGAGGCCGCCGCGCGCGGGATCCCGGTCCTTCTGGTCAACGGCCGCCTCTCCTCTGATTCGTTCGCCGGCTATCTCCTGATCCGGTCGTTTTACCGCCGCGTCCTCTCGGCCTTCACGCTCTGCGCCGTGCAGACAGACCGGGACGCGGAGCGGATGATCCGGTTGGGCGTGGACCCGGCGCGGGTCGTGCGGACGGGCAATCTCAAGTACGATCAGGTCGCGGCGCTGGCGAAGACTGCGGCGGGCCAGGTCTCCAGGCGGGACCTGGGAGTCACGGAAGGCGAAGAACTGTTCGTCGCGGGCAGCACGCATCCGGGTGAGGAAGAGGCGGTCGTGGACTGCTACCGACGGCTGCTGGATGCGGCGCCGTCGCTGGTCCTGGTCTTGGCCCCCCGGCACATCGAGCGGGCGGAGGCCGTGTGCGGCATGGTGCGCGCTCGGGGCTTCGAGGCGGTCCGTCGAACAGCGCTGGCCGGCATGGCAGGGGCCCTCCCGACCGGTCCGCGCGTGATCATTCTGGACACGCGAGGCGAGCTGGCCGCGCTGTACCGGGAGGCGACGCTGGTTTTTGTGGGAGGCAGCCTGGTCCCCATCGGGGGACACAACCCGCTGGAGCCGGCCGCCTGGGGCAAAGCGGTGGTCTTCGGTCCCCACATGGACCATTTTGCGGAGGTGGCGGATCTGCTGGTTCGCCACGGCGGGGCGCTTCAGATCCGCGACGCCCGGGAATTGGCCGAGGCCATGGGGGCCTTGCTCGCCGACAGGGCCCGTCTTGAGCAGATGGGAAAAGTCGCCTACGGGCTCGTGCTGGACAATCAGGGAGCGGTGGCGCGCACGGTGGCCTTGATCGCACAGGTTCTCGGGGAGGAGCCCTCGGGATCGGTAAACGTTAAACGTGTGAGGGGAATGAGGCAGGCGGCGTTCGGGTCATCTCTGGCGAATAACGTTGAACGATTAACGTCTATCGACGGGATACTTTCACCGCTGATTCCGCTGTCGTATCTGTACGGCCAGACCATGCGCCTGCGGGCGGCCTTGTACGCCCGCGGGGCCTTCTCCCAACGATCGCTTCCCTGTCGGGTCATCAGCGTAGGCAATCTGACGGTGGGGGGGACCGGCAAGACCCCGGTGGTGATTGCCTTGGCCAATACGCTCAGCGCGCGCGGCCGCCGGGTCGGCGTGATCAGTCGCGGGTACCGTCGCCGGAGCACGAGCGAGATTCTGGAGGTCTCCGACGGGCGCTCGGTGCGGGGGGATCCCGAGGAGACGGGAGATGAGCCCTATCTGATCGCGCGGCGGTGCCCCGGGGTGGCGGTGGCGGTCGGTGCCGACCGACCTCGCGTGGGCCAATACCTGGTGGACCGCTATCACGTGGAAATGCTGGTCCTGGATGACGGGTTTCAGCATCTCGCCCTCCGCCGGGATACGGATCTCCTGCTCCTGGACGCCTCAGCGCCGTTCGGGAACGGGTATCTCCTGCCTTGCGGCAGGCTTCGCGAACCTGTCTCGGCGATAGCGCGAGCCTCGGCAGTGCTGCTGACCCGCGCCGGGCAGGCCGGACGACTGGAGGAGATCAAGGCCAGGATCCGCGCCGCGGCGCCTAATGTGCCCATTTGGGTATCCGACTTTGTCCCCAGCGCGGTGATGAAGGTGGGCGGCGAAGAAGAAGAACATCCGCGGGCCCTGAAAGGCGGGCGGGTGCTGGCCGTGAGCGGGATCGCGCAGCCGGACTCATTTCGGCGGCTTTTGGAAGAAATGGGGGCGACGGTCGCAGGCCAGTGCGTCTTTCCCGACCATCACCCATATTCTTTGGAAGATGTCCAACGGGTGAAGCTCTCCGCAGAGCGTCTCGGTGTTGATCGCATCGTGACCACCGAAAAGGATGCGGTGAAGCTGGCACACATCGAAGAATTGGCGAAGCATCAGATCGAGATCTGGGCGGTCCGGATCGACTTGGCCTGGCTCGAAGGACGAGAAGAATGGGAACGGGTCGTTTTAAACGGCTGACCAGGGCGGGAGCGGTGGAGCGCATCCTGGTCCGGGGGACGAACTGGCTCGGCGATGCCGTGCTCACGATTCCCGCGCTTCAGGCGCTGCGCTCGGGATTCCCCCACGCGCGGATCGCCCTGCTCGTGAAGCCCGCCGTGGCGGAGCTCTTCCAGCATCATCCGGCGGTGGACGAAATCGTCCTCTACCGGGACCCAGGCCCGCACGCCGGACTCGGCGGCAAGCTGGCCCTGGCCCGCCAGCTGAGTCGAGGGCGGTACGACCTGGCCGTCCTCTTCCAGAACGCCTTCGAAGCGGCCGCCATCACGGCCCTGGCCGGCATCCCCAACCGCTACGGCTATGCAACGGACGGCCGGTGGTTCTTGTTGACACATCGGGTCCCCATGACCCCCGGCCTGCGCCAAAGGCACCAGGCGGAATATTACCTGGAATTGCTCCGGCCCTTGGGAATCCCGATCGATCCCGTGCCCCCGACGTTGCAGACGACGCCGGAAGAAGATGCGGCCGCGTGCGCCCTTTTGAGCGAGCTCGTGGTCCAGCCCGGCCGGACGCTGATCGGACTCAATCCGGGCTCGACCTATGGCGCGGCGAAGCGGTGGCTTCCGGAGCGCTACGCCGAAGTTGCCGACCGGCTCGCCGCCGAACACGACGGCCACGTGCTGATCTTCGGGGGGCGAGGCGAAGAGCCGCTGGGCGCCTCCATCGCCGGGATGATGAGAGCCCCGGTGACCGTGCTGTCCGGACGGACGACCGTGCGGCAATTGATGGCCCTGATCAAGCCGTGCCGGGTCTTTCTCACCAACGATACCGGTCCCATGCACATCGCCGCCGCGCTCGGGGTGCCGCTGGTCGCGATCTACGGGCCGACAGACCCGATCACCACGGCCCCGTTCGGCAAAGGCCACGAGCTGATCCGCAAGCCCGTGGACTGCTCCCCGTGCCTGTTGCGGGAATGCCCGATCGACCACCGGTGCATGCAGGGAATCGGGGCCGACGAGGTCTATCGAGCGGCCGTGCGGCAACTTGGAACGCGGAATGTAGAATGCGGAACGCATCTAGAACGCAGAATTCAGAATGATGAACGCAGAACGGAAGATCAAGGATGCCAAGATGTATCCCGTTCGTCAGTCATCGTTCATAATTCATCGATAAGCGTTCCTCATTTCCGAAGGAGTTCGGCTGCGCCGGTCGTCTTTCTCGATCGCGATGGGACGCTCAACCTGGATCCCGGATATTTGAATCATCCCGACGGCGTGCGTCTCTTGCCGGGCGTGGGGCCCGCCATCGCCCGGTTGAACGCGGCGGGGTTAAAGACCGTCGTGGTGTCGAACCAGTCCGGGGTGGGACGGGGATTGATCGAGCCCGATGCGTTGGAGGCGATCCATCACCGGATGCGGCAACTGCTGGCCGAGGACGGCGCCCGGTTGGACGGGATTTATGTCTGCCTGCACCGCCCGGAGGAGGGGTGCGCGTGCCGGAAGCCCGCTCCGGGCCTGGTGGTCCGCGCCTGTGAGGAGCTTGGCGTATCGGCGAAGGGGTCGTGGGTGGTCGGGGACAAAGCCACCGACGTCGAGCTCGCCCGGAACGTCGGCGCGACAGCGGTCTTCGTGGCGAGTGGAGGTCGCCCTGAGGAGGAGCGCGCAAAGATGAGCGCCAGCGGCCTGACTCCGGACTACGAGGCGCGCGACCTCAGGGAGGCCGTGGAGTGGATCCTGGAGACCGCGAAAACACGTGAAACGTTAATCGCGCAACGCTAAACATTTTACGAATAACAAATGACGATGAGCTATTCACGTATCCTGATCATCAAGCCCAGTTCGTTGGGAGATATCGTGCATGCCCTTCCGACGGCGGCGGCCCTGCGCCGGCGGTGTCCGTCGGCCAGGGTGACCTGGCTGGCCAAACGCGAATGGGCCGGCGTCCTGGAGGGCAACCCTGATATAGATGGGGTGTTGGCGGTGGATCTCTCGGTTGCGGGATGGCCGGCGGCGATTCGGGCGGTCCGGGCCGGCCGATTCGATCTGGTGGTGGACCTCCAGGGCCTGCTCCGGAGCGCCGTGCTGGGGTGGGCCTCAGGGGCGCCCGTCCGGATCGGATTTGCGAACGGCCGGGAGGGCAGCCCCTGGTTCTACACCGAGCGCGTACCGGTGCCCAATCCGGCTGTCCATGCGGTGGACCGCTATCTCCTGGTGGCACGGCACCTGGGCGCGCAGCCGGAGCGGCCGGACTCGCTCGCGTTTCCGCTCCCGCGCGATCCGCAGGCGGAGTCGTGGGTGGGGGCCCTCCTGCAATCCGAAGGCGTCCAGGCGGGGACGGCGCTGGCGGCCGTGAATCCCTCGGCAAGATGGGTCACGAAGCGATGGCCCGCCGAGTCGTTCGCGGCGGTCGCGGATCATCTCCAAGAAAAGGTCGGCGCGCGGGCCGTCTTGATCGGCGGCCAAGCGGAACGTTCCGTGGGAGAGGAGGTCATCAGGCGGATGCAAACCCGGCCGATTGACCTTGTGGGGAGGACCACCGTGAAGGAGTTGATCGCGCTGCTGCGGCGCCTCCGGGTCCTCGTCACGAACGACTCCGGCCCGATGCACCTGGCGGCCGCCCTGGGCGTGCCGGTCGTGGCCCTCTTCGGGCCGACCGATCCCGGGAGGACCGGGCCCTACGGAGCCGGTCATACCGTGCTTCGAAGCGGCATCCCGTGCAGTCCCTGCTTCAGCCGGACGTGTCGAAACACCAAGCTGATGGAATGCCTGACCACCATTCGACCGGAGCAAGTGATCGACGCGACGATGCCATTACTCAACCAGGGGGGTTATTATGCCCATCGATAAGGAGTTGCTGGCGATCTTGGCCTGCCCGAAGTGCAAGGGGGACATTCGTCTGACCGAGAAAGGGGACGGCCTGGTCTGTCAGGCCTGCAAGCTGATGTATCCGATCAAGGATGATATCCCGGTCATGCTGATTGATGAGGCGATCAAGCTGCCGTGAACATTCTGATCGTCAGGCCCGACGGAATCGGGGATGAGGTCCTGGCGCTCCCTGTGGCGACGGAGCTTCGTCGGCAATTGCCGGGGGCCCGCCTGAGTTTCCTGTCCAGCGTGTCCGCTGCGCCGGCGCTGGCGCATCATCCGGACCTCGATGAAGTACTGACCGTGACCGGGCAGGAGACCCTAGGCGAACTCGTTCGACTGTTTAAGCGCAATGTGGATGCGACCATCTTCCTCAAACCCTTTCGCCGGCTCATGACGGCGGCGTGGCTGGCCCGGGTGCCGCTGCGCGTCGGGACGGGGTATCGGTGGTACTCCTTCCTGCTCAACCGGCGGGTCTACGAGCACCGCCGCGATTTCTCCCGGCACGAGAGCGCGTACAATCTCGGCCTGCTCCGGGGGTTGGGGCTCTCTCCAGGCGAGGTCACGCCACCGCGCCTGGTTGTCACGTCTGAAGAACGGGCGTGGGCACGGAGGTTTACGGGCGACACGCCGGGGCTCCAAGTGCTGGTCCATCCCTGTGGGTTCTCCAGCCGTCTCTGGAAACTGATCCATTTCAGGGAACTCGTTCTGCGTTTGGCCGAGCAGGGATGCCATGTGCTCTTGACGGGGACTGCGGCGGAACGGGACAAATTCAGGGCCGAGGCGCAGGTGACAACATGGCCCCCTGGCGTGATGGACCTGATGGGAGAGTTGACGCTCCGCCAACTCATGGCGGTGGTCGCCGAAAGCCACGTCGTGGTGTCCCTGGCCACCGGGCCGATGCACGTCGCGGCAGCGCTGGGCGTCCCGACGGTGAGCATTTTCGATCCACGCCGGAACAATTCGCCCACTCGCTGGCAGCCGTTGGGAACGGGCGTGGTGCTTCGGCCCGACGTGCCGACTTGTGAGAAGTGCATTTACGAGGCCTGTCCCTACTGGGATTGTCTGGACCGTATCACGGTCGAAGCTGTGGCGCGGCGGGTGACCGAGGTTCTGGCTCGGGCGCGGCCCTTGCAAGTGGTCCATGTCTAAGCTCTCGGCGTATGTCCTGACCTTCAACGAGGAGGACAAAATCAGGGAGGCTGTCGCCAGCATCACCTGGGTGGATGAGATCGTGGTTCTGGATTCTCACAGCACCGATCGGACGGAGCAGATCTGCCGGGAATACACAGACAAGGTCCATCAATGCGACTTCCAGGGATTCGGAAAGCTCCGCAATCGGGCCCTTGGGCTGGTCACGCACGACTGGGTGCTGAGCCTGGATGCCGACGAGCGGGCCACGGAGGAGCTCCGCGACGAGATCCGGACCGAGTTGGCCCGGGGGCCCCGCGCCGATGCGTTCTTCGTCCCCCGGAAGAACTTTTTTCTCGGGCGGTGGATCCGCCACGGCGGCTGGTATCCGGATTATCGGCAGCCGCAGGTGTTTAACAGGCACCGCATGCGGTACCGGGAGGACATGGTCCATGAAGGCTTCGATCTCGACGGCCGGATCGGCTACCTGCGCGGGCACGTCCTGCAATTCCCGTTTCGAGACCTGGGGCAGTATCTGCAGAAGATGAGCCGGTACTCGACGCTCATGGCGGAACAGATGGCGCAACGGGGGCGGAAATTCAGGCTCCACCAACTCATCACCCATCCGATCTATACGTTCGTGAAGATGTACGGGCTGCGGCAGGGATTTCGGGACGGGATGCCGGGGCTGATCCTCGCCTTGCTGTACGCCTATTACACCTTCGTCAAGTACGCCAAGCTGTGGGAACTCACCCGGAACGGAGGCCAGCAACGATGAAGGGGGTCATCCTCGCCGGTGGCCTGGGCACGCGGCTTTTTCCGTTGACCAAGGTGACCAACAAGCACCTGCTCCCGGTGTACGACAAGCCGATGATCTACTATCCGATCCAGGCCCTGGTAAACGCCGGAATCACCGACATTCTCCTGGTCACCGGCGGGGCCAGCGCCGGCGACTTCCTGAGGCTCCTGGGGAACGGCAAGGAATTCGGCCTCCAGCATCTGAACTATACCTACCAGGAAGGCGAGGGGGGGATCGCCGCGGCCTTGAGCCTGGCCGAGTTCTTCGTCGAGCGGGAGCCGGTCTGCGTGATTCTGGGCGACAACATCATCGAGCGGAACATCATTGCGGCGGTGCGGGCCTACGGGACACAGGGCCGGGGGGCCAAGATTCTCCTCAAGGAGGTCAAGGACCCCCAGCGCTTCGGGGTCCCGGTCCTCGAGGGGGACCGCGTGCTCCGCATCGAGGAGAAGCCGAAAGAGCCGAAGTCCCCGTACGCCGTCACCGGCCTCTACTTTTACGACCATGAGGTATTCGATATCATCCGCACGCTCACGCCGTCGGCGCGTGGCGAGCTGGAGATCACCGACGTGAACAACGCATACATCCACCGGGGGCTGATGACCTGGGACATTCTGGAGGGGTGGTGGACCGACGCGGGGACCTTTGAGTCCCTGAAGCATGCCGGCAACCTGGTGGCGCAGACGGGTGCCAACAAGGTCTAGGGCTCCCGTGGTGAGTGCGAAGCGGAGGCAGGGGTGCGGTTCGTTGAAACGGAACTGAAGGGCGTCATCCTTATTGAACCGGATGTTCATGAAGATCGGCGTGGTGTTTTTCTTGAGTTGTACCACGGAAAGAAATATGCGGCGAGGGGAATCCCCTGGCGGTTTCTACAGGATAATTTTTCCAGATCGGTTCGCGGCGCTCTTCGAGGGCTGCATTATCAACTGAAGAATCCTCAGGGAAAGCTGATTGTTGTGGTAGAGGGGGTGATCTTCGACGTCGCCCTTGACATCCGTCGAGGATCTCCTTCATTCGGCAAATGGCACGGCGTCGAGCTCTCGGCAGAGAATAAGCGGCAGCTCTATATCCCGCCGGGATTTGCTCACGGGTTTTGTGTCATCAGTGAAACGGCAGGGGTGATTTACAAGTGCACGAACTTCTATTCGCCGGAGGACGAGCGCGGAATCATTTGGAATGATCAAGCGATCGGCATCGCCTGGCCTGTTGAGAACCCCCTGCTATCACCCAAAGACCAATCGTATAAAAGTCTGGCCGAGTGCGAGGCTGAGTTGCCTCTTTACAGTGGCTAGCCTGACCGAGACCTGCAAGGGAGAGCGATCGTAATGCGACTTCTGGTCACCGGCGGGGCGGGGTTCATCGGCTCCCATTTCGTGCGCCTCACACTCCGGCACAAGGACGCGGAGGTGGTCAATCTCGACGCCCTCCGGTACTCCGGAAATTTAGAGAACCTCCAGTCCGTCGAGGGGCATCCCCGCTACACGTTTGTCCACGGCGACATCTGCGACGCGGGGACGACCGAGCGGGTGATGCGGGAATACCGGATCGAAGCCGTCGTCAACTTCGCAGCGGAGACGCATGTCGACCGGTCGATCCTGGAGCCGGGCGGGTTCGTCCGGACCGACGTGCTCGGGACCATGGTGCTCCTGGAAGCCGCCAGGGCACATGGCATCCGGCGGTTTCTCCATGTCAGCACCGACGAGGTGTACGGGGAGGTCCCGACCGGGCGCTCCTCCGAATCCGAGCGCCTGGCGCCGCGGAGCCCCTACGCGGCGAGCAAAGCGGGCGCCGACCTTCTGGCGCTGAGCTCCTTCACCACGTATGGATTGCCGGTCCTCATCACGCGGGGCTGCAACACGTTCGGCCCCAATCAGTATCCCGAGAAGTTCATTCCGCTGTGCGTGACCAACGCGCTGGAGGATCAGCCGCTGCCCCTGTACGGCGACGGGCTCCAGCAGCGCGAGTGGCTCTACGTGGAGGATCACTGCGAGGCGATCGACTTAGTATTGCAGAAGGGGGCGCCGGGAGGGATCTATAACATCGGGACGGGGCACGAGCAGCGGAACAAGGAGATGGCCGAGGCGATCCTGGGACTCGTGGGGAAGCCGCTCTCGTTGATCCGCCACGTGACGGACCGGCCCGGGCACGACCGGCGGTATGCCTTGAACTGCGACAAGATCACGAAGCTGGGCTGGCGCCCGCGCCACTCCCTCGAGGACGCGTTGGCGGCCACCGTCGCCTGGTATCGCGAGAATACCGAGTGGTGGCGGAAGATCAAATCCGGGGAGTTCCGCGCCTACTATGAGAAAGTCTATGGGGCGCGACTGAAGGGATAACGGCACGTGCGAATCGTTTTGACCGGCGCCAATGGACAACTCGGCTATGAGTTGCAGCGAGTTCTGAGCGGCGCGGACTTGATCCTGGCTGATCAGCCGGACTTTGAGCTGACGGACCCGGCCGTCGGAGAGAAAATCGCGGCGCAGAGGCCGGAGGTGGTGATTCATGCCGGGAGCTATACGGATGTGGACGGGTGCGAACGCGATCCGGATACCGCCTTTCAGGTGAATGCCCAGGGCACCCGTCGCGTGGCCGAGGGAGCGGTCAAGGCCGGGGCTCGGCTGGTGTACATCTCGACCGATTATGTGTTTGATGGAAAGAAGGACGACCCCTATACCGAGTCTGATCCCGTGAATCCGCTCAACATTTACGGGAAATCCAAATTGATGGGCGAACGGGAAGCTTTGGCCACCTGCCCCAATACCCTCATCCTCCGAACCTCCTGGCTGTACGGGTTGCATGGCAAGAATTTCGTCAAGACGATCCTGCAACTTGCTGCAACCTGGCCGGAGATCAGTGTCGTGGATGACCAGCGCGGGAGCCCTACCTATGCGCGGGACCTAGCCCAGGTGATTGTCGAATTGGTTCGCCGGGAGGTTGTCGGCCTTGTCCATGTCGGGGGGGAAGGGGAAGCTTCCTGGTACGAATTCGCCCGGGCTATTCTGCAGGAAGCGCAGAGTGGATGCCGGGTCCTCCCGATCTCAACGGCCACATCCGGCCGTCTGGCCCCCCGGCCGAGGTATTCTGTCCTGTCAACAGCCCTGTTGGGCCGATATGGACTTCATCTCTCATTATGGCGGGACGGATTAAGACAATTTTTTGTCGAATACTTATCTTTGCCTGCCAACCAGGTTCAGACATGAAGGTCAGCGGCTTCACCATCATTCGGAATGCGGTCCGGTATGACTTCCCGATCGTGGAGGTCATCACTTCCGCCTTGCCCATCGTGGACGAGTTCGTGGTGAACGTGGGGCAGTCGGAGGACGGTACGCTGGAGCTGATCCGGTCGATCGGGTCTCAAAAGATTAGGATCATCGAGACGGTCTGGGACGACAGCCTCCGGAAGGACGGCCGGATTTTCGGCTTTCAACAAGATGTGGCCCTGTCCCACTGCACCGGCGACTGGGCCTTCCTGCTCCAGGGGGATGAGGTGGTGCACGAGGAGGATCTGCCGATCATCCAGGAGGCGACGAAGCAGTACCTGGATCAGCCGGAGGTGCTGGGCCTCGTGTTCCGCATGGTCCATTTCAAAGGGGACTACTGGTCCGTGGACCCCTGGATGTATCACAAGGCCACGCGCATCGTGCGAAACAACGGCAAGATCCGCCACACGGGGGACGGCTGCGATTTTGTTGCGGAGGGCTCTCCGCAGATGATCAAGAGTTCACCCCACGGGCGGCTGATCAAGGCGAGGCTGTTTCATTATGGCTGGGTCAAGGATCCGCATGTGATGAAGGAGAAACTGCGCTTTCAGATCAGCCGGCACGAGGGGGAGACGCTCTCCGAGGAAGAGATCGCCGTTCAGGCTCTCATCCGCTCGCAGTACCCGATGTACGACATTTTGAAGGAATATCGGGGAACGCACCCCAAGGTCATGCAGGCCCGGATCGCGCCGGCCAGGCGGCTGCGGCCCCGGCTCAACCGGTGGCTCAATTGGCGGTTCTACCGGGAGGTGTTCACCCATGGGTTCAAGGGTTGACGCGCATGGATGAGCGAAGTCAGCGGCGGGCGACGATCGCAGCGGTGGTGATCACCAGGAACGAAGAAAAGAATCTTGCCGCCTGCCTGGACTCCTTGGCCTGGGTGGACGAGCTGATCGTGGTGGACGCGGAGAGCACCGACCGCACGGCCGAGCTGGCCAGGCGCTACACGCCTCGGGTCTTCGTTAGGAGGTGGCCGGGTTACGGCCTCCAGAAGAACTTCGCGATGGAGCAGGCCGCGGCGGACTGGATCCTCATTGTGGATGCTGATGAGCGTGTCTCGGAGGAGCTGCGGGATGAGATCGGGGCCGTGCTGAATGAGGAAAGACCGCCCGTCGCGTATCGTATCCCCCGGAGGAACTTCTATTACGGCCGGTGGATTAGAGGCGCGGGGCAGTATCCCGATCCGCAGCTCCGCCTCGTTCGACGAGGCCATGGCCGCTACAACGATCTGCCGGTGCACGAACATCTGGAGGTCGAAGGCCCGGTGGCGGACCTGCAGGGCCATCTCGACCACCAAACGCATCCAACCATCCTCTCGCACGAATTGAAGATTGAGCGGTACAGCACGCTGGCGGCCGAGGAGCGGATAAGGGCGGGAAGGCCGGAGGCCGCCTGGTACCACCTTCTCGTCAATCCCCTGTGGACCTTCTTGAAGGTGTATCTCTTGCGGGGCGGATTCCGGGATGGAATGACGGGGTTTCTCTTCTCGGCGTTCTCAGCGGCTCACGTTCTGATAAAATACGCAAAACTTTGGGAACATGCGCATTCCGCACGACCGCACGGAGTTCGGTTTTAGCGGGAATGGATGGGCAAATTGAGTCGTGAGCCTTTACGGATTGGGTTTAATGCCAATCCCATTCTGGGTAACCGCGGCGGGATTGGCTGGCACACGTATCATCTCCTTCGGGCCCTTTTGGAACTGAAAGACGACATTCAATTCGTGTGCTACCTCCGCCCAGGAGCTTTTCGCGATGCCGAGGACGCGAGAGAGATCAGCAGGTGGGAATCTAGTTTGCGCATACGCTGGGTGGAGGCGGGGAAGGCCATGTTGCCGTGGCGTGGAGCTTGGGACCGGCTGGATCTCTACCACGGGACGAACTTCAAGATGCAGACGACCGGTCGTTACGGGGGAATCGTCACCATCCACGATCTCTGGTTGGACAGGCACCCCGAGTATTCTCCTAAGTTCTTTGGTCAGCGAGCCTCGTACTATCGAACCAAGCGAACGGCTTGGCGGGCGCGTAAAGTCATCACCGTTTCCCAATATTCCGCAGGAGAAATTCAGTCACTTTATAAGCTCCCCTCCGAAAGGATCGTCGTGATCCCCAATGGAGTCTCGGATGACTTCCAACCGGTGTCGAACAGAGCTGCCCTCGCCGACCTCCACCGCCGTCTTGCACTCCCAACGGATTCCTTCATTCTGTTTGTAGGGGGGGCGAATCCTCGGAAGAACCACGGGGCTCTGCTCAGAGCGTATGCCTCCCATTCGGATCGGCTGAAGGACCATAGTTTGGTGATGGTCGGAGAGCCCGTCAATCGATTTGGTGACATGATGGCAACTACCCGCACTCTAGGGCTCGAGCACCGGGTGGTCTGCACAGGCACCCTCTCCGTAACCGACCTGCGACTCCTTTACTCCCAAGCCGCCGTGTTTGTGTTTCCCTCGCTTTATGAAGGGTTCGGAATGCCCGTTTTGGAGGCGATGGCCTGTGGTGCGCCGGTGATCACCTCCAACACCACCGCGCTGCCGGAAGTCGCGGGAGATGCAGCGGTGCTGGTGAATCCGGAAGACGCCGAAGAACTGGCCGACGCGATCTTTCGCGTGTTGGAGGATTCCGTGTTGCGCGCGAGGCTGAAAGAGCGGGGGTTCGAGCGGGCGAAGCAGTTCACCTGGGAGCGGGCGGCTCAACGGACTGTGGCGGTGTACCGAGAGATCTGTCGATGAAGGGGCCTGATCCCTCGGTTAGTGTTGTGATTCCTGTGTTTAACGGGGCGCCGTTTGTGGCGAAGGCCGTGGCGAGCGTGCGGACTCAGACCTTCAAGGACGTAGAGATCATCATGGTGGACGATGGCTCGACCGATGGGACGCAGGCGGTCCTAGCTGAGTTGCAGCGGACGATGGGGATTACCTGGTTTCAGCAGGAACATGGGGGGCCGGCTCGCTCCCGTAATCGGGGGATCCAGGCTGCGAGGGGCGAGTTCATTGCGCTGCTGGACTGCGACGACGTGTGGCTGCCGGAGAAACTGGAAGCCCAACTCGCCATTCTGCGCAGCAGCCCGGACGTGGGTGTCGTGCATACGGACTATGAAGTTGTGGATCAGGACGGGCTGGTGTTGGAGCGGATCGCAGCTCGGTACAGCTCAGAGCCTTTGGCCCGTGCGTTTGTAGGAGGACATGCAGCGCTGCCGTCCACGTTGCTGATCCGCCGAAGCATGCTGGAGAAGGTCGGCTCACTGAACCCGGAGCTCTATGGCTCAGAGGACCCCGATCTGACCATCCGGCTCTATGCAGTGACCCGATTCGAGTGCGTGGACCGGATCTTGGTTCGCAAGCTGCAACGGGGGCACGGTTACAGGGACATGGCCTTTGATGAAACCACCCATAGAGAGAAAGTGCTGTCCAGCCGGAAACTCTTCCTCGAAGGTCTTGAACGTATGCAACCCTTGACCAAGGCCCAGCGTGCAGCCCTGGACCGCGAGTGGGCGAATTATTTTCTATCGCAGGGCAGTATTGCCGACCGGTCCGGACGGGCTGCCGAAGCGCGGTGCTTCTATTGGCAGGCGATCCGTGCAGCGCCGACACGATTACGCGGTTATACACGGCTCTTGCGAACCCTGTTGCCGTGAGTCCTTCGTTTCACACCTATAACGGTTTTTTTAGGGGCATATCAGCGACAACGGATGCAATTGGGAACGATTATGATCTCGACCGAATACGTCCTTGGCCTCTACCGTCAATACATTAGCGATCTCAAAGCAGTCCGCCGCCAGCAATACTGGTTTCACAGACGTCATGACAATGTCTTGGTCAGGCGTTTGCGGAAGCTGAGGCTCCGGCGACATATGCTCTTTCCAGCGCTGGACGATCTTGAGGCAGAAATCACCTATCTGCTGATACGGGCACGTCGTCCGAGGGTCGTTGTGGAGATGTCCCCGAACGCCGGCTGGTCCACGACGTGGATTCTGAGCGCCTTGCGCGACAATGTAGATGGCGGACAGCTCTGGTCCTATGATCTGCGCGATACGAGCACGAAACTGGTACCGCGTCGGCTCGCGCAAGGCCGTTGGCATTTCGTTCAAGGCGACGCGAGAGACACAATGTCATTAGCCCCAGATTTCGACTATCTGTTCATTGATTCAGACCACACCAGGGATTTTGCCGAATGGTATGTCGAGGCCCTGTTTCCACGGATTCCGCCTGGCGGAATGGTCAGCGTTCACGACGTGTTCCATACGGCCAAGCCTTCCGAGGAGGGAGATGTCGTGTTGGAATGGCTTGCGAAACAGGGGATGAACTTCTGGACTCCCTCACCGGCAACTGGAAGTGAGGCGGCAAGGTGTCTCGTCGAGGAACGGGAGCGGTTGGGGGAAGACTACGTAATCCAACCCTACCATGGCCATAACCCGATGATATTCTTCGAAACGCGAGCCGCCTGTATTTAATTCTCAGTGTGCGGAGTCAACATGAGTGTAGTGCAAGGCGATAGGTTTTGGACAGATGGGTCTCGAAATGCTGTTCGCTTTGATTCTGGGCGCATCGGCATGCGAACCGGTATTGTTATTGATATCGGATGCGGTGCACACAAGCAGCCCGGAACCATCGGAATCGACCGAAGGCCGCTTGACGGCGTCAATGTGGTGTGTGATTTCGAGCGCGGGTTGCCTTTCCGGGACGGCAGTGTGACGGCGGCCTTTTCGATCCATTCCATTGAGCATATGCGGGACCTCATCACATTCATGGAAGAATTGTACCGCGTCTGTGCACCGGGGGCGAAGGTGTACGTCAAGACGCCGTACTATGCTTCCCGAAAAGCGTTCGTGGATCCCACTCACGTTCGGTTCATGACCGAGGAAAGCTTCGAATATTTTAAGTCCCCTAATTATTATGGGCTGAAGACGAATTTCCGTACGGTATCCATCAGCTACGAGATGCGCAAGCCGTTCAAGTTCCTGCCGGCCTATTTCCAGAAACGATGCCGCCGCTATCTCTGGAACGTCTGCGAAGAGATGACCGTGACTTTGGAAGCGGTCAAGCCATGAGCGCGACGGGCAAGCTTCGAACTTATCATCTCCGCAGGTGAAGAGCCTGGGCTCTGTTATCTTGGCAGGTATATTGCCGTGGGTATCCGCTCTCAGTAGAAGTTGAACTATGCGAGACAACATCAAGGCATTTGTGAAAGCTTTTGCTGAGACCTTCGAGGTAAAGGAACCGATTTATGAATTTGGAGCCCTACAAATTGGTCCGGAGGGCTACGCGGACCTGAGGCCCTACTTTCCAGGCAGGAGGTATGTGGGATGTGACATGAGGGAAGGCCCGGGTGTGGATCGCCTGGAAGTGCTCGATTGTCTCACTATGCCGGACAAATCAGTGGGCACTGTGATCTGCGTGGACACAATCGAGCACGTCTTTCCGCTCTTTAAGTCGTTCGAAGAAATGTTCCGTGTGCTTACCGATGGTGGCGCTATTGTGGTCAGCTCAGTGATGGATTTCTGGATTCACTCTCACCCCTACGATTATTGGCGGTTTACTCCGGAAGCGATCGAGGGTCTGTTGGAATCCTATCCACTTAAGGTGGTCGGCTATCAGGGCCTTCCGGATTTCCCCCACACTGTCTGGGGAGTAGCGTTCAAAGAGCAGCATCCCGATCTCGAGCGGCGGTGCGAAGCATTTTGCAAAAGAGTGGACAGAGACCTTGCTACACTGGAGGTAGCTACGCATCAGGCACGTTCCTTAAATCAAAAATTCAAATTTATCAGGAAGCGGTTCAGTTACAAGCTGTTCGGTCCCAAAAGTGAATATAACAAGATCGTGAACGAGTACAGGGCTCATTGGAAGATCATTGGTTCTCACAAATCGGTCCAGGAACGAGGCGAGCAGGGCAATTGAGGATCGCAGCAGAGTGAACCCAAAATGCCCGTATTGCCGGGGAGTCAAATGAAACTGTGAAAGTCAGCGTCGTCATTCCGCTTTACAATGCGCGGGACGTTATTCGCCAAACCGTTGAGAGCGTGTTGGCACAAACGTGGAAAGATGTCGAGATTATCGTGATCGACGATGGGTCCACCGATGGATCTGGGAAAGTGGTGCAGGAATTTGGAAACAGGGTCCGTCTCATCCAACAGGAGAATGCGGGTGTGGCCGCGGCGAGAAATCGCGGCATCCAGGCGTCGACAGGTGAAGCTATCGCCTTACTGGATCACGATGATCTCTGGCATCCGACCAAACTTGAGAAACAGGTGAGGTTGCTGGAGCAACGACCCGAGGTTGGGATGGTCATCACCGATGTCGCTCACATTGACCGTGAGGGTCGGCCGATGGGGATCGTCGGGCGGGGGTACAACCCGTCCGAGACCTTCGCCAGGTTGTTCGTGAGGAGCTACCTTCCAACTCCGTCGGCAGCCCTGATCAGGAAGTCGGTTTTTGAATCAGTCGGCGGATTTGACGAGGGGTTCAAGTCGGCCGGCCTCGACGACCACGAACTGTGGACAAGGATTGCTGTCTGCTGCGAGATCGCGAATATAGCCGAGCCGCTGACCTACCATCGCAATCGTGAGGTGAAGCCGGCTCCAATCGCGCTTGGTCATCGGGCTGTGCTGATTGGGAAACTGTTGGAGCGGTTTGGACACAATCCGGAGAAGCGACGGTATCTTGTGCGGGAGCAGGCGCTCTATTTCGCTGATATGGGAAAACAGATACTCAAAGAGGGACATTGCAAGGAAGGACGGTCCTATTTGCTGCAAGGGTTGACTCTGAGCCTGGGCGAAGCGCGTCATTTTAAAACGGCCCTGCGGTGCTTGACCCGAATAGCCAGGTCATATATATAGCCCGATTGCTGGAAGGACGGAGAATGGCATCGTGTTGAGGAGGAACGGTGGAAACAGTTGTCTGTGAGATTTGCGGGTCGGGGAATGGTCTAGTCACCCTGTGCCAGCGGGACCTGATGCTCGGGGGCTCGGAAGAGACCTTCACGGTGGTCCGGTGCCAGGGGTGCGGATTCCGGTACCTCAACCCTCGCCCGACAGAGGCGGAGATCGGCCGGTACTATCCGGAGCGGTATTATGCACCCACGCCGCCAAAGAGCCGAACCGGGTTCGAGCGATCGCTGAAACGGTTCTCCCGGCGGGTGAAGCGGTGGATTAGGGAGGACTTCTATGGCTATCCGGCGTCCGGAGCGACAGGACCATGGCAGTCCCTTCGCAAAATCTTGCTGTGGCCGGAGAAGACGCGCCGCGTCTTTCGCGGGAAGAACATCCTCCCCTGGGTTGGGCAAGGCCGCCTGTTAGACGTCGGGTGCGGGACGGGCGTGAATCTCAAGACCTTCCAGGAACAGGGCTGGGACGTGTACGGCATTGAGATCAGCAAGGTCGCAGCGGCCCAGGCCCGGGATCGGGTCGGCGACCGGATCCATACCGGCACTCTGGAGGATGCGCCTTTCAAGGAGGAGTTCTTCGACGTCATCGTGCTCAGCCATACGCTCGAGCACCTGTTCAGTCCATGGGACGTGCTGGCTCGGCTCCGGCAGTTGCTGAAGCCGGAGGGACTGCTGGTCATTACGGTACCGAACGCGTCCAGTCTCGAGGCACGCCTCTTCGTGCGGTGGTGGGTCGGGTGGGATCCGCCGCGCCATCTCTATCATTTTGAGAAATCGGCGCTCGATCGGCTGTTGACCCGAATCGGCTTCCGCCCCGTCAACTTTCGAACAGGCGTTGGCACACATTTTTTTATGTCGAGTCTTGATCAATTCTGGAAGGAACGGCACACGGGCCGGGTGCCCTTCCGAAAGCTGATCGAGAAGCTTGTTGCGAGCCCGGTCTGCCTGATTTCCGGCCACCTCGGCTATGGGCCCGAGATTACGGTATACGCTGTGAAGGCACCGTTGCAGCCGGCATGCTGCGTGTGAGGTACGAGCGCAGCAGTCTCAGCAGTGCCTTATGGCTGAATGGTTGGTAACGCAGCGAGCGCCAGAAAGCCCGGCGTCCCTCCTCGATGCGCCCTGCATGGAGGAAGTGCTTGCCGAGGTCTCCGTAATAGTGGGCCCAGTCGCGGGCGAGTGCCTGTGCCTCCGAAGTGCCGGGTTGGCAGGATGGACCGTGCTTCTCCAGAAAGCGTTGGCGCCCGCGCAACGCCCGTTCGGAGGAGATTTCCCGTGACGCGTTGTTGGCGTACAGGCGGTGGCGGTAGAGCGGCTTCGGAAGATGAACAATCCGGTTTTGTTGGTACAGTCGAATGGCCAGGTCAATGTCTTCCCAGATAGGGAGTTGTTCGTCATACCCACCTACAGCATCGAAGCAGGCTTTTCGAAACAGCGAACCGGAGGTCGCCACGTCATGGCCGCCGCGCAGTATCTGGGTGATACTAGCCGTGGGCTTCATCGCGCCGTCGTATTCCAGAATCTCGTTTCGTTCGTTGACCTGATAGCCGTCGCAGTGGACGATGGCCGCTGCCGGGTCCGCTTCCAGCACAGCCACTGTCTCTTCAAGCATCGAAGGTTCCCAGAGATCATCCTGGTCGAGGAAGGCCAGGTACTCTCCTTTTGCGAGGCGAGCGCCGTCGTTACGGGCGGCGGCCTGTCCGCCGTTGGCGGCCCGCCTGAAATAGCGGACTTGCGGACAGCGCTGGATCACTCTGGCGGTGTCGTCAGTGGACGCATCATCAACCACAATAAGTTCGAATGCCTGAAACGTCTGGGCCAGCACACCCTGAATGGCTTCATCCAGGTATCGTGAGACACCATTGTACGCCGGGATGACGACGCTAACGGTCGGCATAAGGTGAGGCCGCAACGATGGTCATAGTTTATTGTTATCATAGCAGAACCAAGGGTGGAACCAACAGTGTGGTCCTATATGCAAACCGAAAGGATGCGCCCCGATGCCTGAGCCTGAGCTAATCCAGGGCCGGTCCGTTCAACTTCAGGACAGCGTTCTCAAGTTTGATGACGTGCATCCAGAGCACCGCGGACCGAACACCGTCCACATGACGCGGGTCCGGATTGCGGAGCTTATCCTGAGCGCGAATCACCGCCGCGTGCTGGATTTGCCTTGCGGCACTGGGGCGCTTAGCCACATGTTGTTGGAGCGGGGCCTCGAGGTGGTTTCGGCGGATCTCAACCCTGATGCCTTGGTTATCCCTGGCCGGACCTGTGTACGCGCAGACCTTAATGCCAGACTGCCTTTCGAAGACGCTGAGTTTGATGCACTTGCCTGTATCGAAGGCATCGAGCATATCGAAAACCCGCACTTGCTGGCGCGGGAAGCGAATCGCATACTCCGGACCGGCGGCCGCATCTATGTGAGCACTCCGAACGTGCTGTCCCTCCGATCGCGTCTCAGTTATTTGTTCAGGGGCTATCCCGACCAGTTCCACTACATGATCGATATCGATCCGGCGACTGGAGCCGAACAGGCTCTCGCCCATATTAACCCGATTGGGTTTCTGGAGCTCCGTTATATACTGAGCCACTGGGGCTTTCGCGTGGATCTGGTCCAGACGAATCGTTATCTCAAGCGAGGATCCCTATTCCACCAACTACTCCGGTTGCTTATGCTGACCCGCGGGAGGAAGTCGGCGAGAACGCATTCTCGAGTGTCAGAGGTCCGACAGGCGCTTCTCTCGGACGCTGTGCTGTTCGGGGAGGCCCTGATCGTGGGAGCAACCAAGTTAGGCGCATGAAGATCGTTATTGCCGCCTGGCATCTTAAGGACTTTAATGTGGGCCTCGGGCGCTACTGCCGAGGGCTGATTGAGGCCCTAGGCCAAGTCGATACGGAGAACCATTACGAGATCCTGATGCCGGATGACTCGTACCGGTTTCCGGATCGCCCGAACATGCGATACCGGCTGGTCCGCTTTCCTATCTTCAAACGCCGGTTCTGGGAGCAGGTCGCCCCCCTGCTCGAGGGCCGCTATGATTTGTTGCATTTCCCGTATGACTCCTGCATTGCTTGGAAACGCGGGAAGTTTGTGGTAACGATACATGATGTCAAGCCGCTCCTTTTTGGCAGTCCAGCACACCGCCGCAACTTGAACAGTCTGCTTGAACGCCTTGTGGTTGGCAATAAATGGTCGAAGATTGATCACGTCGTGACGGACTCACAGTCTTCACGACACGACATTATTACGCGTCTCGGGCTCCCAGATGATCGTCTCACGGTGGTCTATCCAGGAGTTGATCTGGAAAGGTTCCGGCCGGCCCCACCTGGGCGCACCTACCAGGGATCCAGGCCCTACATACTCAGCGTGGCTGGGGCTGATCCGACCAAGAACATTGAAACACTGGTGAACGCCTTTGCCCGGCTGCCCTTTGCGATCCGGGATGTCCACGATTTGGTGCTTGTGGGGGATTTCCGACAACGGCGCGACCTATACGAGCAAGTCAAGCGGGTCGGTATCGAGAAGCAGACGGTGTTCACGGGAGTTGTTACCGACGACCGACTCATTGAGCTGTATCAAAACGCAACGCTGTTTGTGTTTCCCTCAATCTACGAAGGACTCGGGCTCCCTGTGTTGGAGGCCATGGCCTGCGGCTGCCCGGTCATTAGCTCGAGTGCATCTTCATTGCCGGAGGTGGCCGGGGACGCCGCGATTCTTGTCGATCCACAGCACCCAGAAACCTTCGCGCAAGAGATTGAGCGCGTGCTTAACAATCCCGATTTGTGGCAGGACCTTCACTCGCGTGGCATCAGGCAGGCGGCTCGGTTTTCGTGGGATCGCGCTGCCAGAGAAACGGTTCGCGTCTATAAATCTGTTATACTTCAACAGGCATAGAAAAACAGGTGTTGGGCAACTAGCATAGGTGAATTATCCTAGGGATAACGGAATGAAGCGGGCGCTGTTGACCGGCATCACCGGGCAGGACGGATCGTACCTGGCCGAATTGTTGTTGGACAAGGGATATGAGGTGCACGGGATCGTCCGGCGGGTGGCGATCGAGGATCCGGAGCACCGGCTCTGGCGCATTCTGCATCTCCGGGACAGGCTCCACTTACACGCGGCCTCCATGGAGAGCCTGCCCAGCATCTACCGGGTCTTCAAGGCGGTATCGCCGGACGAGTGCTACCATCTGGCCGCGCAAAGCTTCGTGGCATACTCCTTCGAGGACGAGTTCTCCACGCTCAACGCGAACATCAACGGAACACACCACGTCCTGGCGGCCTTGCGGGACTGCACTCCCCAATGCCGGTATTATTTCGCCGCGTCCAGCGAGATGTTCGGCAAAGCGCGGGAGGTGCCGCAAACCGAATCCACGCCCTTCCACCCGCGGTCCGCCTACGGCATCTCGAAAGTGGCCGGGTTCTACCTGACCCTGAACTACCGCGAGGCCTACGGCGTCCGCGCCTCCTCCGGCATCCTGTACAATCACGAGTCTCCGCGCCGGGGGTTCGAGTTCGTCACCCGGAAGATCTCCTCCCACGCGGCGCGGATCAAGCTCGGCCTGGCCAAGGAGGTCCGGCTTGGCAACCTGGATGCGCGGCGGGACTGGGGCCATGCCCGCGAGTACGTCAAGGCCATGTGGATGATGCTGCAGCAGGACGAACCGGAAGACTACGTCATCGCGACCGGCGAGCAGCACTCGGTGCGGGAATTCGCCGAGGCGGCGTTCGGGCGCCTCGGGCTCGACTACCGGGACCATGTGGTAGTGGATCCCCAGTTCCTTCGCCCGGCCGAAGTGGACACGCTGTTGGGGGATGCCGCCAAGGCGAAGAAAAAGCTCGGCTGGACCTACGGATTGACGTTCAAGGATCTGGTTCACGAAATGGTGGACGCGGACCTGGCCCGCCTCAAAGGCGAGGCTCGGGGCGGACACCCATGAAAGAGCCCGCGCGGATTCTGGTCATCAAGCTCCGGTACGTCGGGGATGTTCTCCTGGCGACGCCGGTGCTCAGCCGACTTCGTGAAGGATTTCCCAAAGCGCATCTCGCCATGCTGGTGAACGCGGGGACTGAGGAGATAGTCCAGGGCCATCCGGCGCTGGACGAGGTGCTCGTGGTGGAGAAGGGCCCCCTCCTGCGCCAGTGGCGGTTCATCCGGACGCTGCGGGACCGGCGCTTCGACCTGGTGGTGGATCTGACCGACGGCGATCGCTCGGCGCTTCTGGCCCGGCTGTCGGGCGCGCCGGTCCGCATCGGCTATAATAGCGAGGGCCGGTGGCGAGGGCGGCTCTACACGGAGATCATGCAGCCCGACCGGTTCGGGATGCACACGGTGGGCTACCACTTGGCGGCGACCGAGGCGCTGGGGCTGACGGGTCCCCCCCCGCCGCCGATCCTGACGGTCAGTCCCGAGGGGCGGCACGCAGCGGATCGCCTGCTGCAGGAAGCGGGGATCGAACCCGCGCGGCCGCTGGCCTGCCTGCATCCGGGGGCGCGCTGGTGGTTCAAGTCCTGGCCGAGCGAGCGGTTTGCCGCGCTCGCCGACCGCATCCAGACCGAGACCGCGGCTCAGGCCCTGTTCCTTGGCGGCGAGCAGGATCGGGACGTGGGGAGCCGGATCGCCGAGCGCAGGACGACACCACACCGGACCCTGATCGGACGGACGGGGCTGAAGGAGCTTGCCGCGGTGCTGGAACGCGCTGCGCTCATGATCAGCAACGATAACGGTCCGATGCACATGGCGGCGGCGCTTGGGGTCCAGGTGATCGGGCTCTTCGGGCCGTCCGATCCTGCAATCTGGGGGCCATGGGGGGAGGGCCACCACGTCTTCTACAAGGGCCTGGATTGCCGCGCCTGCTTTCATCCTGATTGTTTCCGGGGAGAACAGAACTGCATGCGGCAGATCACGCTGGACGAGGTATGGAAGGCGGTCAAAGATAAACTCGGGGAAGGACGTGCATGATTTATTACGGTGTCACGGCATGAATTCCTCGCTCCGCGTCAGCCTCGTCATTCCCGTGTACAACCAGGTGGTGCACACGATGCAGTGCCTGGAGTCCATTCAACGCCTTCCGGACCGGCCCGAGGAGATCATCGTCGTCGACAACGGCTCGACCGACGACACGGCCGAGTATTTGAAGTCCGCCCGAGTGAAGGTCATCACGAATGCGACCAACCTCGGCTGCGCCAAGGCCTGGAATCAGGGCATCCAGGCCGGTAAAGGCGATGTCGTCGGTCTTCTGAACAACGACATCGTGGTGACGCCGGGCTGGCTGCCGGCGCTGCTGGCCTTCATGGAGCGCACCGGCTGCGGGATCGTCAGCCCGGCGATGCGGAAGGGGCCGCTGGATTACGACCTGGACAAGTATGCGGCCGAGTTCACAGCCGCATGCCGCACGGCCACGCGCCCGGGGTTTCTGGGGGCGTGCATGCTCATCCGGCGGGAGGTCTTCGACCGGATCGGCTTCTTCGATGAAGAGTTTACGCTCGGCGGCTGTGAAGACACAGACTTCCTCTGGCGCGCCCAGCAGGCCGGGTTCCAGGCGGCCGTGACAGGGTCGGCCTTGATCCACCATTTTGGGATGGTCACGCAGAACCGGGTCAAGCGGCAGGTCACGAAGGCCTATCCGGTGCAAAATCTGGAACACTTCCGGAAGAAATGGGGCCGGACGGTTCGGGGCAACTGGCTTCAGCGGCGCTGGGCGGGGTGGCGGGACTGGATGACCGAGCGTTACGAACGGATCCGGTTCGGCCATGCTTTAGTAGAGCGGGGTTAGTCGAACGGGAGGAATTGCCGATCATGCGGATCTTAATCACCGGGGGCGCGGGTTTTTTGGGAAGCCATCTCAGCCGACGACTGATCGACATGGGTCATGACGTGGTGTGCGTGGACAATCTGGTCACCGGCTCGATGGACAATGTGGCCCCTCTTCTCGGCCACGACCGCTTCACGTTCATCAAGTACAACGTCTGCGACTACCTGCACGTGGGGGGCCACCTGGATGCGGTGATGCACTTTGCCTCGCCGGCCAGCCCGCGGGACTACCTCGAATTTCCCATCGCCACGCTGAAGGTCGGCGCCCTGGGCACCCATAAGGCGCTCGGCCTCGCCAAGGCGAAGAGCGCCCGGTTCCTGCTGGCCAGCACCTCCGAAGTCTATGGCGATCCCCTGGTCTCGCCGCAGCCCGAGGACTACTGGGGGAATGTCAACCCGATCAGCCCGCGCGGTGTGTACGACGAGGCCAAGCGGTTCGCCGAGGCCATGACAATGGCCTACCACCGCTACCACGGCCTGGACACCCGGATCGTGCGCATTTTCAACACCTATGGTCCGTCTATGCGCCCCCATGACGGCCGGGCGGTCTCGAATCTGATCGTGCAGGCACTGGAGGGCAAGCCCCTGACGGTGTACGGGGACGGCACCCAGACCCGCAGCTTCTGCTATGTGGATGATTTGGTCGAAGGGATCACGCGTTTGCTGTTGGTGCCTTCGGACCGAACCCCTGAACAGCGGACCGACCGTCAGTCCTTCCTTTATCGAGGTAAGGCCATTCCGGGCGAGACGATTCACGAACCGATCAACATCGGCAACCCGGAGGAGCGGTCGGTCCTGGAGATCGCCCGAATGGTCCAGGGGCTGGTTGGGACCGGGTCTCCGCTGGAATTCAGACCCCTGCCCGCCGACGACCCCAAGGTCCGCCGCCCCGACATCAGGCGCGCGCGGGAGTTGCTCGGATGGGAGCCCAAGGTGAGTCTGGAGGAAGGTCTGACCCGCACCATCGAGTATTTCCGGCGGCGCCTGGGGTGACCCGTCACGGGTCCCTCTGAGCCACCGTTTTCCCTCCCGCACGATCCCGCCGCTGCCTTCGCATGCAACACTTTTTCAAGCTCGATCTGGTCCCCCATGAGCAGTGATTTTGGGGTCGGATTATGTCTTGACTCAACCCTTCCAGTATGGTCAAATCGGGCACCTCACCAAGGGTGCGAAGGACCCTGGGACCACGCGACGGAAACTTGCGAAATTCTTGGTGGGATGCTCGGTCTGGACGACCTGTATTTCGAGCGCCTGGTGATGAAGGCCAGATATCACGGACACGGCGTTTCCCAGGCCCCGCATCAGATTTTTCCTATTCAACTCACAGGATGGCCGAGATGGGATGCCCGTCCTCCCTTTCTAGGCAAAAACTTTGGTTGGATTCCAGACACTTGCAGGCACGCCGTCGGCACGGGCACCCGGAATGGAGTGTCCCGGCGCCACACGATCGTCTGATGACGGTGGCGACCTGCCGGCCCGCAGGCGAAGCGGTTAGTACATAGCCCTCAGGAGTTCATTCCAGGGGGTGCCCATTCATCGTCTGTAAGTGAGAGGGCAGAGCTATGCTCGCACAAGCCGAAATCACCCAATGGTATGCCCTCCGAACGCGATCGCGGCACGAAAAACAGGTCCGGGATTTGCTTGAGGGACGAGGTATTGAACAGCTCCTCCCCACCGTCATCCGTCTGAGCCGCTGGAAGGACCGCAAAAAGGAAATCGAGGTCCCGCTGTTCTCGGGCTATTGCTTTGCCCGAATTCCCTGGCAATACAAGATCTCCGTATTGACGATGGCGGGGGTCGTGGAGATCGTCGGCGGGGGCCATCGGCCCGAACCGGTGCCCGATGTGGAAATCGAGGCGATCCGAAAACTCATGACCAGCACCCTCCGGTATGACCCGCATCCCTATCTCTGCGCGGGCATGATGGTGGAGGTCACTCGGGGGCCGCTGCAGGGCGTCCGGGGCATTCTGCTCCGCAAGGAGAAGCACCATCGTCTGGTGCTGTCGGTGCACCTCATTCAACAGGCCGCCTCCGTCGAGATCGACGACGGCGATGTCGCCCCCGTTCAGTAATGGCTTCGCTATTGCAAAAAATCCAGGCCCGCACCGCGACGGTCGGGGTGATCGGTCTCGGCTACGTGGGCCTCCCGCTGGCGGTGGAGTTTGCCAAAGCGGGGTTTCGGGTCTTCGGGATCGACCTGGACAAGCGGAAGATTAAGCTGCTGAAGGAAGGCAAGAACTACATCCCCGATGTGCCCGACTCCGAGGTCCGGTCATTGGTGACGACGAAGCCCTCGGTGAAAGGTCCCGGCACCCGGGTCCCCGCTCTTTCAGGCAGTCTCATCCCGACGTCTGATTATTCGGTCTTAGGAGAGGTTGACTGTATCAGCATTTGCGTTCCCACCCCGCTCAACAAGACCAAAGACCCGGATGTCTCATTCATCCTGAATGCGGTTGAGGAGGTCACGCGCACCCTTCATCGCGGCCAGCTCATCGTGCTGGAGAGCACCACGTACCCGGGCACGACGCGGGAGCTCCTCCTGCCCCGGCTGGAGGCGGCCGGCCTGAAGATTGACCAGGACTTCTACCTGGCCTTCTCTCCCGAGCGGATCGACCCCGGAAACAAGGTATATACGCTCCGGAATACACCAAAAGTTTTGGGTGGCGTCACCCCGACCTCCTGCCAGGTGGCCGCGGCGCTCTATGCCCAGATCGTTGAGACCGTAGTGCCTGTGTCCTGCGCCGAATCAGCCGAAATGGTCAAGTTGCTGGAGAACACCTTCCGGATCGTCAACATCGGCCTGGTAAATGAAGTGGCCTTGATGTGCGACAAGCTGGGCATCGACGTTTGGGAGGTCATTGCCGCGGGCGCGACCAAGCCCTACGGCTTCATGCCCTTCTACCCGGGCCCCGGTCTCGGTGGCCACTGCATCCCGGTCGATCCCATGTACCTCTCGTGGAAGCTGAAGACCCTGAATTACAAGGCCCGGTTCATCGAACTGGCCGGCGAGATCAACGCCGAGATGCCGCAGTACGTGGTCAGCAAGGTGACGGACGCCCTGAACCGCGTGAAGAAGAGCGTCAATGGTTCCCGAATCCTGGTGCTGGGGGTGGCATACAAGAAAGATATCGGGGATACACGGGAATCGCCGGCCCTGGACATCATCCGGCTTCTTCGGGATAAGGGGGCCACGGTCCGGTGGCACGATTCGCACGTCGCGGATGTGGAGGACTTAGGCCCTGAATCCAGGGTCGAGACCCTGACCCCGCGCGATCTCAGCGGGGCGGACTGCGTCGTCATCGTCACCGACCATTCCGAGTACGACTGGACATGGGTGGTGAAGTCGTCAGTCATGATCGTGGACACGAGGAACGCTCTGCGAGGGCTGGTTGAGGGAACCGACAAGGTCGTCAAGTTGTAAGAAGCGGGTGAGCGGTCTTGTGAAAACTCCTAATTGGTGACGTGTGGCTAAAGGCACCGAGGCCGGCTCAGTGGTCCTTGTGACCGGCGCGGCCGGCTTCATTGGCTACCATGTTGCCCGACGGCTCCTGGAGCGCGGCGAGGTCGTCCTGGGCCTTGATAACCTCAATGACTATTATGACGTGCGCCTCAAGGAAGCGCGGCTGGCTCAACTCACGTCCTTCGATCGGTTCCGATTCTTCAAGCTGGATTTGGCCGACCGCGCGGCCATGGCCACTCTGTTTGCGAGCCAACCCATGCAGGGGGTCGTGCACCTGGCCGCCCAGGCCGGCGTGCGGTACTCCCTGGTCAACCCCATGGCCTATATCGACAGCAACATTGTGGGCTTCCTCAATCTCCTGGAGGGTTGCCGGCACAAAGGGGTCCAGCATCTGGTCTTTGCCTCCTCCAGTTCGGTGTATGGAGGCAATTCCCGGATGCCTTTCTCGGTGCATGACAACGTCGACCATCCGGTTTCGCTGTACGCCGCCAGCAAAAAAGCCAATGAGCTGATGGCCCATGCCTACGCGCACCTCTACGGGTTGCCGTGCACCGGGCTTCGGTTCTTCACGGTGTACGGGCCCTGGGGCCGGCCCGATATGGCGCTGTTCCTGTTTACCAAGGCGATGCTGGAAGGCAAACCCATTGAGGTGTTCAATTTCGGGAAGATGCAGCGGGACTTCACCTATATTGACGATATCGTCGAAGGGGTGGTCCGGGTGCTCGACAAGCCGGCGGAGCCCAATCCGGACTGGTCGGGGGAGACCCCGGACCCCGGCACCAGCTCCGCCCCCTATCGCCTGTACAACATCGGCAACCACCAGCCGGTGGAGTTGCTGCGCTTCATCGAGGTCCTGGAAGAGGCGCTGGGGAAAAAGGCGGAGAAGAATTTTCTTCCTCTGCAGCCGGGTGATGTGCCCGCCACTTACGCGGATGTGGACGATCTCGTGCGCGACGTGGGTTTCCAACCGGCGACGCCCATTGAAACAGGCATCCGGCGGTTCGTGGAATGGTATCGGCAATATTACAAGAGGGCCGGCGTATCTTGAACGGATGACTCATCAGGCACACCTCTGTGAAGACAGACGCGTACAATATTGCGATCATTGGGGGCGGCATCATCGGCTGTGCCCTTGCGCGGGAGCTCGCAAGCCGCTTCAGTAAAGTTCTTCTGCTCGAAAAGGAGAGTTCCGTCGCCTATCACACAAGCGGGCGCAATAGCGGCGTGGTGCATTCTGGATTCAACGCTAAGCCGGGAACTCTGAAAGCTCACCTTTGTGTCGAGGGCAGCAAGTTAATCCGGCGGTATTGTCAGGAGCGCCAGGTCCCATGGGAGCAGGTGGGCACCTACGTGATGGCAGCGGAGGAATCACAACTTACTATCCTCTCTGAATTGAAAAACCGGGGGGAGAAAAACGGGGTCCCTGGGATCGAGATCCTTCCCATGGAGCAAGTCCATGAGCGCGAACCCAACGTCAAAGGCATTGCAGCGATGTATTCCCCGACCGGGGCCATCGTCGACTCCCAGGGGCTGACCCGCGCGTTGGCGGAGGACGCAGCCAAGCTCGGCGTGACGGTCGTGCTCGGCCAGGAAGTGAAGCAGATCCATGAGGGAACGGATTCGGCGAGGGTGATGACCGGCCAGGGCGCCTTTAGCGCGCAGTTGGTCGTCAATTGCGCCGGTCTGCATGCGGACCGGCTGGCTCACCTGATGGGAGTCGGCAAGGAGTATGTCATTGCCCCCTTCCGGGGAGAGTATTTTGTCGTGCGCCGGTCCGGTCCCCCGCTCATCCGTTCGATGGTGTACCCCGTCCCGCACCCCTTGGTGCCGTTTCTCGGCGTGCATCTGACCAGGACGATTGACGGGTCGGTCTTGATCGGACCCAATGCCGTCCCGGCGTTCGGCCGCGAGGCCTACAAGTGGGGCCAAGTCCATCTCCGGGATGTGGCTGAAATGGTGAGTCACAAGGGGGTCTGGAACGCCCTCCTGCGCAATCGAGCGCTGACGAAGGTGGCGTGGAACGAACTGCGCAACTCCTGCAGTCAGCGTCATTTCTGGCAGGAGGCGAGCCGGCTGGTCACGGGGTTGAAGCTGGAAGACTTGGCTCTGGGCAGCCGGGTGGGGATCCGCCCTCAACTGATCCGGTCAAACGGGCAACTGCTCGATGACCTGGTGGTGGAAGCGACCAACCGCTCGCTGCACATTTTGAACGTGGTCTCGCCCGGCATGACGTCGGCGTTGGCGTTCGCGTGCTGGTTTTCAGGTGGAATTAACGAGAGCCTCCAGTGGACGAGACGCACGGGTGAGGCCGCAGCGAGCGTGAGCTAACCCCCTCGGTTCGCGGACACAGTGGGCACTCACCGGGAAGGAGCAACGGTGCTGGAAGGCAAGACGATTTTGATCACGGGCGGGACCGGGTCGTTCGGTCGCCGGTTCACCGAGCTGATTCTGGCGAAACACAGGCCCAAGAAACTGATCATTTTCAGCCGTGATGAACTCAAGCAGTATGAGATGTGCCAGCGGTTTCCCGGCGCCGGCGATTCGCCCATGCGTTACTTTATCGGGGACGTGCGGGACCGGGACCGCCTGTACCGCGCGTTCGACGGCGTGGACATCGTCGTGCATGCGGCGGCCCTGAAGCAGGTTCCGGCCTCCGAATACAATCCGCTGGAGGCCATCAAGACCAACATCCTGGGAGCGGCCAATGTGATTGACGCGGCGATTGACTGCAACGTGAAGCGGGTGATCGCCTTGAGTACCGATAAGGCGTCCAATCCGGTCAACCTCTATGGGGCTACGAAACTCTGCTCAGACAAGCTGTTCGTGGCAGGCAACAATTATTCCGGTTATCACAAGACCCGATTCAGCGTCGTTCGGTACGGCAACGTCGTGGGCAGCCGAGGGAGCGTGGTGCCGCTTTTCCTCAAAATGAAAGAGAAGGGCCGGCTGCCTATTACCGATCCCCGGATGACCCGCTTTTGGTTGACCTTGACCCAGGGCGTGGAATTTGTCCTGGCCTCCATGGAGCGGATGCTTGGCGGGGAGATCTTTGTGCCGAAGAACCCCAGCATAAAGATCGTTGATCTGGCCGAGGCGATCGCCCCGGGCTCTCCGAGGGAGATCATCGGGATTCGTCCCGGCGAGAAGCTCCATGAAGTCATGGTGCCCGAAGATGACGCCCATCATACCGTCGCCTACGACGATTACTTCGCAATCTTGCCCGAGTTTTCCAGCAACAGCACACGGGAGTATTTGAAGCACAACGGCGGCAAGCTCTGCCCCGACCGGTTCCGGTATGCGAGCGACAGCAATGACCGCTGGCTGTCAGTTGAAGCTCTGCGTGAAATGATCAGCCACGCCGAGCCGGAAGCTGATGGGAGGATCAGCCCTTGATGGTGGTGCGGTAATCACGTCGCGCATTCTGTTGCGCTGAACATGCCCGTCATTGCCTTCTGTACGAACGGCGGTCCGCTGATCGGCCTCGGGCACCTGCGGCGATGCATGACGCTGGCGGGGGTTCTACAGAGTCACGGAGTCGTGGTTCGCTTTGCGGTCAACCGTGCCCCCGGGGTGCTGGAGGTTCTGAGGCAGGCGGGATTCGAGGGCGTGAGCGTCGGCAAGGAAGGGGATCTCGATCTTGCTGAGGTCCTGCAGCACATCGAGGCATGGGGTCCGCAGGCGCTGGTCATCGATTCTTATACGGTGCAGGGGCAACTCTTGGCCCGGCCGGGCATGCCTGTGCTCGCGGTGATCGATGATCTGGCCGACCAGACATGGCCCGTTGACCTGGTGATCAACGGGGCCGCCAACGCTCATGAGCTGGTCTACAGGACATCCCCGCACACGCGGTTGCTGCTCGGCACGCAGTATGCGCTGTTGCGTGAGGAGTTCGCCCAAGAACCGAACCGGCTGATCCGCAAGGCCGTTCAGCGTGTGCTGATTGCGGTGGGGGGGATGGATCGGTTCGGGCTTACGCTTCGATTGATGGAGTGGACGCGGGAGGCACTCGGAGAGGTCGCGTTAGATGTTGTGGTGGGGCCCTTCTTCAGCGAGGACGATACCCACCAACTCGAGCGGGCGACAAAGGCGGAAGGGCGTGTTGTCGTGCACCGAGACCCTCCGAAAATACGAGACCTCATGCTGAGCTGTGATGTGGCGATTGCGGGAGGGGGGCAGACCACCTATGAACTGGCGGCTACGGGAACCCCGAGTCTGGCCATCAGAATTTTCGACAACCAGACGGGCAACGTGACCGCGCTGTCCGCAAAGAATACGTTGATGTGGGTCGGTGATGCCCAGGACAAGGACCTCCATGAAAAGGTCCTCCGCGCTTTAGTACAACTGTCCGACGAGCCGGGCCGGCGCGAGACGATGAGCCGCTCCGGGCGATTGCTTGTGGACGGAGGCGGGGCCCAGCGAGTCGCAAGAGCATTCCTGGACATTTGCAACCGATGACGGGCGCCAAAATCAAAATCGGTGAGCGGTGGGTCGGGGCCGGCGAACCTTGTTACATCGTCGCCGAGGTGTCAGCCAACCACAACCAGAGCTTCGAGCGGGCCGTGGAGATCATCAGAGCGGCCAAGCGCGCTGGAGCGGACGCGGTGAAGCTGCAAACGTACACCCCCGATACGATGACCATGAATAGCGACCTGGATTGGTTCCAGATCCCGCGCGACAGCCTCTGGGCAGGAAAAACGCTCTATCAGTTGTATCAGGATGCCTATACTCCGTGGGACTGGCACGCCGGGCTGCAACGCACTGCACAGCAACTCGGGCTGGATTTCTTTTCCACGCCGTTCGATGCAACCGCGGTGGCCTTTCTGGAAAGCCTGAACGTCCCTGCCTACAAAGTCGCTTCTTTTGAGCTCGTCGATTTGTCTCTGTTGCGGGTGATCGCGAAAACGGGGAAGCCGGTCATCGTGTCCACCGGAATGGCCTCGCTGGCAGAGATTGAAGAGGGCGTCCATACCTTGCGTGCCAACGGTGCTCAGCAGATCGCACTGCTGAAATGTACAAGCGCCTACCCGGCCCGCCCGAGTGAGATGAATTTGCGCACGATCCCCGACCTTGCCGCAAGGTTTGACACCGTCGTCGGACTTTCCGATCACACGTTGGGAGGCAACACGGCCATCACAGCCGTGGCCCTGGGTGCCTCAATCATCGAAAAGCACTTCATCGTCGCACGTGCCGATGGCGGCCCTGACTCAGCTTTCTCGATGGAACCGGAGGAGTTTGCAGAGATGGTGAGGGGGGTTCGGGAGGCCGAGCAGGCACTCGGGGAAATCTCCTATAAACGATCCCAGGAAGAAACAAACAGCGTGTGTTTCCGGCGCTCGCTGTTCGTCGTTCAGGATGTGAAGGCTGGAGAAAAGTTCACCGAGAAGAATGTCAGGGTGATTCGCCCTGGGTATGGTCTGCCGCCACGGTATTGGGGGGATGTGGTGGGCCGGAACTCTGCCCGGGACGTGCCGCAAGGGACGCCCCTCTCCTGGGACCTGATCGCCAGTAAGGCGGAAGAGTGAACTACGTTTATTTGGCGAACGGCCGGGTGGGCTATGAAGTCTTGCGCTGGCTCATGGGGCGGGGCCAGCCGCCGGTGGGGCTTGTCCTCCATCCGGCGGAACGGAGCAAGTACCGCACGGAGATGATCCAAATATCAGGATTGAGCTCCGACCGAATATTTGATGGGACATCCTTGCAGAAAGTGGAGGTGAGGGCTGGAATCGAGGCTCTACAACCGCACCTCGGATTGTCAGTGCTGTTTGACTACATTCTGAAAAAAGAGTTTCTCGCCTTATTCCCGCGCGGCTGCCTCAATTTGCATCCCGCGCTTCTTCCGTATAATCGCGGGCAGTATCCCAATGTCTGGAGCATCGTAGAAGGAACCCCGTCAGGGGTGACTTTGCATTACCTAGACGAGGGGATCGACACGGGCGACATCGTGGCTCAGAAAGAGGTGCCTGTGGGACCTGCGGATACCGGCGAGACGTTGTACCGGAAATTAGAATGCGTGTGTGTCGAGTTGTTCAAGGAGGTCTGGCCGCAGGTTTGCTCCGATCAGGTGTCCCGGACGCCGCAAGTTCGTGAAGCGGGCACATACCATAGAACGCGGGATGTTGAGACGATTGATGAGATTGTTTTAAGTCGCACCTACCTCGCCAGAGATCTCATCAACATCCTGCGGGCGCGCACGTTTCCGCCCTATCAAGGAGCCTATTTTGTGCATGAAGGACGCCGGATCTATCTTCAGTTGCTCTTAAGAGATGAGGCTGACGCATGACGATCGGCCAGACGAAATCTGATTGCGCCGTTTCAGGAAGGGTAGGAGATGACCAGCTTAGTGGCCAGGTTCCCGCATGATTAGAGAATGGGGAATGTCGGGGCGCGCCAAACGTCCCGCGGGCAAAGGCTAGAGGGGCATCATGGGGTACTACCTCGGCCTTTTTGCCTACGGGCCAAATCCTTCCGCCGCGTTGCTGAAGGATTCCACAATTGTGGCGTTTGCCGAAGAGGAACGGTTCAACCGGATTAAGACGGCCCCATCCAGTCTGCCGGTGGACGCCGTACTCTACTGTCTTCAAGAGGGGCGAGTCGGCATTAATGATCTGGGCGAGATTGGCTTTGGTTGGGATAGCGAGCGGTACGCCGAAGCGATGCCGCGTTTCTACGAGCAAATGCATGCGCAATACCCCTCTGCCAGTGACGACAACGAATACAACCTGCTCCAGGAAGAATATCTCTTAAACCTCTACCACCCTGTGCGCATCCGCACCGATCTACGTCAGGCGCTCGCAGGGCGCGGGGTATACCTTGACCCGAGTCGGGTTCGTTTCCTCTCTCATCACCTCTGTCATGCCGCCAGTGCCTACTATTGCTCCGGGTTTTCAGAGGCGTCCATCCTGACTCTCGACGGAAGTGGCGAGGAATACTCGACGTGCCTGTGGCACGGCACCGGCGATCAAATCAAGGAACTGAAGAGTATCTCCCTTCCCCACAGCCTGGGCGGATTCTACGCCACCTTCACAGAGTTCCTCGGGTTTAAGGCCTATCAGGACGAGGGTAAGCTGATGGGGCTGGCCTCCTATGGCAAGTATTCGCAGGCTATCCAGGGGAAGCTCGACCAGATCCTGCCGTACGACCCAGCCTCCGGGAAGTTCGAGACGAATCCCTACATGCGCTACCTGGGGCCGCGGACGTACGGGAGACGATTCACTGATCGTTTCGTCGAGGTGTTTGGCAAGCCGCGCCTGCGTCATGAGTCTATTGAACCCTCTCACCGTGATCTTGCTTTCAACGTTCAGTGGCGGCTTGAGCGGGTCGTCACCGCGCTGGTCAGGTCGCTGATCGCGATGACCGGCGTGCGATCGCTGTGCCTGGCGGGTGGTGTGGCGATGAACTGCTGTATGAACGGAAAACTGTCGCTGATGGATGAAGTGCGGGAAATCTTCGTTCAGCCGGCGTCCTCGGACAATGGGGTTGCGCTCGGTGCCGCCTATGTGATGGCCCAGCGGTCGGGCGTGACCGGCTTTGAGAAAATGCGGCATGCGTATTGGGGGCCGTCATATTCGGAAGTCGAAATTGAGACCGCCATCCGCGCCTCTAAGCTCAGTTACCACCGTTCTCCCTCAACCGTTAAGGAAGTTGCGGGCTATCTCAATGAGGGGAAGATCGTGGGTTGGATGCAAGGCCGCATGGAGGTAGGCGCAAGGGCGCTAGGCAATCGATCCATCCTTGCGAACCCGCTCTTCCCCGACATGAAGAATAAGCTGAACCGAGAAGTTAAGCACCGTGAGGACTGGAGGCCGTTCTGCCCGTCGCTACCAGCCGATGAATACCGGACCTATTTCGACGGGGGAGCGATGAGCGACTATATGATCCTGGCGTATCCGATCCGGGAAGAATTTCGAAGCCGGATTCCCTCGGTGGTCCATGTGGATGGAACGGCGCGCCCGCAGGCGGTGTACGAGGACAGCAACCCGAAGTTCTATGCGCTCCTGAAGGAGTTCGGCCGATTATCGGGCCATCCGGTCCTGATCAATACATCATTTAATGTTCAGGGCGAGCCGATCATCTGTACTCCAGCGGATGCGCTCCGCTGCTTCGGAAGCACGGGCCTCGACATCCTCGTCCTCGACGATTTTATCCTGAAGAAACCATGAGGGACGCTGCGCACAAGCCGTTCACCGTGGACCGCGTCTTGGTCGTGAGCGACACGATCGAGCAGCTCAAAACCAACGAGCGGCTTGCCGCGCTCGTGAAGGCTCGCGTTGCCCGGCCCATGAGCCTGACAGTGTGGCTCCAGGCAGAACCCCAACCGGACGGCGCCCGCAACCGGATTATCCAGCTTTTTGAGGCCGTGGCGCCGGCGAAGGTGATTGATCAGCTTGACATCCGTGTTGCGGACAGGACGGAGCCCATTGAACCTCTCTTACAGACTCACGAGGCCTTGCTGGCGAGCGGTTCTCCGGCTGACAAGGGGCTCATCATTGCCGCCTGGCAGCAGGGGCTCTGCGTAGTGAACTCGGTTGAGCAAGCTGAGCGGCTGGCTACGTTTGAGGATTACTACTTCGAGGTGGAGGGGGGGGCGGGGACTCGCCGCTGGTACTCGATCATGGAGGGAGCCCCTGTGATCGTGACCAATCCGCAGTCGATCAGCCTCGACTACGGGGCCCGGATCAATCCGCGGGCGGTCATCATCAACGAGAGCGAGATCAAGATCGGCCGGGGGTCGCTGATGGGTGCGGACGCGGAGTTGAACCTTTACTACGCGAAATTGATTGTCGGGCAGTTTAGTCACACATCTTCGTACTTCACGGCCGTCGGTTCGCGCCATACGCTGCACTATCCCGCGACTTTTTCAGTCAGCCGAGGTCCCTACGCATTTATCGGTGAAACTGCTGATAAGGTGGCGGACATCGAGATTGGAAATGATGTCTGGATCGGTGTGAAAGTCGTAGTGTTGCCTGGAATTCACATAGCCGATGGCTGTGTCGTGGGAGCGGGAAGTATCGTGACCAAGAGCCTCACAGAGCCCTATGGGATTTACGCGGGAAATCCGGCGAAGTTGATACGGTTTCGCTTCCCGTCCCATGTCATCAAGTGGCTCTGCGGCATTCAGTGGTGGAATTGGCCGACCCTGAAGCTGTGGGAAGCGCGGTCCTTTTTCAAGACGGACATTTCGGGCAAAAGCGAAGAAGAGTTGTGGCGGTTGATCGGAGCATAACGGAGAGGACCTCATGAGCCCGCCCCTGCTTGTTGTCGCCGCGCATCCTGATGATGAGGTATTGGGGTGCGGGGCGACGATTGCCAGGCTCAGTTCTGACCGAGACGTCCACATTTTTATTCTCGGCGAGGGCAGCACGTCCCGCTATGCCTCAGGCTCTGAAAGGGCTCGAGCCGAAGTGGTCCGGCTTCAAGCGTCGGCCAACGCGGCGGCAGCCATCCTTGGGGCGCGATCGGTTGAGTTCGGTTCCCTCCCGGATAACCGGTTCGACGAGCTGCCGCTGCTGGATGTCGTCAAGAGGGTCGAGCAGTCGATCGAACAGATTCGTCCGAGCACCATCTACACGCACCACCCCGGCGATCTCAACATCGATCACCGGATCACTTTCCAGGCTGTGCTGACGGCCACACGTCCGGTGCCCAACCATTGTGTGCGGGAGCTCTATGCGTTTGAAATTCCGTCATCCACCGAATGGGCTTTTCAGCAATTTCAACCACCGTTCAAACCCAACGTGTTTATAGACGCCGCTGGGACTATCGAAAGGAAGCTCAAGGCTCTGGCCGAGTATGAGAGCGAATGCCGGACCTTTCCTCACCCGCGGTCGCCGGAAGCGTTGCGAACCTCAGCGCGCTGTTGGGGCACCGTTGTCGGCTTGGAGTATGTCGAAGCCTTCGAGCTCGTGAGATCTATACGTTGACTGGAGATCTCTGCCATGGCTGAGACAAACATCAATCTTGTGCCCATGGGGAACAACGCCGCTTGTGCCTCCGACCCGCCCGCCTATTTTTATCAGCGGTTCAGCTCTGCGGGAGAATGCCTCAATCCTGGTTGGCCTCGCATCTCGGATGAGGATACGGTACGAGCCTTTCATCCTAGGGGCAAGGGTCTACACCTGCTCCTCATCAATCCACCGATCCGCGAGTGGTCCTACCCGAATATCATGCCGATCGGCCAGGGGTACATGGGCTCTGTGGCGGTGATGGATGGGCACCATCTGGATGTTCTGGACCTCAATGCGGAACGACGGGGCCCCGTCAAGGACTCCGTTGACATCTTCAATAAGTGGGTGGAAGCCGAGGTGGTCCGAAAGCTGGGGGTCCGGGAACCCGATGTGATCGGCATCGGGGGCATCATCACCCAGTACGGCCGGATCAAGAAGATCGCGGAGATCTGCAAGCGCGTCTATCCGGACGTTCCGATCGTGTTGGGCGGAGGGATTGCCTCCTCGATGCCGGACTTTATGGTCGCCCGGCTTCCCATCGACATCGTTGTTCAGGAAGAGGGGGAGCTGACTTTCTCCGAAGTCCTGCATCGTCTTGAGGCGGGCGTTTCGATGGAGGGAGCCAAAGGGGTTGCGTACCGACACACCCTGCGGCCGGGTGAGTGGGAGGTCCGCAACAATGGCTTGCGAACGTCTGTCGTGAGCCGGAAATTGGGCCTTGACGTCCTCCCGTGGCCCCTGCGCGCGGCCTGGCCGGAAGACGAGGTCTACAAGCATAACCCTGTCGGACATTTGAACTGGCGAAGCAAATGGGTCGATGGTGCGGCGATGGAGCGCGACCAGTATTCGCTATCCATGATCGCGTCCCGTGGATGTCCCTATGCCGGTCGTGCCTGCGATTATTGTTACGCCGCTTACTTGGGCAAACAGTACCGACTGCGGAGTCCCCAAGAGGTGGTGGACGAAATGGAATTTATCAAGAGGCGCTACGGCGTTACCTACATCCACTTCTTGGACGATTTGTTGATGACCGATTACCACTGGGCGTTGGAGTTGTTCGCAGAGCTGCGGGAGAGGCGGAAGACCAGGGGGTTTGAGGTCTTGTGGGGGGGGACGTGCCGGGCCAACATTATCGGTGATGACGTGGTGAGGGCCAAGAAGGAAGGCCGGCCCAATATCCTCGAGCAGGGCTATGAGGTAGGGTGGCGACAGGCCGGCTATGGTCTTGAATCGGCCAGCCCGACTATTCTCAAGTCGATTGATAAGAGTGGTCAGACCGTCGAGAAGATGGAGATTGCGATTCGAGAGACCCAACGTGTGCTCGGGTATGCTGATTGCTCCTTTATGATCGGTTCTCCAGGCGAATCGAAACAAACAGTCCAGGAGACCGTTGATTTTTGTCGGAGAGTGGGCCTCAAGCCCGAGGTCTTTTTCTTCACAACCGCCTATCCGGCGACGGCTTTCTGGCAACTAGCCCTTGAGATGGGGCTGATCAGAAAAGCGGTCACGGGTGAGAAGGGGCCGGCAGACGCCGACATCATCGAACAATATCTCCTTCGTTTGGGAGAACAAGGGGATGCCGTACGAACCAATTTCAGCGACTTGCCGGACGAGGAAGTGATCGAGCTGTCATGGTGGGCGGTGAGCGAGCTCGGGGCGCAGAACACTGTGCGTCATCCGCACACCGGAGAAGTGCAGGGTCGCAGGAAAGCCGTGCGCGGCGCGACCATCGCGGACTTGTAACGACATGCGCTTTGTCTTGATGGGCGCCGGGTCCATCGGCCTCCGTCATATGAAAAACCTGATGGGTCTGGGGCATCATATTGAACTCGTGTACGACCCGGATCCCGCGAGAATCGAAGAGGCGCGGAGGATCGATCCTGGTGCGAAGGGCACTGCGAATGAGGCCAAGGCACTCGCCGAGCCATGTGATGCCGTCTTGATCTGCTCGCCACCGGCTGACCACCTGCGCCAGTTGAACACGGTGCTCGCGCAGGGCCGGGATGCCTTTGTCGAGAAGCCGCTGAGCCATACCTTGGAAGGAACGGCGGAAGCAGTCGCAAAGGCCGAAAAAGATGGACGCATTGTCCTGGTGGGCTGCAACCTGCGCTTTTTCTCGAGCCTCCAGCGCGTCAAGCACCTTCTAGACAACGGAGCCGTGGGGCGTCCCCTCTCCGCCCGCGTCCACGGTGGGTTTTATCTGCCGTACTGGAGGCAGCACCTGGATTACCGGCACAGTTATAGCGCGCAGGCCCAACGCGGCGGCGGCGCCCTCCTGGATTTCATTCACGAACTGGATTTTATGCGCTGGCTCTTCGGCGAGCCGGTGGAAGTGCTGTGCATGGCCGGCAAAACCAGCCAGTTGGTGATCGATACGGAAGATCTGGTGGCGGCGGTCATCCGGTTCGAGTCAGGCCTGGTGGCGGAACTGCACCTGGACTACCTGCAGCCGACCTACCGGCGGGGATTGGAAATCATCGGGGAAGCGCGTGCCCTGGTGTGGGATTACATCGACCAGACCGTGCGATGCTACAGTCCCGACAACAATACCCATCAAGTGTTTCAGGAGAGCATCAACACGGAAAGGAACACGATGTACATTCAAGAGATGGAGCATTTTGCCCGATGCCTGCGGCGTGAAACCGTCCCTGAGCTGGATCTCCGCGGAGGGCGCCGCGCCCTGGTCTTGGTGGAAGCGCTCAAGCGCGCTGCCCGGGAGCGTCGCCTGACACGGATCAGCGAATTTGCGGAAGCGTGAATTCATGGCGCCCGTCTTCATTATCGCCGAAATGGCGCAATCCTACGAAGGGTCCTTTGAATATGCCCGTGCTCTGGTGCTGGCTGCGGCGGACTCCGGTGCCCAAGCCGTCAAATTCCAGATCTTCGATGCCGATGAACTGGCCGTCCCAGGGTATAAGTATTATGACCTCTATAAGAAGCTGGAACTGCCGGTCCGGGACTGGAAAGCATTGCGAGACTTGGCCCATTCTCGCGGGATGCAATTCATGTCCGATGTGTTCGGCCTGACGTCGGCTCGGATGCTGGCTGAAGAGGTCAAACTCGACGCCTTCAAAGTCCACGCCGCGGACATCATGAACCTACCCCTCATTGAGTATCTGGCCCGGCAAGGCAAGCGGATGTACCTTTCCACGGGCGGGAGTTCCGAAGAGGAACTCAGCCATGCGATCCGCATCATTCGTGCGGCCGGCAATTACGATATCTGCCTCCTGCATGGCTACCAGGCCTCCCCGACCCCTATTGAGGAGAGCCCATTACAACGCATGGAGACTTTTCGCCGTCGTTTTGACGTCCTGGTCGGCTGCCAGGACCATGTGGACGCAGAAGATGACCTTGCCGTCTATTGGCCGCTTGTCGCGGTCGCAGCAGGCGCCGATGTGATCGAGAAACATCTGACACTCAACAGGGCCGACAAGAAGGAAGATTACATATCCGCCCTGCACGTCGACGAGTTTGCGCGTATGGTCCGGTTGGTGCGTCGCACCGAGGCTGGGCTGGGAGCGAACGATTGGAACGTGACTCCCATGGAACAGGCCTACCGGCAGGAGATGACGAAGCGCGTCGTCGCCGCCAGGCCCCTCCGGGTCGGTCAACGCCTCACTGCCGGCGACCTGACCCTGAAACGCCATTACCAGGCCGGTGGCTTCTACGATATGCTGCCTCTCTTGGGTCGTGAGATCGGCCGGGATTGCCGTGCCAATGATCTGATTCTTGAAGGCATGCTTGTGTCTCATGTGCCGGAGCCCTGCGTCGTGGCAGCGCTGGCTTGCCGTGCCTCTTCGACTCGGCTGTACAACAAACCTCTGCAACTCATCGGCGGCATGCCGATCCTGACCCATCTTCTTGAACGTATCCGTAGGGTGTCGGAGATTCAGCGAGTGGTATTGGCCATCGCAGAGGGCGATGAAAACCTGTGCTTTGTGAAGTATGCGCAGGCCCATGATCTGGACTACGTGATAGGCCTCGAAGACGATACCCAACTCCGTTTGCTGCTTGCGGCCGACAAGGTCCACGCCTCCCATATCTTCCGGGTCACCACCGAATGCCCCTACATTCACACCCGGAACGTCAGCGAGTGCTTCAGACTGCATTTTGCCGAACAGGCCGATCTGACGGTGTGCGAAACCTTGCCGGAAGGGACCTATTCGGAAATCGTCAGCGTGGAGGCATTGCGCCGGGCTCATGAACATTCCGACCGGCGCCATCGAGAATTTGTCACGCAGTACTTGATGGAGCACCCGGAGCAGTTCAAGCTTCTCCGGCTCAAACCCGAAGGCCATCTTCAGAGACCCGATATCCGGCTGACCGTGGATTACCCGGAGGACCTCATCGTGTGCCGCGCTCTGTACGATGCCCTTGGGGCCGACGAGCGCATCTATGATACGGCCGCCTTAATCCGACACCTTGACGATCATCCGCAACTGAAAGCGGTGAACGGCTGGATCGATAGCGCTCCCGGCCGTATTTGGAATTGACAAGGCTCCCATGACGCGTCCTCCTCCGGTGCCTGATTGTCTTCCGCCGCCTCCGTGCAGCGCGGATTTTAGCGAGCGTGCCCATAGCGTCATCCCCGGCGGCGCCCATACGTATTCGCGCGGCGACGACCAATTTCCTGCGCAGGCTCCCTGCGCCTTTGCTCGGGGCAAAGGCGCTCGCGTCTGGGACCTGGAAGGCAACGAATACGTAGACTGGGGCATGGGCATCAACAACGTCCTCATCGGCCATGCCGAGGATTCCGTTGATGATGCCGCAATAGCCGCCATCAGGAATGGCCAGGCGTTTTCTCGTCCGACACCTTTGGAAGTGGCGATGGCCGAACGCCTGACGAGCCTTTTCCCTGGCATGGACATGGCCAAATTCGGTAAGAATGGATCGGACGGCAATACCGCCGCCGTCCGCTTGGCCCGTGCCATCACCGGCCGTGATCTTGTCGGCTACGACGGCGCGGCGCCGTTTCTCAGCATTCATGACTGGTTCATCGGCAAAACAGACGTCAGTGCCGGTGTCCCTTCGTCCATTCAAAAGCTGAGCGTCCCCTTCACCTTCAACGATATGGCGAGCGTGGAACGGATGTTCGCCGAGCATCCGAAGCAGATCGCCTGCGTGATCCTTGAAGTCTGCCGGGAGACTAGGCCGGTGCCCGGGTTCCTGGAGGGGCTGCGCCGCCTGTGCGATCAGGAGAGGACGCTGCTGATCTTCGACGAGGTCGTGACGGCCTTCAGGTATGCCCTTCACGGCGCCCATTCACTCTTCGGCGTCGTGCCGGACTTCATGTCCGTCGGGAAGGGAGTCGCCAACGGATATTCTCTAGCCGGCATCCTCGGCAAAGGCGAGTATATGGAGCGTGGGGGCCTTCACCACGGGAACGAGCGTGTGTTCTTTCTCTCGACGACCAACGGACCGGAGCAATCTGCGCTTGCTGCGGGACTCGCAACCATTGATTTCTATCTGCAGCACGACGTCATTGGCCATCTATATAAAGTCGGGGAGCAACTGATCCAGGGGCTCGGTGAGGCATCCGCTCGCCACGGAATTGCAGGGTTTGTCTCGGCCGCCAGTGACTTCAGTTGCCGCCCCAACCTCCAGTTCTTGGGTCCCACCAAACAGCCAGCGATGGACTATCGCACCCTCTTTCTTCAGGAAATGATCAATCGAGGTGTGTTCATGCCCTGGATCTGTCCGTCGTTCCGTCACGGGAGGTCCGAGGTGACCCAGACCTTGGAAGCCTTTGACGGTGCGTGCGCGGTCTATGCCAAGGCGCTTGAAGCAGGGTCGGTGGACGGTTTTCTTGTTGGATCCCCGGCCAAACCGGTGTTTCGAAAATTCAACTAGAACGGATACCGGTCAATCAGCACTGCGTAGCGCGGTGGCCCTCTGGAAGCGGCTCCAATCGAGAGAAAGTGATGTTTTTAGCCACTACTGCGCTCAGTGAATTCTGGGACAAGAACCAGGAAATTCTCTTCCTCGGTCCTTGGTGCATGTTGCACGATCGCCGGGTTGATTGGGAGGGACTGAAGTATCACGTTCTGCCGAATCCTTGGGATGATCGTAAGAGGTTCTATCAAGCCTGTGAATATGTTGATGGCTGCTACGAGCGGATTCTGGATATTTTGACCGAGTATCTCAACCGCGTGCATCGAGTCTCTTTTAGCACGCGCTACTGGCGAGTTCTTCTTGGAGCCTGGCTTCTGGATTACCTGCACGCGGTGTATGACCGGTATGTCCACCTGAGCGACGTATTCAATCTGTATCCAGATCTGCAGACGATTCTGCTGGATCCTCAATGTTACCGGGTCCCGCTGGATACCCTCGAGTATACCAAGCTCGCCGAGAGGGATCTTTATAACCTGCAGCTCTTTTCACAACTCCTCCAGGAAAGGGGTCATATTTTTCCAACACGAAGCCTACACAACGGCTGGCCAGAACTGGAAGGAAAGGCGGGGGGTGGAAGATGGTTGGTTACGGTCAAGAATGCTGCGAGGAAGGCGCTCATTCCCCTGAGCGAGGCTATTACCCATAGACAGAAGAATGGAAGCGGGGCTGCACTCTGTTTCATGTATTGCGATCCGGCCCAAACCTGGGCGCTGGCCTGGCGGACCGAGTTTCGGGGCCTTCCCTATGAACTCAAAAGGGAGTGGACAATTTCTCTGGGCGGGCCTGTCTTCGATGACCACAGAAACGGCCTGGCAGCTCTCCCCTCCACCGACGAATTCGAGCGGGCCTTTATACGGTTGCTTCCTCAGAATTTCCCCAGCCTGTACCTGGAAAACTATTGCGAAGCGAGGGATGAGGCGTTGAAGCTGAGCCGGGCAATTCCGGCCGTCATCGTGTCATCCGTCGGTTGGTATTCCGTTTCGGAGCCATTCAAGTTCCTGTCAGCGGAAGCGTCTGAGCGAGGCAGTCGTCTCGTCGCGGTGCAGCATGGGAGCTATTACGGGATGAGCCGCTACAAGGCGGGGGAGCGGTACGAGTCGTCAATGGGGGATGCCTTTATGGTGTGGGGGTGGGCTGAACAGGAGGGTGGGGCCTTCCGGAACCTCCCCAGTCCCAAGCTCTCCTCGCTCCTCACCGGCCAGTCCGCGAAGGCCCGCCCTCGCGCGGCGGAAACCATCCTGTTCGTGGCGACGGGACACCCGCTGTACTTGCAGCGGTTTCAATCGATGCCGACCGGACATCAATGGACGAGCTACGTCGCCTGGGCATCGCGTTTCCTGGACGCTGTTCCAGAGAAGCTGCGTTCCGCCATACTCTTTCGCCCCTCCCTCCAAGACTTCGGGCTTGCCCCACGGAAGCAGATTGCCAGTAGATTCCCGGACGTCGGCTGGGAAAACGGGCTCACGTTTTACCAAAGGCTTGAAAGCAGTGACATGGTGGTCATTGATCATCCGGGCACCACTTCGTTAGAGACGCTCGTGGCGAACGTGCCTGTGGTCCTGTTCTGGGATCCAGGCTGTTGGGAAATGCGTGACGAAGCCGAACCGTATTTCGAAGCCCTTCGCAAGGCCGGTGTGCTGTGGCATTCGCCGGAGGAAGCTGCGGCGAAGGTGGCGCCGGTCTCTGAGGACCCGTGGGCATGGTGGGGGAGCGAAGCGGTCCAGGAGGCGCGGCAGCGCTTTGTGGATCGCTATGCGCTTGCGCGCAGAGACTGGCTGAAGTGCTGGACCGAGGCACTGGAGGAGGAAATCGCCTTGAGTCAAGCGAACCACCCTTGAGCCAGTCCATTCTCATCCGCTTTGCTGCCACGCTTGTTGCAAATATTCTGCGAGGCGGCCTCTCTTTCGCCAGCGGCATTCTCATTGCTCGCGGGCTAGGAGCCTCCGGCTACGGGGATTTAAGTTTTTTGCTGGGGACCTTTGTCGCCGTCGGGCAATTGTTCGACCTGGGGACCTCGTCGGCCTTCTACACCTTCATCGCCCGTCAGAAACAGAGCCGTGAGTTTATCGTTCTGTACCTGGGATGGGTCGGGCTCCAGTTTGTCGTCACCGTGTGTGTGGTTGGTCTTCTGCTTCCGGGGAGCGTGATCGAACGGATATGGGTAGGCCACGGGCGGGGTATTGTCCTGCTTGCATTCTGCGCCAGCTTCCTGACGACGCAAGCCTGGGGTCTGATCAGCCAACTAGGCGAGGCGATCAGGAAAACCGTGCTCATCCAGGCGGTCGCCTTGTCACAGGCTTTGGCACATCTGGCGCTGCTTGCCGCGGCGGTGTACTGGAACTGGCTGGCCGTTCACACGGTCATGTGGTTGCTCATAGGCGAGTATGTGTTGCTTGTGGTGACGCTGGGGCCGAGGCTCCTGCGGGAGAATATCATAGAGGCATCCGGTGCGAGCCGTGTGTCCGAGTCCGGTGTGGCGGAATTTGTCGCGTATTGCAAACCCCTTGTCGTCTACGGATGCGTGGGGTTTCTTTACGCGTTTGCCGATCAATGGTTGCTGCAAAGGTTTGGGGGAGCCGAACAGCAAGGATTCTTTGCCATCGCGCAGCAATTTGTCAATCTCAGCCTTATTGCAACCGTGTCGATCATGAAAGTCTTTTGGAAGGAGATTGCCGAGGCCGATGCGCGGAAGGATCGTGAGAGAGTCCGGATGCTCTACCAGAAGGTGTCGCGCGGGTTGCTCATGGTCGGGGCGATCCTCTCCGGATTTATAATTCCCTGGTCTGAGGCGATTCTGGAGCTTGTTCTTGGAAAGACCTATGCTCCGGCTTGGGCGGCCCTGTCCGTCATGTTTCTCTATCCCATTCATCAGTCTGTCGGACAGGTTTGCGGCACCATGCTGTTGTCGATCGGACAAACCCGTCGCTATGTCAATCAAGGCGTCGGCATCATGCTGGCCAGTTTGCCCGTGTCCTACGTCATGCAAGCTCCACCCACCGCCATGATTCCAGGCTTGGGGTGGGGATCTTTCGGTATGGCTCTTAAAATGGTTGTCCTGAACGTGATCGGGGTCAACGTCCTGATTGTGATGATTGCCCGCCTCTACGGGTGGAAGTACGACCTGGCCTTTCAGATGGTAGGAGTGGTGTTGCTGGTTGTTCTGGGCTTTGCCACACACCGCCTGGCCTTATGGATCATGGAGCCAAGCTCCGGCGGTGGAACGCAGCTGGTGCCGCCCATGTTGTTCGCCGGGTTGCTCTACCTGTTTTCGGCGGCGGGGTTGATTTGGGCCATGCCTTGGCTGGTGGGGATGGAGCGAGCGGAGATCCGTTCTGCCCTTCGCGGCAGGAGCTGGATGTCGGCGGCGATAGGCCGGTGAGAAATTACTGAAATGCGAAAGGTTGCCGCTGATAGCACGGTCTGTACTCAATCGATGAGCTTGCAGGATGAATTAGAGGAACGGTTCACGTGTACGGTAGATGGCATTTATGTCTCCGGGGCGGGTGGCTATTGGTCGAATCTCACGCTGGAGGAGAACAAGAGATTGATCGAAGCCCTGCGAACCAAATCCCCACGGGAAGCGCTGATTGAGCATCAACCCTGGCTCGAAGACATCATCTATTCGCCGAAGCGGCCGGCCGGGCTGGAATTGCTGCAGCTCACCGGCGAGGAAAAGTGCATTGACTATGGGTGTATGTGGGGGGCGCTCACGATACCGCTCGCTCAAAGGACGCGGTTTGTCTTAGGAGTCGACCAGACTGCCGACTCCCTTGTGTTCCTGCAGGCAAGGCTCAAGGAGAGCGGTTGCAGCAACGCGGCCTTGCTGAATCACGATATAAGATTCATGCCCCTCTTGTCGAACAAAGTTGATATTGCCGTGGTCAACGGGGTCCTCGAGTGGATTCCTGAACAAGGCGCCATTGAACTGAAAACCTATTACGCTCGGCGGCAGAAGAAAAAGTATGCTGGAAATCCGCGGGAGCACCAGAAGTCGTTTCTGAGGAGGGTGTGTGAGAATTTAACGGAGAGAGGAATACTCTACCTGGCTATTGAAAACCGGTATGATCTCAACGCATTTTTCGGCGCCGAAGATCCCCACACCGGATTGTTGTTTACTCCCTTCGCTCCACGGGCGCTCGCAAATCTGCTCTCGAAGGTTCAACTTGGAAGGCCCTATGTGAACTGGCTCTACTCGTTCAAAGGGCTCAGCCGCCTGTTAACGGAGTCCGGCTTTTCTGCGGTCGATCTGTACATGTGCTTCCCGAACTATCGCTATCCGGAACGGATCATTCCTTTTGACCGGAGCCTCCGGGATTTCCGGCCGACGATTTCACGCACCAACGCCCGGGGGGAGCAATCTCTCAAGAGACAGTTGGCCCGAGTGGGAGAATATCTGGCATTCAGGTGGCTCGGGCTCAAGTGGTTTGCACCCTCCATCATTGCCATCGCGCATAAATGAGGCGCCCTCAGGACTCACAGGGCATTGAACTCATTCGTAATTGCCAACATGGAAGCGAGATCGCTGTGTATTCGGTCATGGAGGGTTCGCGGAAGCTCATTCGGAAGTCTGCCGCGACTGCAAGTGGGATCGCAGACTTGACTCGTGAGGCGGCTGGATGGGCCTGGTACCAAGCCAGGAGATATCCCCGCCGAGAGACACCAATTTGTCGGCAGTTTGCGCGAGGGGGGTATTGCCGAATTGACCTGGAGTGGATCGAAGGGGAGAAGGGCGACTATCAGGCAGGATTATTGCCCAACCAGGAGATCATTCAACTCGCCGTCGAGCAGTACTGCTCCATCTGTCCGGATGCGCAGGACGGCCTGGTTCCCTTGCACGGTGATTTCTCCGTCGACAATCTGATCCTGAATGAAGAAGGCCTCCACATCATCGATTGGGAGCACTTCCAGGAGCGCGGGGGGCCATGGGGGTTCGACCCCCTGTACCTGCTGTATGAAACGCTCTGGTTCAGTACGGGGCAACGAAGATTGCCCAACAGCAAGGAAGTGGCGGTGATTGCCAAATCCCTGAGGCGGTTGTATAAAACGGGGCGTTTGCCGGAGGGGTTTGTCCTTTGTCCGCTCCAGACTGTCCGGACATTTATTCAAGATCATCTGGAAATCTGGGGGGAGCAGCTCAGACGGTTTCCAGAAAAGCTCCTGGTGGTCAAATTTTCTGATGCCCAAGTTGCTGAAATGGATCGGATGGTCCGCCAGGCGCTCAACTGCATGACGTGAGAAGGATCTATCAGACGACTTGGCACGGGATCCCGTTCGATTCCTTCGCCAATCTTTCTTCCACTGTTTTGGCTGACACGCAGTTTTTCCACGCGTTTTACAGGGTCTTCTTTGAAAAGTATAAGCACAGCGATGAACTGAACCCAGACTGGGTTCGCCTGAAATTAGAGACCATCAGGCGGTTGCATGACAAAATCTTCCCCTCGAAAAAGACCAGGATTCTTTCGATCGGCTGCGGTCTTGGTTTCCAGGAGAAGGCCCTTCTTGGGCTCGGCTATTCGGAGCTCGAGGTGACGGAGGTTTCGGAGCATCCCTTGAAGTGGATTCGTCCTCATCTGGCCGAGGACAGGATTCATGTCGGGTTGTTTCCTTCCTGTCTGCCTGCGGACCGGTGTTACGACAGCATTCTGTTGGCTGGCATAGACGTGTTCTTCGATGAAACACAGTGGGTGGAATTTTTGCGCGAGGTCAGGGCGCGCCTGAACCGGATGGGGAATTGCACGATGATCAGTTGGACCTTGGAGCACGAAGATCCGCTTCTCCGTTCAATGACAAAAATGAAAGCCAGGGCCCGTCAGGCTCTTGAAACCCTGCACATCAGCCATAGGGGCCAGTTCTGGGGCTACACACGGACCAGGCAAGAATACCACGCTGCATTTTTGCAGGCCGGGTTCACGAACCTAACGGATGAAACCATTGATACCGGCACACAATGGTTGACCTATCGTCTGACGGGATCTGAAGGGTAGCCAGAGGCCGAATAGGGCGGGATGATTCATGATTAAAGTATCGCGCGGATGTCTGGCCGGCGAAGAGCTGGCCGAAGTTCAGGCCGCTTTTGATTATGGTTACTTTGGTCTTGCCGCCAAGGTGACCGAATTCGAGGAGCAGCTCGCAAAATATTTAGGGGCAGAGTATGTCGTTGCGGTGAATACGGGGACGTCGGCCCTGCACCTGGCGCTCGATGCGCTGGGTATCGGAGCTGGAGATGAGGTGATTGTGCCCTCCCTGACGTTCGTCGGAAGCTTTCAAGCGATCTCGGCCACCGGGGGCATGCCTGTCGCTTGTGATGTCGAGTCCGACACGCTGCTGATGGATATGGAAGACGTACGAAAGCGGGTGACGCCTAGAACCAAGGTCGTCATGCCGGTGCATTATGCCGGCAATCCTTGCGACATGGATGCCCTGCTGGAGCTCGGTCATCGTCATGGGATCAGGATTGTCGAAGACGCCGCCCATGCGTTTGGATCGGTCTATAAAGGACGGAAAATCGGCAGCTTCGGCGACGTCACAATTTTCAGCTTTGACTCAATCAAGAACATCACGTGCGGGGAAGGCGGAGCGGTCGTCTGCAAGGATTCGAAGCTCGCGGAGCTTATGCGGGAGAAGCGGCTTTTGGGGATGGATCGGAAGTCCCATGCGTCGTCCTCGTGGAAGGCGAGGAGCTGGCATTTCGAGGTCAAAACCCAAGGGTTCCGCTACCACATGAGCAATATCAATGCGGCGATCGGGTTGGCTCAGTTGCGCAAGGCGGACACCTTCATCGCTCGTCGCAGGGAGATCTGTAAGCGGTATGACGCGGCCTTCGGTAATCTGACGAAGATCCGGTCCCTGCGCATCAACTACGAGGATGTGGCCCCGCACATCTACGTCGTTCGGGTACAAGATGGCCGGCGGGACGCGTTGATGCAGTTTCTGAAAGATCGTGACATAGAGACGGGCATCCATTATATTCCCAATCACCTGCATCCCTATTACAGGCAGGAGAGGCTCTGCCTCCCTGAGACCGAGCGGGCCTTTGGGGAGGTCATCACCCTCCCTCTTCATTGCGGTCTCTCCAATGCCGACGTGGAGACGGTGATTGCGAGTGTGAGGGAGTTTTTCTCCGCGGGAACCCAACCATCCGGGCTGGTCGAAGAGTCTAGGGGACGAATATGAGAAACGCTGAGAGTGAAGCATTCTGGCGGGACCGGCCGGTGTTTGTGACGGGCTGCACGGGTCTGTTGGGGTCTTGGCTCACCCACGAGTTAGTGGAGCAAAAGGCCCGAGTGGTGGGATTGGTGAGAGACAACGTGCCCCGAACCAATTTCCTTCGCCTTCGCCTCAACGAGCGGATTACCACGGTCCGGGGCGAGGTGGAGAATTACTTCCTGCTGGAGCGGGTCCTGAACGAATACGAAATCGAGACCGTGTTCCACTTGGCCGCTCAGAGCATCGTCACGATCGCCAACCGGAGCCCCCTGTCCACGTTCGAAACCAACATCAAGGGGACTTGGAGTTTGTTGGAAGCCTGTCGCCGGAGCTCAATCGTCAAGAGGGTCATCGTGGCTTCAAGCGACAAGGCTTATGGGGAGCAGAAGGAACTCCCTTACAAGGAAGGCGCACCCCTTCGCGGGATCCACCCGTATGACGTGTCCAAGAGCTGTGCGGATCTGCTTGCTTTGACCTATTGGAACACCTATCGGGTGCCCGTGTGCGTAACCCGATGCGGAAACCTCTTCGGCGGAGGCGACCTGAATTTCAACCGGATCGTCCCGGGGACCATCCGGAAGGCGCTGCTCGACGAACGGCCCATCATCAGGAGCGACGGCACCTTCAAGCGCGATTACTTCTGCGTGACCGATGCCGCGGACGCCTACCTCATGATGGCGGAGCAGATGGAGAAGCTGGGGTGCTACGGCGAGGCCTTTAATTTCAGCCACGAGAGGCCGATGACGGTGCTCGAGATCACGGAGACCATTCTCAGGCTCATGGGCAAGAAGAAGCTCAAGCCGATCATTCGAAACGAAGCCACCGGAGAGATCTGGTCCCAGTATCTTTCCGCGGAAAAGGCGCGGAAGGTCCTGGGATGGAAGCCCAAGTACAGCTTGGAGGCCGACTTGAAGAAAACGATCGCATGGTACAAGGAGTACCTTCGTGATTGAGGGAGTCGTCGTCACGCCGCTCAAGCAGATTCCTGACGAGCGGGGAAAAGTCATGCACATGCTCCGGCGCGATGATCCGGAGTTTGAGCAGTTCGGAGAAATTTACTTTTCGATGGTCTATCCTCAGGCGATCAAGGCATGGAACCTCCATACGGCTGTGACACTGAATTATGCCGTGGTGGTCGGGATGATCAAGTTGGTCCTCTACGATCAGCGATCGAGTTCTTCCACCCGTGGCCAGGTCCAGGTCATCTTTGCCGGAGAGCAGAATTACGTTCGCGTGAAGATTCCCCCCGGAATTTATACCGGATTTAAAGGCATCGGCCCCGGCCAGGCCATCGTCGCCAACTGCGCTACGCTCCCTCACGATCCCCAGGAAAGCCGTCGTCTGGACCCGTTCTCCGAAGAGGTCCCCTATAACTGGAACACGTGAGGCCGGCGAGCGGGACGCATGATGGGAGGTCCCAGGGTCAGCGTCATCATGAACTGCCTGAACGGGGAACGCTACCTCCGCGAGGCCATGGAGAGCGTCTTTGCGCAGACCTATACAGACTGGGAAATCGTTTTTTGGGACAATGCCTCGACCGACGCCAGCGCTGAGATCGCGAAGGGGTACGGGGACCGGGTTCGGTATTTCCGGAGCGAGGAGACCTGTTCGCTGGGAAAAGCCAGGAACCTGGCGATCGCCCAGGCCAAGGGCGAATATGTAGCTCTCCTGGACTGCGATGATGTCTGGCTGCCGGATAAGCTAAACAAGCAGGTGCCGCTCGGCGATGCTGACCCATTGGTCGCGCTGATCTATTCCGGCAGCTTCTTCATCGACCAGGATGGCGGGGTGACCGGGCAGTACTTTAAGCAAGCGCCGCCTCCTCCGGGAGATGCGTTCATCGGACTTTTGACCAGGCGCAATTTTATCCCCTGCCTGACGGTTGTGATGCGCCGCATGGTCGTGGAGAAGGTGGGCGGATTCAACCCGGCGCTCGGATATGCCGAGGATCTGGACCTGTTCCTGCGAATCCTGCGTGAGCACAAGGCCGCTTTTGTGAAGGAGCCCTTGGCCAAGTACCGGCTTCACAGCGGCGCCATCACTGCGGCGGGATTGCCGAGTTCTACGATGGAAACGATCTGTGTCACTCGAGAGACGGCCAAGAAAATCCCTTCCTTGTCATTTCTCGATCGGTGGGCGATCAGGAGGAGACTGATCGGATTGTGGTGCAAACTTGTGGTGCAGCGACTGAGACTCTAGAGAGGAGGACGCATTGGACGACCAACGGTTCCTCATCGATTATCTTGATCGGTATCGCCGGTCGATCTTCGAAACAGACGTCAACTCTGGCTGTTGGCCGTCTGTGATCTGATCATCGGGCACGCGGAATACCCATCTTCGTGACCGCCTGCAACGGCACCCTGACATCATGAATAGGATGAATGCCGGCGCTTCTCGAAAACCTCGGCCACACGTATGATCTTATGAGGAGACGCTGAATGTCCCACACGAGTGATTACTTGGTTGAAGCGAGGAAAATAATCGAGCAAATGGATTGTGAAGCGATTGAGCGCATTGTTGAAGGCTTGGTAGAGTTACGGGCCAAGGGCGGGCGGTTGTTTCTTCTCGGCGTCGGTGGCAGCGCCGCGAACTGTAGCCACGCTGTGAATGATTTCAGGAAGCTTTGCGGCATTGAGGCTTATACCCCAATTGATAACGTCTCCGAGCTGACTGCGCGCACCAATGATGAAGGATGGGACACCGTGTTTGCGGCCTGGCTAAAGGTCAGCCGTGCGAATAACAGTGATGCGGTGTTCGTGCTCTCCGTGGGGGGGGGCGATGCGGAGAAGAACATCAGCGTCAACCTTGTCCGTGCCATCGACGAAGCAAAACGGCGTGGCTTGAAAATCTACGGCGTGGTGGGGCGACAAGGCGGCTACACAAAGCAGGCCGGCGACGTGGTCGTCGTTATCCCGACAGTGAATCCTGCCCATGTGACCCCGCACACCGAGGCTTTTCATGCTGTTGTATGGCACTGCCTGGTTTCTCATCCGAAGCTGCAGACCGTTGGCACCAAGTGGGAAACCACGCTGAAGTCAGGCACAGTCTAGTGGAGAAGCGACGAGCAGTTTTCCTCGATCGAGACGGTGTGCTTAATAGGGCGATTATACGAAACGGGAAGCCCTTTCCTCCAGCGTCGTTGGCGGAATTCAAGATTCTTCCAGGAGTCAGAGAAGCGCTTACGCGGCTCTCTGAGTCGGGATTTCTTCTCATTGTGGCAACTAACCAGCCGGATGTCGCGCGAGGGCTTCAACGGCGGGAAGTTGTTGAGGCTATGCACCGGCAACTCAGGGATCAGTTGCCACTCGATGATATTAAAGTGTGCTACGAAGAAGAGACGCCTGCCAGTGTCTGTTACAAGCCGAAGCCGGGAATGTTGTTGGAGGCTGCACGCGAGCACGCCATCGATCTCTCCAGCAGTTACATGGTCGGAGACCGGTGGCGCGACGTCGGGTGCGGTCGGGCCGCTGGTTGTTTTACCATCTTTATTGATCGCCGGTATGATGAAAGTCTGCGCGGAGAGCCGGACGCCACCTGCACCGATCTCAAGCAAGCCGCCGAAGTCATTCTCGCACACGCCAACATTCAATCTGCGGAAAGGAGAATCTGATGATGACACTGGCCGATCTGAAAATTAAGATTTTCGCGGACGGCGCAGACCTGACAGGGATCAAAGCCATGTATGCTAAGCCCTGGATCAAGGGATTCACGACCAATCCTACGCTGATGAGGAAAGCCGGGGTAGCCGACTACAAGGCATTCGCGCAGGAAGTCCTCCGCGCCGTTCCCGACCGGCCAGTGTCCTTTGAGGTGTTTGCCGACGACTTCGACGAGATGGAAGCGCAGGCGCTGGAAATCGCGTCCTGGGGACCGAACGTCAACGTCAAGATTCCGGTCACCAATACGAAGCGTCAGTTTGCCGGTCCCCTGATTCAGCGGCTGTCCAAAGCCGGCGTTCAACTGAATATCACCGCCGTCATGACCCTGCCCCAGGTCCGTGCGATTGTGGACCACATTGCGGTCGGGACACCCGCCATCATCTCGGTGTTTGCGGGGCGCATTGCCGATACGGGTATTGATCCCGTGCCGGTCATGCGTGAAGCGCTCGAGGTGATGAGGGTGAAACCCAAAGCTGAATTGCTCTGGGCCAGCCCGCGCGAACTACTCAACATCGTCCAGGCGGATGAAGGCGGGTGCCACATCATCACCGCGACCAACGACATCCTGAATAAGCTCTCGCTGTTGGGAAAAGACCACGGCGACTATTCCCTGGAAACAGTGGAGATGTTCCATCGAGATGCGGCGACCGCCGGATATACCATCCCATACACTCGACAGGCCGTCATGATATAAAACGGCAGGCAGTCCCCATCGAGGAGCCAAGATTATGAAGAATGTTCTTATTACCGGCGGTGCCGGGTACGTCGGCACGTTGTTGGCACCTCAGTTGCTGGCAGCTGGGTACAACGTGACGGTATACGATGTCATGTATTACGGATGCGAATTGCAGCCCAGCCCTCGATTGAAACTCCTCAAGGCCGACATCCGCGATACCGCTGCTTTCCGTGATGCCTGCCGGGGTGTTGATGCCGTGATCCACCTTGCATGCATTTCGAATGACGCGGGCTTTGAACTGGATGAGAAGCTCAGTGAGGAGATCAATTACAAGAGCTTCGAGCCGATGGTGATGGCCGCCAAAGAGCAAGGGGTGAAGCGGTTTATTTATGCCTCCTCTTCCTCGGTGTATGGCTATTCCGAGTCTCCAAGAGTGACGGAAGAGCACCCACTTGTGCCATTAACGCTCTACAACAAATTCAAAGGATTGTGCGAGCCACTGCTCTTCAAGCATCAGTCCAAGGACTTCGTCTGCGTCACGATCCGTCCAGCCACAATCTGTGGATACAGTCCACGCCAGCGTCTGGATCTGTCGGTCAACATCCTAACGAACCACGCCGTTACCAACAACAAGATCAAAGTATTTGGCGGAGAACAGCAACGGCCCAACCTGCACATACAGGACATGTGCGATTTGTACAAGCTGCTGCTGGAATTGCCTGACGAAAAGATCGCCGGCGAGACCTTCAACGCCGGGTACCAGAACCAGAGCATTATGGAGATCGCCAAAATTGTCAAAAAGGTAATCCAGGAAGAATTCCCGGAGAAAGGCGATATTCCCATCCTAACGACTCCCTCGAACGATAACCGGTCGTACCGCATCACGTCCGACAAAATTGCCGCTAAACTGGGGTTCACGCCGAAACGTACGATCGAGGATGCCGTTCGAGATTTGTGCCGGGCATTCCGCGCGGGGAAACTTCCCAACAGCATGACGGACGACCGTTACTACAACGTGAAAGTCCTCAAGCGGATTCGGGCGTCCTAATGAACAGCCGTCCTCTTGCAGTTGTTACGGGCGGGGCCGGGTTCATCGGCAGCCACATGGTGGATCTGTTGATCGAGCGGGGCTTTCGCGTCCACGTTATTGACAACCTGGTCGGCGGGCGCGCGTCGAACCTGGCGCACCACAAGAGCAATTCTGACGTCGTGCTCGACGAGCGCGACATCCGCGCCCTGGCGCCGGACGACAAGCTGTTTGCCGACGCGCGATTCGTCTTCCACTTTGCCGGCATCGGCGACATTGTCCCTTCGATCGAACAGCCGAGCGAATATATGTCGGCGAACGTGCAGGGCACGGTCCATGTCCTGGAAGCGTCACGGCATGCCGGGGTACGCAAGGTCGTATATGCCGCGTCGTCGTCGTGTTATGGACTCGCCACAGTTCCCACGCGAGAGGATCATCCGCTCGCACCGCAGTATCCCTACGCCCTGAGCAAGTACATGGGAGAGCAGGCGGTCTTTCACTGGAATAAAGTGTACGGCCTTCCGGTGAATTCCATCCGCATTTTTAATGCGTACGGAACTCGCTCGCGTACCTCAGGCGCATACGGGGCTGTCTTTGGGGTGTTCCTTCGCCAGAAACTCGCAGGCAAGCCCTATACGGTTGTGGGGGATGGTATGCAGAAACGCGACTTCCTGTACGTGACGGACGTCGCCCGAGCCTTCCTGGCCGCGGCCGAAACGGACAAGTCCGGTGAGGTCTGGAATCTCGGAGCCGGGAATCCTCAATCGGTGAATCGGCTGGTCGAGCTTCTCGGCGGTACCGTGGTGCATATTCCCAAGCGGCCGGGTGAACCCGACAGCACGTGGGCGGATATCTCAAAAATTACACGCGATCTTGGTTGGGCACCGAACGTCTCGTTCAAAGAAGGCGTGGGCCGTATTATCGACAACATTGATTATTGGCGAGAGGCGCCGCTTTGGGATCCGGACTCCATCGCGGCTGCCACGAAAACCTGGTTTCAATTTCTGGGGAGTCGGTAGCAATCATGCCTACATCGTTGACGAAGCAGTATTCTCACAAGATCAAAACGGTTGACGAACTGTGCCGCATCATCGGCCCGCGCCCTCGAAAAAGAAAAGTCATCATGTGCCACGGGGTGTTCGACGTGGTCCATCCCGGTCACCTTCGTCACCTGATCTATGCCAAGAGTAAGGCCGGCATTCTCATCGCCAGTCTGACAGCGGATGTCCACATCAGCAAGGGCCATTATAGGCCACACGTTCCCCAAGACCTCCGGGCGCTCAACCTGGCGGCGTACGAGATCATAGATTACGTCATCATCGACTCCAACGCGACCCCCATCAAGAACATCAGCAAGCTGCAACCCGATTTCTTTGCCAAGGGCTATGAGTATACCGCCACGGGAGTACCCTTAAAGACCCAGGAAGAAGCCGACGCGTTGCGGGCTTACGGCGGCAAGATTATCTTTACGCCGGGCGACATCGTGTACTCCTCGTCGAAGCTGATTGATCTCGCCCCGCCGAGCATTAAACTGGAGAAGTTCCTCACGCTCATGGAGACCGAGAAGCTGACCTTCAATTCGCTCCGGGGGGCTCTCGACCGGTTGAAGGGTAAACGGGTCCATGTTGTCGGCGACACCATCGTGGACAGTTACACGCAAACTGCGATGATCGGAGGCCAGCCGAAAACGCCGACAATGAGCGTGTTGTACGAACGGCGTGACGACTACATCGGGGGTGCCGCGATCGTTGCGAAACACCTTCGGGCAGCCGGCGCAGAGGTGGTGTTCTCAACCGTTCTCGGTGACGATCCCCTGAAAGAATTCGTCCTCGACGGATTAAAGAAGGACGGGGTGGAATGCCGGCCTGTTATTGATCCCACTCGGCCGACCACCAACAAGAATGCCATCGTGGCGGAAGGCTACCGGTTGCTGAAAGTCGATACATTGGACAACCGCACGATCTCTGATGAAATTTTAACCAAACTGACTGCCGCCGTCTCTGAGAATCATTGCCACGCCGTGGTCTTTAGTGATTTTCGTCACGGCATTTTCAATCGTCGCACCATCCCCCAGTTGATTGGCGCCATTCCTCCGGGCATATACAAGGTGGCGGATAGCCAGGTCGCCAGCCGCTGGGGCAACATTGCTGAGTTCATGAATTTCGACCTCATCACGCCCAACGAGCGTGAGGCGCGCTTTGCGCTCGGCGACCAAGACTCCGGTGTGCGCCCCCTCGCCTCAATGCTTTTCGACGCGGCCAAGTGCAAATTGTTGGTCCTGAAGCTCGGAAGTCGGGGTGTGCTGACCTGCCGCAACGCGAAGCATGAGGAGTCAGACTCGTTCTTTGTCGTGGACAATTTTGTCGATCGACTGGTGGACGCGGTCGGTGCCGGTGATGCGCTGCTCGCCTATACTACCCTGGCCATGCTGGCAACGAATTCGGATACGGTTGCCACGATCCTTGGGTCTATGGCCGCGGCATGTGAATGCGAACGCGACGGTAATATCCCGATTACTACGGGCGACGTACGCCAGAAGATCAATGACATAGAACGGCAGGCCAATTACGGCTGAAGTTCGGCGGGTTATCATGCGATCCATCGTCGTTGGCCTGGGTGTGCAAGGGTACAAGCGTCGTCAATTTGCCGGCCTTGATTTCGTCGTTGCCGTGGACCCGGTCAACAAGGAAGCCCAGTATCGCGCCGTCACAGATGTGCCGCTGTCCGACTACGATGCGGCCCTGGTGTGTATTCCCGATGAACCAAAAATCGAGGTGCTCACCTATCTCCTGAGCCACGGCAAGCATGTGCTCGTGGAGAAGCCGTTGTGGGCCAAGGACGACGAGGAGATTGAGCGCCTCGGCCGGCTGGCTTGCTCCAAGGGAGTTGTGTGCTATACCGCTTATAATCACCGCTTTGAACCCCATTATGTCCGTATACGCGATCTCGTAGCCTCAGGCGAACTTGGGGAGATCTACCGCTGTCGCATGTTTTATGGGAATGGCACAGCCAGGCTGGTGAGAGATTCCGTGTGGCGCGATCAGGGGGCGGGGGTGCTGCCGGATCTCGGCTCGCACTTGTTGGATACGGCGAAGTTCTGGTTCGGTGAGCTCGGCGAGGACGTTCAGATTGTCTCCGCGGATTGCTTTGAAAACCGTGCGCCGGATCACGTGGTGCTCGCCTCGAAGACGGCTCGGCCCAAATTGGAATTTGAAATGACCCTCCTGTCCTGGCGCAACCACTTCACCTGCGACGTATTTGCCGAGAAAGGGACCGCGCATATCCGCTCCCTCTGCAAATGGGGCCCCACGACTTTCACCTATCGCAGGCGCATCCTGCCGTCTGGACGCCCGCCGGAAGAATCCGTGACACTGGTGCAGGACGATCCGACTTGGGCGCTCGAATACGACCACTTCAAGGCTTTGTGCGAACAGGGCGCGGCGACCGATCTGTCTAATGATCTGTGGCTCAACCGCCTCCTGCGCAGGCTGGGGCAGGACGCGCAGAAGGAAGCCTTGGCATGAGCAGGCCCGTGATCGGCTTCGCCGGTATGATGCACCTCGGGCTGAATTCTGCCGTGGCAGCGGCTGAGCGAGGTTTCGACGTTGTGGGGTTCGATCACCGTGCGGAAGTCATCAACTCATTAACGCGCGGTGACTTGCCGGTGGTCGAGCCGGACTTACCTGAGGTGTTCGGCAAGAACCGTACGCGCCTGTCGTGGACCAATCATGTCCGTGATCTGGCGCGCTGCCAGGTTGTGTACATCGCGATGGACGTCCCCACTGACGACCAAGGCCAAAGCGACCTGTCCGGCATTCGAACACTCATTGATGCTGTCTGCCCCGCCCTATCGAACGATGCGATCCTCGTCGTGCTATGCCAGGTGCCTCCTGGCTTTACGCGAAATCTTTCCTTCCCGCAAAGCCGGCTTTATTACCAAGTCGAAACGCTGATCTTTGGCCGTGCCGTGGAACGGGCGCTTTACCCGGAACGTTTCATCGTCGGGTGTGCCGATCACAAGACGGTGCTCCCCAAACCATTGGCCGAGTTTCTTGGCGCCTTCGAATGCCCGATCCTCTCGATGCGGTATGAAAGTGCTGAGCTGGCCAAGATCTCGATCAACTGTTGCCTTGTGGCGTCCGTGACGGTCGCGAACACCCTGGCTGAGCTCAGCGAGCGGATCGGCGC
>JBGPTH010000013.1:0-75650 GCA_041490525.1 Nitrospiria bacterium
CCAGGTGCCGCAGTGGATCGAACACTACAACCGGGAGGCACCGCACAGCGCCTTGGGGATGCAGGCACCGGCCGAGTTCTATGCGGATTGGTTAGTCAAAAACAAGACACTACCTGTCCAAATTTAAGGGGGGCAGTACATTTATGATGATGTGCCCGACAGCATGTACCTCAACAGAAAGCACGAACGCTTTGAGGCAATTGCCAGATATTGCGCCGAAAATAAGCTTTCAATATCCTCGCACAGGGTAAGCACGAACAGGGCAAGACAAAGTTTAGGGATACTAGAAGGTAAAGTTCTACGTTTAGAAGATGATGTTTATGTGGTGAAAACAATTTATGGCAAGGTCTTGCGCCTCCATGTTGACAAAAATACCAAGACGAATGGCATCGTCAATATTGGAGACAAGATTGTCGCTCGCATTGACCCTATAACAAAGACTGGAAATATCGTCTTATGGTCCATTACAGTCATGTAGTCCCCAGCCTATTTCCGATTGTCATCCTTTCGATTTCCCATTTTTAATACTCGGCCGCAACTCTCTTTCCCTACCCCTCCCGTTTGCTTTGTCAGGCCTTGGGATTTATACTGTCTAAATCTTTCATGGTGTGAATTGAGATGTTTGTTGATCAGGCAAAAATATACGTCAAAGGCGGCGAGGGCGGCGACGGCTGCCGGAGCTTCCGCCGGGAGAAGCACGTCCCCTACGGGGGCCCTGACGGCGGCGACGGCGGCAACGGTGGAGACGTCATCCTTGAGGCCACCACGCGCATGTCCACGCTCCTGGACTTCCAATTCCAGCAGCACTATGTGGCGAAGGACGGCGGCAACGGCGAGGGCTCCAACCGGCACGGCCGCAGCGCCCCTCCCCTCGTGATCCGGGTCCCCATGGGGACCGTGGCCAAAGAGATCGAGACCGACGAGGTCCTCGCGGACCTGACGGAGGACGGCCAGCAGGAAACGCTCGCGCTGGGTGGTCCCGGAGGCCGCGGGAACGCGCGGTTCGCCACGTCCACCAACCAGGTGCCGACCAAGCGCGAGCCCGGAAACCACGGGGAGAAACGGTGGGTCCTGCTCGAATTGAAGCTCCTGGCGGACGTGGGCCTGGTGGGATTTCCGAACGCGGGGAAGTCCACGATGATCAGCGCCATCTCGGCCGCGCGCCCCAAGATTGCCGATTACCCGTTCACGACGCTCGTGCCGAACCTCGGGGTCGTGGCCGTGAAAGAGGGCCAGAGCTTCGTCGTGGCGGACGTGCCGGGCCTCATCGAGGGCGCCCATGAAGGCAAGGGGCTCGGCTTTCAGTTTTTGCGCCATCTGGAACGCACCTCCTATCTGCTCTACCTGGTGGATATTTCAGAAGGCGTGACGGCCGACCCCGTCGCCACCCTGGAGACCCTGCGACAGGAGCTGAAGCTTTACAACCCGGAGCTCGCCGAGAAGCCGTTCGGCGTGGCGGCGACCAAGCTGGACATCGCGGGCGAGGACAGGAACCTCAAGAAGCTGGAGGCCTACTGCCGGAGGCGCCGACTGAGGGTGTTTCCGATCTCGGCCGTCACCGGCACCGGCCTGAAACCCCTGGTGCGGTTCCTCGGCGAGCAGGTCGCCAAGCTTCGGACTCCGTTGAAAGCGAGCGTGTGATGCGCGACCAGATCGTCAAAGACGCCAAACGCGTCGTCATCAAGGTGGGCAGCCGTCTCGTGGCGTCCAAGGGGATCGGCCTGCAGACGGACCGCATCGAACGCCTCGCCGGCGAGCTGGCCGCGCTCAAGGCCGGCGGCCGGGAGATCCTCATGGTCTCCTCGGGGGCCATCGCCTGCGGGATCGAGAAGCTCGGGCTGACGGAGTACCCGAAGAGCCTGCCCGTCAAGCAGGCGGCCGCCGCCGTGGGCCAGAGCCGGCTCATGTGGGCCTACGAGAAGGCCTTCGAGAAAGTAGGCCAGAAGGTCGCGCAGGTGCTGCTCACGCGGGAGGATGTGACGCACCGCGCGCGGTTCCTCAACTCCCGCCACACCCTGACCGCCCTGCTGGAGTTCGGCGTGGTGCCGATCATCAATGAGAACGACACCGTGGCCGTGGATGAGATCCGGTTCGGCGACAACGACAGCCTGGCCGGCATGGTGGCGCATCTCGTGGACGCCGATCTGCTGGTCATCCTCTCGGACGTGGAGGGCCTCTACACGGAAGATCCTCGCCACAACCCGAAGGCGACGCTGATGTCCGTGGTCCCCGAGGTGACGGCCGACATCGAGCGGCGCGCAGGCGGCACGGAGAGCTTCGAAGGCACCGGCGGCATGCGGACCAAGGTGCAGGCGGCCAAGACGGCCGCGACCTACGGCGTGGCCACGGCTATCATCAATGGAGTGCGTGAAGGCCTGTTGGCGGCGCTCTTTGACGGGCAGGAGGTCGGGACCCTGTTTCTGCCGAAGGGCCAGCGCCTCACCAGCCGGAAGCACTGGATCGCCCACACGGTCCGGACCAAGGGCCGGCTCACGTTGGACGACGGCGCCGTGGAGGCCCTGACGCGAAAAGGGAAGAGCCTGCTCCCGTCCGGCATCACGGCCGTGGACGGCGACTTCGAAAGCGGGGACGCCGTCGCCTGCCAGGACCGGTCCGGGCGGGAGTTCGCGAAGGGGCTCGTGAATTATTCCTCCGAGGCCATCGGCAAGATCAAGGGACTCAAGACCGGCGACATCCAGAAGACGCTGGGGTACAAGGACTACGACGAGGTCATCCACCGGGACAATCTGGTGATCCTATGACTCACACCGAGTACGTCATCCAGAAAGCCACGCAGGCCAAGCACGCGGCGCGCGTCCTGGCGACGGTATCCACCGCCGTCAAGAACGCGGCCCTGCTCGCCATGGCCGACGCGCTTGAAAGCCGCGCGGGCGAACTGCTGGAGGCCAACCAGAAAGACCTCGAGGCCGCGACCGGGCTCTCCAAGGCCGCCGTGGACCGGCTCACCCTCAACCCCAAGCGGATCAAGGAAATGGCGACGGGCCTCCGCGAAGTGGCGGCGCTCCCCGACCCGGTCGGCGAGATCACGAAGATGTGGCGCCGGCCGAACGGGATGCAGGTCGGCCGGATGCGGGTGCCGATCGGGGTCATCGGCATCATCTACGAGTCCCGCCCCAACGTGACCGCCGATGCCGCCTCGCTCTGTCTCAAGTCGGGCAACGCGGTCGTGCTGCGCGGCGGCTCGGAGGCGATCCGGTCCAACGCCGCGATCGTGCGGGTCCTGGGAGAAGCCGGCGAGAAGGCCGGCATTCCGCCCGGCGCGATCACCTTCATCGACAACCCCGACCGTCAGGTCTCCACAATCTTATTGAAGCAGGATACCCTGATCGACCTCATCATCCCGCGCGGCGGGGAGGGCCTGATGCAGTTCGTCAACCGGGAGTCCACCATCCCGGTGATCAAGCACGACAAGGGCGTGTGCCATACGTTCGTGGACGTGAGCGCCGACCCCGCCATGGCCGAGGCCATCTGCTTTAATGCCAAGGTCCAGCGGCCGGGCACGTGCAACGCCATGGAGACCCTGCTCGTCCACCAGGCGATCGCCCCGTCATTCCTCCCGCCGCTGCTCGCGCGCTACCGCGAAGCCGGCGTGGAGATCCGCGGGTGCCCGCGCACCGTTGCGCTCGCGCCGGGCGTCAAACCCGCGGCCGAATCGGACTGGGGCACCGAATTCCTGGATCTGATCCTGGCGGTCAGGGTGGTGGACGACCTCGCCCAGGCCATGGACCACATCGCCCGGTACGGGTCCCGGCACTCCGAGGCGATCGTGACCCAGGACCACGGGCGCGCCATGCGGTTCCTGAACGAAGTGGACGCCGCCGCGGTCTTCGTCAACGCCTCCACCCGGCTCCACGACGGCTACCAGTTCGGCCTGGGGGCGGAGATCGGCATCAGCACGACCCGCATACACGCGCGGGGCGCCATGGGACTGGAGGAGCTGACCAGCACCAAGTTCATCGTGTTGGGGACCGGCCAGCTCCGGGAATGAAGCTCGGCCTGTTCGGGGGCGCCTTCAACCCCATCCACCGGTGCCACCTTCAGGTCGCCGAGGCCGTGCGAAGCCGCCTCGCCCTCGACACCGTCCTGTTCATCCCGACCGGCGACCCGCCCCACAAGCCCTCCACGGACGTCTTTCCGGCGTCGCACCGCCTGGAGATGGTCCGGCTCGCCATCGCCCCGTATCCCTATTTCCAGCTCTCGGACATCGAAACCAGGCGATCCGCCAAATCGTACTCCATCGACACGGTCCGTGAAATCACGGACTCCACACCCCCTGAGACGCAATTAGTTTTCATCCTCGGCCTGGACGCGTTCCTGGATCTGCCCGGATGGAAAGATCCCGATCGCCTGCTGGCCGCCTGCGACTTTGCCGTGGTGGCACGGCCGGGCTCCCGGTTCGCCTCGCTGGGCAAGCTGCCGTTTCTGGTCATCGAGGACCCGGCTCTGCTCGCGCGGCTGGACCGCAGCGCGGGAGAGGTGGCCGAGGTTCGCCTCACCAGCGGCCGCACCCTCTGGACCATCGCGATCCCTCCCTGCCCGATCTCGGCCAAAGATATCAGGAATCGACTTAAACATAAGCAGAGCCTTGAAAATCTCTTGCCTCCTTCGGTCGAATCTTATATATTTAAGCACCTGATATTGGGAGGGTCACCGCTATAATCAGGAAGGGGCGAGCCAAGGCTCGTCTGGCCGCTCAGGCGGCTGAAGAGAAGAAAGCCATCGAGGTCTGCATCTTAGATGTGGCTCGTGTGTCCGGGGTGACCGACTATTACGTCATTTGCTCAGCCGAATCGGAGCGCCAGGTCCTGGCCGTCAAGGACCACATCGACAAGGCGCTCTCCGAAAAGGGGTACCGGTTGTATGGCGTCGAGGGCACCGAGGCCGGCGTCTGGGTCCTCATGGACTACGATGACGTCGTCGTCCAGATCTTCAAACGGGGGGTGCGCGAGCATTACGGCATAGATCGTCTCTGGAGCGACGCCAAGCGGGTCCCGCTCCCGCAGGCACGCTCGGCGGAAGCGGCCGACGCGCCCAGGCAGCGTAGGATCCAGGAACGGTCACTCAGGCCACGAGGATAAGCGATGCGGTTCATCATCTGGGTCATCACCCTCATCGCAGCGATCGTCGCGGCCGTGTACTTCAGCGACCTGAACCCCGGCCCGATCACGATCCGGCTGTCCAAGAACTCCTCCGCGGCCGTGTCTCCGATTTATTTCGTCCTCTTCTGCATCGCGGTTGGCGCCCTCGCGGTCGTGATGGCCGTCGGGGTGCGCGAGATGCGGGTGCTCATCCTGAACTGGCGCAGCAGCCGCCAGCGGAAGCGCGAAGAGAAAGTCCAGAGCTACTACGCGGAGGGGGTCCTCGCCTCGCTGTCCCACCGGACCGCCGAGGCCATCGCCCAGCTTCAGAAAGTGCTCGCCCTCGATCCGAACCACACCCGGGCGCTCCTCTCGCTGGGCAAGATTTTCCGCAAGGAGAAGCACTACAACGAGGCCGTCCGGCTGCACCGCAAGGCCCGCCAACTGGAAGAAGGGAATCTGGAGATTCTCTTCTCACTCGCGCGCGACCTTGAGGAGGCCAAGCGGCTGGACGAGGCCATCCAGGCGCTGGAGGACGTGCTGAAAATCGACGGGATGAACCCGGAGGCGCTCTGCCGGATCCGGAATATCCACATGCGCACCGGAAAATGGAAAGAGGCCCATGCCGTGCAGGAGCGCCTTCTGAAAGCCGGCTTGCCCGATCGGGAAGCCAGGGCCGAGAAGCAGATCCTGACGGGTCTCAAGTACGAAGTCGGCCGGCTGGCCATGGAGCGGGGCGACCGGGACCACGCCCGACGCTTCTTCCGGGAGGCGATCAAGCTCGACAAAGGGTTCCTGCCCGCGCGCATCGGCTTCGGGGAGACCCTGATCCGGGAAGGCAAGCTGCGCGAGGCCGCGGAGTCGTGGGAGAAATCGTACCTGAAAACCGGGAACCTCATCTTCCTGCAGCGCCTGGAGGACCTCTACCTGGAGATGGGCGAGCCCGGCGAGATGATCCGCATTTACAAGGAAGCCCTGGCCAGACGGCAGCACGACCCGGGGCTCAAGCTGGCGCTCGGCAAGCTCTACTACCGGCTCGAGATGATCGACGACGCCTTCGACCTGCTCTCGACCCTGGAGGGCGCCCACGACCTTTCCGGAGATCTCCCCAAGATCATGGCCAGTCTCTATACCCGCAAGGGAGACACGGAGGCCGCCTTGAACGCGCTCCAGGACGCGCTCAGCGGGTCTCGTACCGGGGCCCTGCCGCTCACCTGCATGAGCTGCCGCCACGAGACGCGCGATTGGAGCGGGCGGTGTCCCGCGTGCGGCCGCTGGAACACCCTCGCCGTCAGTTCCCCGGGGATGGAAGTGAGCGGCGCGCCGGCGGAGGGCGAACCCGAAGCCGCCGAGCCCCATCCGTATTCGGGCGTGCCCGCGCCCTTCGAGATCGTCTAGTAGGGGCGGTTCGCGAACCGCCCCTACAACTTCAAACCATGCCGACGACGAAGCCGAAACCCGTCGCCCTGATCATCCTGGACGGCTGGGGCATAAATCTTAAAACCGAAGGCAACGCCCTCGCCCTGGCGCGCCTGCCGTTCTACACCGCGCTGCTGCGCGATCATCCGCACACGCTGCTGTCGGCTTCCGGAGAGGACACGGGCCTGCCGGACGCCCAGATGGGCAACTCCGAGGTCGGCCACATGAACCTCGGGGCCGGCCGGATCGTGTACCAGGATCTGACCCGCATCAACCGGGCGATCCGTGACGGCTCCTTCGCCGCAAACCCCGTCTTCAAAGAGGTCATCCGCAAGACTCGGGCGGCCGGCGGCCGCCTGCACTTGTTGGGGCTCCTCTCCGACGGCGGCGTGCATAGCCATCTCTCCCACCTGGAGGCCCTCCTGACGATGGTCAAGTCGGAGAAGGGGCTGCCGGTGTTCGTCCACGCCTTTCTGGACGGACGGGACACCCCTCCGCAGATCGGCCTTGGGTTCGTCAAGACCGTCGAAGCCTTCATGCGGGGGCTCGGCGTCGGGGCCATCGCCACCGTGATGGGACGCTATTACCCCATGGACCGGGACCAGCGATGGAATCGCGTCGCCCGCGCCTATGAGGCCATGGTGGAGGGAGAGGGAGAGCGGAACGCCTCCGCCGAGGAGGCCGTCACCCGGAGCTATGAGGCGAAGGTCACGGATGAGTTCGTGCACCCCACCGTGATCGTGCGCGAGGACGGGTCTCCGGTCGCGACCATTCGCGACGGCGACGGAGTCATCTTCTACAACTTTCGGGCGGACCGCGCACGCGAGCTGACGCGGGCCCTCACGGAGCCCGGCTTCGACGCCTTCCCGCGAAAGACGGTCCCCACGCTGAGGGCCTTCGCCACGATGACTTCGTACGACGACACCTTCGCTCACCCAGTGGCCTTTCCCCCGACCCGCCTGACGAAGATCCTCCCGGAGATCATCAGCGGGCTCGGGCTCAAGCAGCTCCGCATCGCCGAGACCGAGAAGTACGCCCACGTGACCTACTTCTTCAACGGCGGCGAGGAGCAAGCCTATCCCGGCGAGGACCGGGTCTTGATTCCGTCCCCCCGCGACGTGGCCACCTACGACCTGAAGCCGGAGATGTCCGCGCAGGAAGTCGCGACGGAAGCCGCGCGCCGCATCGAGTCCCGGCAGTACTCCCTCATCGTGCTCAACTTTGCGAATCCGGACATGGTGGGGCATACGGGAATCCTGCCGGCGGCCATCCGGGCGGCCGAGGTGATCGACGACTGCCTCAAGCAAGTGGTGACCGCCGTTCGCGCAATCGGCGGGGCGGTCGTCCTGACGGCGGACCACGGAAACCTGGAACAGATGGTGGACTACGCCACCGGCGGGCCGCACACGGCCCATACGCTGAATCCGGTCCCCTGCGTCATCGTGGACGACCGGCCGCACGCGCTGCGGCCCTCCGGGGTGCTGGCCGACGTCGCCCCCACGATCCTCCACCTGATGGGCATCCCCCAACCACCCGAGATGACCGGCGTCTCGCTGATCAAGGAGTAACGCCTCATGGACTATCGCAGATGGGCTGAGAAAGCGATCGCGGGCGACGCGCTGACCCGCGAGGAAGCGCGGGATGTCCTGAACGTCCCGGACGATCGTATGCTGGAATTGCTGGACGCGGCCTTCCTGGTGCGCAAGACCTTCTTCGGGCGCAAGGTCCGCCTCCAGATGCTCCAGAACGCCAAGAGCGGGGCCTGCCAGGAGAACTGCGGCTATTGCTCGCAGTCGGCGGTCTCCACGGCGGACATCCAGCAGTACGGCCTGGTGTCGCCCGCCCGGATGGTGGAGGCCGCCCGCCGCGCGGCCGAGGCGAAGGCCGTCCGGTACTGCATCGTCATCAGCGGGCGCGGGCCGCTGGAGCGGGAGATCACCGAGATCAGCGAGGCCGTCCGCGAGATCAAGCGCACGGTCCAAGTTCAAGTTTGCTGTTCACTGGGCCTGCTGACGGAAGCCCACGCGCGCCGGCTCAAGGAGGCCGGGGTGGACCGGATCAATCACAACCTGAACGCCTCGGAGCGGTTCCATCCCGAGATGGTCACGACGCACACCTATCAGGACCGCCTCACGACGATCCAAAACGCCCGCGCGGCCAATTTGGAGATCTGCTCGGGCGGGATCGCGGGCATGGGGGAGACGGAGGAGGACCTGATCGACCTCGCCCTGGCCCTGCGCGAGGTCAAGCCGGACTCGATCCCCATGAACTTCCTGCATCCGGCGGATGGGACACCGATGCAGGGCCGGAAGGAACTCACACCCCAGCGCTGCCTCAAGATCCTTTGCCTGTTCCGGTTCCTGCACCCGCGGACGGAACTGCGCGTCGCCGGCGGCCGCGAGTTCAACCTGCGCTCCCTGCAGGCGCTGGCTCTCTATCCGGCCGACTCGCTCTTCGTCGGCGGCTACCTCACGACGCCCGGCATGCCCGCTCCGGAGGCCTGGAAGATGATCGAGGACCTGGGATTCGAGGTGGATGCCGTCGGGGCGCCGGTGCCCGCGTCATAGAGGGGACTTCCTTTTCCGTCTCCTTTTTTCAAGGACGGCAACAGCTTCGACCGCAAGGCTTCCACGTCGGCGGGGTCCACCTCCGGCGTGAGTTCCACCTGCCGGTACACCTGCTCCGGATCGGACCCCATCCTTTCGCCGAGCGTGTGGACGGTGATGAAGGCGTGGGTCAGCTTGTCGTTCACCACGCGCCGGAGGATCGGATGGAAGACCCGCACCAGCGTGGCCAGAACCGGGTTGTCCAGCTTGGAATAGGTGATGATCCGGGTCTCGACGTGCTCCCTTCCGTCGGCACCGGCCTTGGCATGGTAATTCAGCATGACGATCGCCTCCCCCGTGATCAGCGGGAAGAACCGGCCACGATGGGTCCCCTTGATGTGGTAAACCCGGCGCGTCGTGTCCTGATACAGCGGGGAGATGAGGCCTTCGGCACCCTGGCCGTCGTCGGCGTTCCACGTATCCGGCCCGGCCCGGCTGACGCGGTAGTCGGCCAGGGCCAGGTTGCGGACCAGGAGAGCGGTCAGGACCGGATGGTCCAGGAGGAAATCGTAGGTCCCCTTCTGGATCGGCGTCAGGACGGGCGGCATGACGCGGTGGGTCGAATAGTCGTTGACGACCGAGGCGAGGCGGCAGACGGCCTCGCGCTCCATCTTCTCGACCGGGAACACGACCTCCGGGTCGTCCACGTTGACCTCACAGGCCAGTCCGACCGGGGGCGCCAGGGCGACCAAAAGGAATCCCGCCAAGACGGGCGCGAGTGGAAATGGGACCGGCCGGCGTGTCATGGGGCGTGGGGGATGTGTGAACGCTCCGGGATGGGACCCGCGGCCTACTCGCCGATCACCTGGACCACAAGGTCTCGCCCACGGGCGCGAGTGTCGAAATCCACCACGACGACCTGCTGCCACGTGCCCAGCAAGAGCGCGCCGTCGGCGAAGGGAATGGTGATCGAAGGGCTCTGAAGATGCGCCCGCAGGTGGCTGTGGGCGTTATCCTCGCCGGCGTTGCGGGTGTTGTGCTCCCAGCGGGGGTCGGCCGGAATCAGGCGGTCCCAGATCGTCTTCGTATCGGCGCGGATGCCCGGCTCGTCCTCGATGATCATGACGGCGGCGGTCGTGTGCTTGATGAAGACCGTGGCGATCCCCGCCCGAAGCCCCGACTCGGCCACCGCCTCCTGCACCCGCTTGGTGATGTTCTCGATCTGGGTGCCGCCGCGCATCTCGAGCCGCACGGCGGTGGTCTTCACGCGCATCACCGTCTCACTCCGCGGTCCCCGCCGCCAGCCCCCGGAGATACCGGATCTCGCGCCGGGTGAGAGGCTCGCGCCGGGCCTGCTCCAGGATCCGGTCGAAGGCCCCTTCGGCGGCGAGGTCCTGTAGCGCGCGTACCACGGATAGGCGCAGGACTCCTTGCACGAGCAGCTTGTCGAGGTAGGCAAAGGCCTCGGCCAGCGTCTCCTTCGTCCGCGTGTAGTAGTCCTTCCCGCGCTGGCGATTGCTGTAGGCCTCGAATTGCTCGCAGGCCACCAGCACCTCGGCCAGTTCGCACACCCAGTCCGGAGCGCCGTTCAGCTTCTCCGGATAGTAATAGTACATCATCACCTGGCCCATCCAGGGCGACCAGCTCACCCCGAGTTCGGCGAGCCGGGGTTTCGCCGCGCGCAGGTGCCGGGCCAGCCGGCGCGCATAGCCCAGACGCATTTCGACCTGCTCGTGGGTCCACTGGTCGAGGGGCACTCCGAGCTTCGCCAGATCGCCGCCGTACCGGTCCAGGAACGCTTCCGTCTCCCGGTTGTAGGGGGTCTCCGGATGCACCGCGCGCCACTCGCGCGGGCGGGTCGGAACCCCGTGCTTCCGGGCCCAGGACCAGACCATGCCGAACAGCTTTTGGTCGAGGCCGGCCCGGCCGAGGTCGTGCAGCAGGCAGGCGACCTGGAAGCTCACGACCCGCGCCTCCGGATGCCTGAGGCGCCGCGCCACGGCCGCGCACATGCGGGCGGTGCGGAGCGCGTGCGGCCGGTCGTAGCCTTTGATCAGCCGGCCGGGTTTGCGAGGGTCCGGGTAATCATAGAGGCACAGCAACTGGACGGCCAGGGCGCGCGGGACCAGGAGCGGGGCGGCATGATCGGCCTTCGTGGGGGGCTGGGGCTTCATCGCGGAAACGCCTCCTTCACTTGGCATCATGGATACCGCCGGGTTCGGAAAAAGAATTCTAGCCTTCCGCCGGCCAGGGTGTCAAACGAGGAGTGCCACGCCGATCGGCGGGCGGCGCGTCGGAGGTCACGCCCGGCGGGGATTGGTGATCCCGAGTTTCTTCATGCGGGGCTGCAGCGTCGAGCGCTTCATCCCGAGGCGGTTGCCGGCGCCGGTCGCCCCCTCGCGCTCCAACTCCTCGATGGTGAGGATGGGGCCTTTGGTCAGAATGACCGCCCGTTCGATCATGTGTTCCAGCTCGCGGACGTTGCCCGGCCATGGATAGGCGGTGATGGCCTGCATGGCCGCCGTGCCGATCTGGGTGATCTCCTTGCCATAGCGGGTCGCATATTTCTTGACGAAATGCCACGCGAGCACCGGCATATCCTCCCGCCGCTCCCGGAGCGGCGGGACGCGGATCGGAAACACCTTAAGCCGTTTGTAGAGGTCCGCCCGGAACGTCCTCGTGGCGACCGCCTGCTCGAGATCGGCATTCGTCGCGGCGATCACCCGGACGTTCAGCCTGAGGGTGCGGCTGCCTCCAACCCGTTCCAGTTCGTGCGTGTCAAGGAAGTGGAGGAGCTTCATTTGGAGGTCGAGCGGGATCTCGCCCACCTCGTCCAGGAAGATCGTCCCCTGGTCGGCTACCTCGAGCCGCCCGATCTTGCGGGCGACCGCCCCGGTGAAGGCGCCCTTCTCGTGGCCGAAGAGTTCCGATTCAATCAACGACGGCGGCAGGGCCGCGCAGTTCAGCTTGATGAGCGGCTTGTCCTTGCGGGGAGAGCGATTGTGAATGGCCTGCGCGACCAGGTCCTTCCCCGTCCCGGTCTCTCCCGTCACCAGGACGGTGGAATCGGTCCCCGCCACCTTCTCGATGGCCTTCAAAGTCTTTTGCAGCGAGGGGCTCTCCCCCGTCAGTTCCTTGAAATCAGCCGACGCCCTGATCTCCTCCTTGAGATAGAGGTTTTCCCGCTCCAACCGCTCTTTCAAGGCCCTGATTTCCTCGTACGTCAGGATGTTGGAGATCGCACGCGATAGATGGTGTCCCACTTGCTCGGCCAGGACGAGATCCCGCTCCGAGAAGGCGTTCCGGCGGCGGCTGCCGATCGCCAGGAATCCGAAGGGGGCGCCAAAGACCTTCAACGGGCAGAGCATGCACGACAGGAGCCCGACCGACTCGATGTAGGTCGCCTCCGGGAAACGCTCGTGGCCGTACCCGGTGATCAGGACCGGACGGCCGGTCGCCAGCATCTCGGCGGGAGCCATTTGATCAAACGGAAACCGGCGCAAGGGGGTGAAGTCAAACTCGAATCCCCCAAAGTGAATCGGCTGGAACCACGGGCCTTCCGGCCCGACCGTAAACTTGACGAGGCCGGTGAAGTCGTAAGGGATGACCTTCTGGAGAATATCCTCCAGCGCCGGCATCAGGCTCTCGACCGTGACGGTGCCGATGACCGCCCGGCTGTTGATCGCCATGAGGGCATCCCGCTCCTCCGAGTCCAGAACCGTCTGGAGCACGGGCGCGATGTGCACCGCCAGCGACTCCATAAGCGCCCGGTCGTCCTCCGTGAAGGCCCCGCGGGACCGGGAAGCCGCGAACATGACCGCGATCGTCCTGCGGTCCGCCCCTTCCCCGTCTCCCGCCCGCAGTATCAACGGCGCGATCACACAGGAATGAAACCCCGCCTTGGTCACCAGCGGGCCTTCCGTCCAGGGGGATGCGCTCAGGTCACCGCACAAGAGCGCCCTTCCCGCTTTGACGGTCGCCTCCTTCATCGTCCCGGCGGCGGGCAATTGGCCGACCTGATAGGCCACATGGGCGGGGTCGTTGTGCATCTCGGAGACCGGCGCGAATGCACCGGTGGCGGGGCTATAGAGGTACAGGCCGGTGATATCAAAGCGGAGACAGCGGGCCAAGGCCCGTTCCAGGACACGGGCAAAGTCCCGCAGCCCACGGGACCCGATCAGGGCGCCGATGGCCTCAAACAGAAAAGAGGCCGAATCCGAGGTGCCCATATTGGGGCACTCTAGCACGTTGGGTCAGCTTATGCCAAGCGGAAGGAACGGAAGTGGATGCGGGAGGGGCGCCCTAGGCGGGGCCCCCTCCCGTCGAATCAGAGCGGGACGGGCACCGATTCCACGATATCCCGGATGATCTGCTCGGCTTCCTCGGAGCTGTTCCTCCGGGAGCCCCGACTCGCATCGAGAATGACGCGATGCGAGAGGACCGCGGGCGCCAGCTCCTTGATATCGTCGGGGAGACAATAGTCCCGGTTTCGTACCAGGGCGAGCGCCTTGGCCGCCTTGTGCAGGGCCATCGCCCCGCGGGTGCTCACGCCCAGGGCCAGTTGGTCGCTCTCGCGCGTCGCGGTCACGATGGCCAGAAGATACCCCAACAGGCTCTCGTCAAGCCGGACCTTTTCCACGCGTTCCTGAAGGTCGATCACTTCCTGGGTGGAAAGCACCGGGTCCAGATCGTCGGCCGGATGAAGGCGTTGCTGCCGGTCCAGGATGGTCTTCTCGTCCCCGGGGTCCGGGTACCCGATCCGGATCCGCATCAGGAAGCGATCGAGTTGCGACTCCGGCAGGGGGAACGTCCCGTGGTACTCCCAGGGGTTTTGGGTCGCGATGACCATGAACGGCTGGGGCAGCGCGTAGGTCTTGCTGTCAACCGAGACCTGCGCGTCGTTCATCGCCTCCAGCAGGCTGCTCTGCGTCTTGGGGGTCGTGCGGTTGATCTCGTCCGCCAGCACGATATGGGCGAAGATGGGACCGGGCTTGAACTCGAAGACCTGCTTCTGCTGATGGAACACCGAGACCCCCAGAATGTCGGAGGGCAGGAGGTCGCTGGTGAACTGGATCCGCTTGAACGAGCACCCCAGAGAGCGGGCCAGGCTGTGGGCCAGCGTGGTTTTCCCCACGCCGGGAACATCCTCGATCAGAAGATGCCCATGAGCGAGGAGCGCCACGACGGCCGACTCCACCACGTAGGTCTTGCCCTTGATGACCTGCTCGATGTTATCCCGAATGGCCTGGATTTTTTGTGCTGGGTCCATATTTGACCAGTTTAACAGACCCCCGGTGGAGCGTCAAATTTCACCCCTACGGACCGCCATGGGGGCCGCATGGTGCCTGGTAAAAATCAAATTGACATCCGGCGACAAGAAACCTATCATGGGGTGGCCTTCCCATCGAGAGACTCGTGACACTCCAGGAATTCGCCCATTCGCTCAAAGACTGCCAGCGCTGCCGCCTGTCCTCCGGCCGGACCCAGGTCGTGTTCGGCGTCGGCAACCCGCAGGCGCAGATCATGTTCGTGGGCGAGGCGCCTGGGTTTTACGAGGACAAACAAGGCGAGCCCTTTGTGGGGGCCGCCGGACGGCTCCTGAACGAGCTCCTGGAGGGGGTCGGCCTCTCCCGGAGCGACATTTACATCGCCAACGTCATCAAGTGCCGCCCGCCGGACAACCGCGACCCGCTGCCCGATGAGGTCGAGACCTGCAAGCCGTTCCTCTTCCAGCAGATCGAAAAGATCAAGCCGAAGGTGGTGTGCACCCTGGGCAACTTCGCCATGCAAACCCTGCTGGGCAAGAAGATCGGCATCATGAAGGTCCGCGGGCAGGCCTTCCAGGTGCAGGACTTCTTCGTCTTCCCCATGCTCCACCCCGCCGCCGCCCTCCACCAGGGCAACCTGAACGAGCCGCTTCGGGAAGACTTCCGGAAACTTAAATCCTTCCTCGATCGTCGGCAGGAGCCGGCCGTGCCGGTCGAGCAGATGAACCTGTTCGGGTAAGTCTTCCCCTTCCCGCTTGACAGGGTCCTTTCCGAGCCTTATCTATTTAGCATGCAGGCTCCAAAGCTACCCCGTGAGTTGACACACGACGAGAGAAAAGCGGCGGATGCCGCCTTCAAGGGGCTTCCCTTCGACCGCCGATGGTCTCCGTCCGCCCAAGCGGTATATGACGGCATTCGCGGCGTCTTGGGCGCCGTCGTCCCCTCTGCCGAGGCGGCACCGACCGATCAGACCGAACTGGCTGAAGTTCCGGCTCTCCTAGCGAGTGACCCCGAAACGGAACCGCCCGCCCCCCTTCTGACGCGGGGAGAGGCCATCCAGGCCGGATTCCTGGTCGATGTCTCGCCCATCGCCCACAGCGTGGGGCTGCCGGTACCCGTTTCCATCAGCAAGCCCCTCTGGGTTCTTGGCATCACGGCTTCCGATGCGATTCCTGAAGACCAGCGCGAACCTCGCGTGCGGGAAGTGCTGATGGCGCTCCGGCTCCGGATCGCCACCGGGCGCGTCGTCCCGCCGGGGATCGAATTCCCGGCGCTCCTCACGTTCCCTCCTGAGCCCATACCCCAACTGCTGTCCCTGTACGCGATCGCGCACGGCGACCAGACCACCCCCTATGCGTTGACCGTCCTGCTGTCCAACGAAGTCACGGCCATCACCCGGCCGACGAACAATTAAAAATTAAATAGGAAGGAAAAAGGGGACAGGCGCGCAAAAATCGCGAGCCGGTCCCCCGTTTGTTTACCGGGCCAGGATTTCGAGGATCTCGTCCAGCGGGCGGATGGTGCCGAGGAGCGTGGGGTTCCCAAACTGCCTGTTGTGCCGGTTCTCCTTGACCCGCTCCAGGCCGATGATCAAATTATTGAAGTCGTCCAGCTTCGCCGTCTCGAAATACGTGATGAAATCGAGGTCGTCCAGTCCACTCGCGTGGTACAGCTTGCGCTTGACGGTCTTGAGGTAGGCAACCGTGGCCTCCGTGTGTTCCTTCATCATCGCATTACGGCCGTCTTGAGCCATGTTCCACCATTCCGCGTCCTTGCGGACCGGCACGACGATCACATAGGGCTTGGGCCCCGGATCGGGCGGCGTTTTCAGCGCAGTTTTGAGATCATCGGGCAAGCTCGGAACGTAGTTGGGCGCCTTCGTGATCCCGTTGAAGGTTTGGGTGTTGACGAGGTATTTCCCCAGCGTCGTACCCATCAGGTCCACGAGGAAGTTCTGGTTATTCAGCATCTCCGTGGAATGCACCCGGACGAAGAAGTCGGCCCTCTCCGAGAGCCCCCGCAGCAGATAGGTGTCGGTAGTGACAGTATCCCCATGCTTCTGGAAGACCGCCTTCACCTCGGCCGCCGCGGCTCCGCGCGCCGCCTTGTCCAGCTTCCACCAGTCCGCGTCCACCCTGAACACCGCAAAGGTTCCAAACACGCCGGGATCTTTCAGCAGCTTCTCCCGATCCGCCACCGCCTGAGCGATATCGGGCAAAATACCTGCAAAGAGAAATACGGCCACCATCGTGAGGACAGATTTGCTTCGCATCATCACCTCCTATGAAATTCCCGCCGCGCCCAGTTCGGGCCAGATCATCGCGACGATCTTGCCGATCACGAATCCGACGCCGGCCGCCAACGACCCGAGGAGCGTCACCTCGATCCCGCTTTTCAGCCACGGCTGCTTGGTCAGGGCCGTCTTGCCCACGCCGATGATGAAGAGAGCGACAAGCGAAACGGCCACCCCCACCTTCAACGCCGCCAGCGGCCCCGCCATCACCAGGTAGGGGAGCAGCGGCGGGACTCCACCCACGACATAGGCCCCGCTCATCAGAAGCCCGACCGTCACCGGATTATCGAAGGACTCTTCGAGGATGCCCAACTCCTCCCGCATCATGAACCGCACCCACAGATCCTTGTCGGAGGTGACCCGGTGGACGATCATCTCGACCTCGTCCTTCTGAAATCCCAGCTTGGTGAAGATGTCCCGAATCTCCTTGCGCTCGGCCTCCGGGACCTCTTCGATCTCCCGCCGCTCCCTGGCCTTCTCGCTCTCGAAAAAATCGCGTTGCGCCTTGCTCGCCAGAAAGGCGCCGATCCCCATGGCCAACGCCCCGGCCACGACAGAGGCGATTCCGGCCAGCAGGACCAGGCGGGTGTGCATGAGGGCGCCGGTGGCTCCGGCCACGAAGCCGATGGTGGAAACCAGGCCGTCGTTCATCCCGAACATCACCTCGCGGATGAACCGCCCCTTCGGGGTATGCCAATCTTCCGAATGGAGGGAGGTCAGCAGATGCGGCGATGAGGGCACCGCGACTTACCCTTTGAGATGCTGCGCGAAAAAGGCGACGGCACGCTTCCAGGCGTCCTCGGCCTCGGCCGGGCGATAGACATCCTTGCGGGTGTCGTTGAAGAAGGCATGGGGGGCTCCCGGGTAGGTCTTCACCTCGCCCGGCTTATTGTACTTCTTGAGCGCCTCCCGCAAACGCTGGACGTCGGCCTTCGTGATCCAGCCGTCGTCCTCCCCGTAAATGTATAGCACAGGACAGGCAAGGTCTTTAAGGGGACTGTCAGGATTCGGCACCTGGCCATAGAAAGACACGGCGGCCTTGACCTCGCGGTTCACGCAGGGGAGCATGAGGGCATACGATCCGCCCATGCAGAACCCGGTGACCCCGATCCGGCCCCCGTCCACGCCGTCGATCGTCTTGAGATAGGCCACGGTGGCGTTGAGGTCCTTGAGCCCGTCCGGCTGCTGGAGGGCGTTCATCAGGTTGCCGGCTTCATCGGGATTCGTCGTCACTTTATGCCCGAGACGCGAATAGAGGTCCGGGACGATGGCCGCGTACCCTTCGCGCGCGTAACGCCGGGCGACGTCTTTCATGTGATCGTTGAGCCCCCACCACTCCTGAACGACGATGACGGCGGGATACCGGCCTTTGGGCTTCGGGCCGGTGAGGAACGCCTTGACGGTGACGCCCTCGCTCGGATACGCCACCATACGGTCCATCAGATCCTTATCGGCGAATGGTGTGGCCATGGTTCTCCTTCTTCACCCTCCCGCCACGGTCATCTCGGCGATCTTCACCGTCGGGCTTGCGATCCGCCCCCGAAAGACCAGGTCGTTGCCGATGGCCTCGACGCCCATCCACATCTCTTTCAGGTTGCCCGCGATCGTGATCTCTTCCACCGGATACACCAGCTCGCCGTTCTCGATCCAATAACCGACCACGCCGCGGGAATAGTCGCCGGTGACCATGTTGATCCCAAACCCGATGAGCTCGGTGACGTAGAGTCCCCGCTTCACCGATCGGACAATCTCCTCCGGGCTGACCGGTCCCGGCGCCAGGTAGAAGTTGGTCGCCCCGGCCGAGGGCGCTTCGCCGACGCTGCGGGAGGCGTTGCCGGTCGAAGCGAGCCCCAGCTTGCGCGCCGCATAGGTATCCAACAGGTAGGAGGTGAGCACGCCGCGCTCCACCATGACGGTCTTCCGGGTAGCCAGGCCCTCGCCGTCGAAGGGCTTGGAGCCCAGACCCTCCGGCATGCGCCCGTCATCGTACACCGTGACCGTGTCGGGCGCGATGCGCTCCCCGAGCCGCCCGATCAGATACGACGCGCCCTTGTAGATCGCGTAACCGTTCACGGCGCTGCACAGGTTGCCCAGGAAACTGCCGGCCATTTCCGGGTCGAAGACCACCGGCACCCGACACGTGGGGATCTTCCGCGCCCCGAGGCGGCGCACGGTTCGCCGCCCGGCCTCCCTCCCGACGGCCTCCGGCGAGTCGAGTGCGGCGAACTTGCGGCCCACGGAATACCAGTAGTCGCGCTGCATCAATCCGCCCTCGACCGCAATGGGCGACACGGAGGAGGAAAAGCTGGAGCTCTGATATTCCCCGTAGAAGCCGTGGCTGTTGGCGAAGAGGGTCCGGCCGGCGAAGGTCCCGAAGTCCGCGCCCTCGGAGTTCGTCAGCCGTGGGTCCACCGCCAGCGCCGCCTGTTCGGTCCGGATGGCCAGGTCGATCAGCCGGTCCATGGGAATCGCCTGGCCGTCGTACAAGTCGAGGTCCGGCTGAACGGACGCCAGGGCCGCCGGCTCAGGAAGACCCGCATAGGGGTCCTCCACCACCGCCTGGGCCAGGGCACAGGTCGTCTCGACCAGGTCGTCCAACGCGGCGAGGGAGAAATCGGAGGTGGACATGCCGGCGGAGCGATGGCCGAAATAGACCCGAAGGCCCAGTCGCTTCTCCTTCGCCTTGGAGAGCTTGTCCACCGCGGAGAGGCGCACCTGCACCGAGGCCGAATCGCCCTCGACGGCGACCACATCGCTCGCCGAGGCGCCTTTCCGTTTGACCTTGGCGAGCAATTCTGTTGTCAGATTCTTATCGAGTCGCATCGTAATTCCTTTACCACTCAGACCCACTCATTCGGGCTTGCCGCGGGTTGAGCCCCTGATCCAGCCGCGCGCACATAAGAATGTGCTCGCTCGACAGGCGCAATGGGGCTCCACCCACGGCAAGCCAAAAGCTCAGACCTGCGTGCCGCCGACGGTGATCTCGTCCACTTTGATCGTCGGCAGGCCCACCCCGACCGGCACGGACTGGCCTTCCTTGCCGCACGTCCCGACCCCTTCATCCAGCCGCATGTCGGTCCCCACCATCGAAACCTTCTTGAGGATCTCCGGCCCGCTGCCGATCAGGGTCGCACCCTTCACCGGAGTCGTGACCTTGCCGTCCTCGATCAGGTACGCCTCGCTCGCGGAGAAGACGAACTTGCCGTTGGTGATGTCCACCTGCCCGCCGCCGAAGGACACCGCGTAGAGCCCGCGCTTGACGGAGCGGAGGATCTCCTCGGGAGGCGACTCCCCCGCCAGCATGAAGGTATTGGTCATGCGCGGCATCGGGATGCACTGAAAGCTCTCGCGCCGGCCGTTGCCGGTCAAGGAAATGCCCATGAGGCGAGCGTTGAGCTTGTCCGTGATGTACCCGCGGAGCACGCCCTTCTCGATCAGGACCGTCCGGCTCGTGGGCGTCCCCTCGTCGTCCACGTTCAAGGAGCCCCGGCGGAACGGCAGGGTGCCGTCATCCACGATCGTGCAGAGATCAGAGGCCACGGCCTGCCCGATCCGGTCCGAAAACGCCGAGGTCTTCTTGCGGTTGAAGTCCGACTCCAACCCGTGGCCGATCGCCTCGTGGAGCAGGATGCCGGGCCAGCCGTTCCCCAGGATGACCGTCATGGGGCCGGCCGGCGCGTCCTCGGCTTTGAGATTCAGGATGGCCTGCCGCGCCGCCTCCTGCGTGAACCGCTCCCAGCGGCCCTCCTCAAAAAAGAAGGAGAACTCGCCGCGGCCGCCGCCGCCGTACGTCCCCATCTGCCGCAGGCCGTGTTCCTCGGCGATGCACGTGACTTGCAAACGGGACAACGGCTGCACGTCCCCCACCAGCTCGCCCTCCGAGTTGGCGATCAGTACGATCTTGTTTTCCGTGGTGAACGAGGCCATCACGTTCTTGATCCGGGGATCGTAGGCGCGGGCCAGGGCGTCGATCTTTTCCAGCAGGGACACTTTCTCGCGGGTGGCGACCTCGGTGGCCGGCCGGGCCACGGGATAGAGATTCCGCGCGGGTTGCCCCACACGGATTGCCGGGACCGACCCCTCCCCGACCGGTGAGCGGGCGATGTAGCGCGCGGTGTCGGCCGCCTGCTCCAACTGCTTGAGGGTGATCTCATCGGAATAGGCGTAGCCGGTCTTCTCGCCTGCCGTCGCCCGGACTCCAACCCCCTGCGAGATGCTCTTCGAGGCGCGTTTGACTAGGCTTTCCTCCATTGAGACCGACTCGGCGACCGTGTGCTCGAAATAAAGGTCCGCGTAGTCCACATCACGGACCTTCACCTTGCCCATCGCCGTCTGGATCTCGCGGCCGGTGACTCCAAACTGCTCGAGGTAGAATTGCTCGGATGGTCTGGTTTCCGCCATTCTGTTCTTCTCCATGCCTTTCGGATGATCGGACGTATTATCCTACACCTTCTTCCGCTTGCGCATCTCCTCTTCGAAGGTTTTCCGATAGAGGGTCTCCCACTCAGCCGACCCCTCGGCCAGCGGGCGGGAATAGGTGGCCAGCCGCCGGCGAACCGCCGCGTCCACCTCCTCCTCGACTCTCACCTCGGCGGCCAGCAGACGCTTGATCTCCCGTAAAACAGCCGCTTCGTCGGCCTTCAGGCGCGCGTGGACGGGATCCTTGAGATGGTTGAGGATCAGATGCGCGAGGTGAGTCGTTTTCTCGTCGCTCAGGATCATCAGAGGATCGCGCCTTTCTGCTTCACGAGCTGTTTTTTGATCATCTTGAAGAGCTCCTGCTCGTTCATGTGGCCGCCGGCGATCTGGGCCTCGTACTGGCGCATCAATTCCTTGGCTTCGGCATTGATGCGGTCCTCCACGCTCAGCTCGTCGGTGATCACCCGCTCGAGCGAGGCGACGAGCGCCTTGCGGTCCGCCACCGGCTCCAGCATCCCGCCCGCGCTGAGCTTCTCCACGAGAAGTGCGGCGAGGCCCGCGATGCGCTCCCTGGACAGCTTCATGCCTTCTCCATGCGGATCTTTGTGGCGCCCATGGCGGTTCGGAGCACCGTGGCGTCGCCCTTGACGCGGCCGATCAGATTGACCCGGTCCGCGGGCGCCGGGTTCGGCCCCGTGCTCACGGGGGTGCGGCCGAAAAAGATCGCGACCGCCTGGCCGTTGCCCCAGTACGCGATGTCGCCGACGGCGACCGTGAGGGTGGCGGTCTCCCGATGGTCCTTGACGGACGGAACTTTGAAATAGAACTCCTCGCCCCATATGTTCAGAGCGGCCTCGACGGGAAGAAGGTCATAGATGGCCTTCGCCGTGCGCGTCGGCTTGAGCTCGCCCTCCAGGGTCACGGCTCCCACGAGGATCTTGATCGGCAGCATGCTGTCCGGCATCGAGGTCTCCTCTCCCGCTTCGGGCGGCCCGTTCATTTGTTAACTTGTTTTCCCCCGAAAAGCAAGGCTAGAATGAACAACAAGAGACAGACCGCTCGAATACCTGAGGGAGTCCCATGATCCGTTTGGCTGCAGCCGCTGTGTTCGCTCTTTTCGTCTGGCTCCTGGCCGTCCCCACTTCCGCCGCGGAGTCCGAGCCCGACACCTACCAATGGACCGACGACCGGGGCAATGTGGGGTTCACCGACAGCCTGGAAAAGGTGCCGCCGAAATTCCGCAAGTCGGCCAAGAAATTCAAGCCGGGAAGCCCCCAAAAGGCCCCCACGCCGCCGGCCACCGGCGGCTCCACCCCCGGCGGGTCCCAGGAGACCGTCAATGAGGTCTGGCAGGACCGCATGAACCGGGCCCGTGCGGAGCTGCAGGACCTCAAGGACCAACGGCAGGCGGCGCAGGAGGAATACGATGCCCTGCTGCACCGGCGGAACATGCAATCGCGCCCGCTCGAGTCCGACGTCGAACCGAAGGCGTCGTCAAAGATCAACGACCTCGACCAGCGCATCCGCGACAAGGAGCATGAACTGACCGTCACCATCCCCAACGAGGCCCGCCAGTCGGGCGTCCCTCCGAGTGCGCTCGACCGATGAAGATTGAACGCCGCTCATGGACCCGTTGCAATGGTCGAGCAACGGGTACCCCGACCTCGCGGCTACGGAAGCCGCAGGCGCTCCGCGTTCCGGTAGCCGATCACCTCCTCGGGACTCCCAGAGCATGAGCCTCGGGCGCCTGGCCTTACTCCTTGTTCTTTTCTTCCTCCTCGCGCTCTCCCTCGCCAACTCCCTCGAACTGTACGTGGACTGGCTGTGGTTCGGAGAGGTCGGCTACCAATCGGTCTTCGTGACGCTCCTGTCCACCCAAGTCCTGGTCGGAGGCGCGTTCGGGGCGGTCTTCTTCCTGGTCTTCTTCACGAACGTGTATCTGGCCGGGCGCCATCAGCCGACGCGGTACTGGGCGACCCCGGACAGCCTGTTGCTGCTCCGGTTCGCGGAACCGTTGCGAACGCACCTGGGAAGGACGGCGGGAGCGGTGTCCTTGATTCTGGCCCTCTTTGCGGCCCTCATCGGCGCCTCACAGTGGGAGGACTACCTGTTATTCCGCAACGCCGTCCCCTTCGGGCAGGCGGATCCGCTCTTCGGCAAGGACCTCGGATTCTACGTGTTCCGCCTGCCGTTCCTCGCGTATCTCCAGGGTTGGCTGTTCGGTCTCGCCCTCGTCACGTTCGTGTGCGTGGGGGCGCTCTACGCCCTCACGCAAGGGTTCGTGCTGGGCCGCCGGACCATCCACCTGGAAGGGGTCGCTCGATGGCACCTCGGCATCCTGGCCGCGGTCCTTGCGGGCCTGAAAGCCTGGGGGTACCGGCTCGACGCCTATGACCTGCTCTACTCGCGCCGCGGGGTCGTCTTCGGCGCGGTGTACGCCGATGTCCATGCCGCCCTGCCGATCCTGTACGGCCTGATCGTCCTCTGCGGGCTGACGGCCCTGGCCTTCCTGATCTTCGCGGCACGCGGGATCTGGCGGCCGGCCGTGCTCTTGACGGGACTGACGCTCGTGGTGGGGACCCTGGGCTTGGCGCTCTATCCCGAGTTCATCCACCGGTTCCAGGTCGTGCCCAACGAGAGCGCGATGGAACAGCCCTACATCGAGCAGAACATCAAATTCACCCGCATGGCGTACGGGCTCGCCGACATCCAGGAGGAGGTCTTTCCCGCCGCCCAGGAGCTGACCGCCGCCGAACTGGCCCGGAACGACCTGACGATCAAGAACGTGCGCCTCTGGGACCACCGCCCGCTGCTGGCCACCTACCGGCAGCTCCAGCAGATCCGGACCTACTACGACTTCGTGGACGTGGACAATGACCGCTACCTGATCAACGGAGAATACCGCCAGGTCATGCTGTCCCCCCGCGAGCTGTCCTACAAGAACCTGCCCAGCCGGATCTGGATCAACGAGCACCTCACCTACACGCACGGGTACGGGGTGGCACTCGGGCCGGTCAACCGCATCTCGTCCGAGGGGCTGCCGGAGTTCTTCATCCGGGACATTCCTCCGGGCTCCACGGTCGACCTCAAGGTGACCCGGCCGGAGATTTACTACGGCGAGATCCCCAACGATTACGTGTTCGTGGGGACCAAAGCCGCGGAGTTTGATTACCCGTCTGGCGACCAGAACGTCACGGCCACCTACACCGGGCAGGGCGGGGTGTCCGGGCTCTCGTTTCCCCGGAAGCTTCTGTTCGCGGCGTATTTCGGCAGCCTCAAGATCGTCCTCTCGAACGACATCACTCCGGAGTCCCGAATTCTCTATCGTCGGGACATCCGACGGCGCGTCGCCAAAGTGGCGCCTTTTCTCACCCTCGACCAGGACCCCTACATCGTCATCACGCCGGCCGGGCGCCTTGTCTGGCTCGTGGACGGCTATACGACCACCGACCGGCTTCCCTACGCCCAGCCGACCAGCCGGCTGGGCAACTATATCCGCAACTCGGTCAAGGCCGCGGTGGACGCGTATGACGGCTCGATCGTCCTCTACGTGAGCGATCCCAAGGATCCTCTGATCCAGGCCTACCAGCGGATCTTTCCTACGCTCCTGAAGCCATTGGCCCAGATGCCGAGCGATCTCAGGTCCCACGTGCGCTATCCCCAGGACCTGTTCAACATCCAGGCGCACGTCTTCGCGACCTATCACATGGAATCCCCCCGGGTCTTTTACAACAAGGAAGACCTCTGGAGCATCCCCAAGAAGGGCGAGAAGGACATGGAGCCCTACTACACCATCATGAAGCTCCCCAAGACCGGGAACGCTACGGAGGCGCCGAAGGAGGAGTTTATTCTCCTGATTCCCTTCACGCCGGCCAAACGGGACAACATGGCGGCCTGGCTGGCGGCGCGCTCAGACGGGCCGCACTACGGCAAGCTGATCGTCTATCTGTTCCCGAAGCAGAAGCTGGTCTATGGTCCCCGCCAGGTGGATGCCCGGATCGATCAGGACTCGGCGATCTCACAGCAGATCACCTTGTGGAGCCAGCGGGGGTCCCAGGTCATCCGCGGCAGTCTGCTGGCGATCCCGATCGAGGACGCCCTCCTCTACATCCAGCCGCTGTATCTCTCCGCCTCGGAAGGGGCCCTGCCCGAGCTGCGGCGGGTCATCGTGGCCTACGGCAACCATTTATCCATGGACACGAATCTTGAAGCGGCCCTGGAGGGCATCTTCGGCAGAGCCGCCGCGCCGTCCGCGCGCCCGGCCGCCATAGCCGTGGCCCCCACGACGACACGCACGCCGGCTCCGGCAGAAGCGCGCGCCGCGCCGTCCGCGCGCGCCAGGGAGGCCCTGGACCACTTCACCAAGGCCCAGGCCGCCCTGAAAGAGCAGGACTGGGTGCGCTACGGGGAGGAGCTCAAAAAAATGCGGGCGATCCTGGAGGAGCTGGCCAAGAAGTAGAGAAACGGCCTGGACCGGTCCCTTGGCCTGCCTGTCCCTGTTTCAACGATGGGAGGTCGGGGAAAGCCCCACAGGCCCGGCCTTTTGCTTCCGAAACGCCCAGGGCGGAACCGGCTCCGGATCGGCCCAGAGGCCCTTCTTCGCGACCCGGGCCTCCACTTCCAGGTGACCCAGGCTCTCATCGGTCGAGTACTTCCGGTACCACCAGGCCAGGCCCAAGGTCACCAGTTCCCGATTCAGGATGCGGCCGTCCGACAGGACCACATCGGCGACCGTCCGGCCGTACTTGTCCAGCGTCACCGGCCGAACGGTGACCTCCCTGCCGAACGTCATGGCGGAGGTGACCGCTTTGGCTTGCGCCCCGAAGGCCTGCCCCTTCTCCGGACAATCAATGCCGTTCAGGCGAACCCGCTCGGCCTTGCCGTCGTGCAGCACGGAGATGGTGTCGCCGTCCGCCACCCCGACCACCCGGCCGGTGAAATCGGCCAGGGCGGGCGAGGCTATCAAGGCCAGGAGCAGAACGATAGAAAACAACCGATTCATAGCGGTCCGTGGGTGCAGAGAATCGCGGCCGGCCTGGTTTCGTGTTGATCGAGGTGAGAACTCGGCGGGGACGCCCCGGACGTATGTCATCGGGCCTTCATGGACGCCTGCACAATCAGACAACAGGGCATTTTCCCGTTCACCGACACCATCTGGGTTTCGAAGTCCGCGGACACCTTCTGGCCCACCTTCAAGCTCCTGAGCAGTTTCGGCCCGCCGGCCTTGAACTGGAAGGAGCGACCCGTGGCGGCCTCCCGGGCCGTCACCAGATTATTCTTGGAATCGATCGCGGAGATGGCGCAGCAGGCCTCGGCCGCGTCCACCCTCTGACCGAGGGCCAGGGCGCTCAGGCCCAGGGCGACCATCAGAATCCAGATCAGCGGCCAGCTCAAGCGATCATCGGAGGATGTGTTTCGTAACTGCGCCACGGTCTTGGCAAGGGTACTCATGGGTCTCCTTCTCTATCGGGTGTTGATACGCGTAATACAGCACTTTTAGTGCCATTCCCAATACTGCCCATTGTTGGCGGTTCTGCATCGTTGTGCCGTATCCATCAGGAAAAGTTGGCGCATTTTGGCAACCCCGCCAAAATACCAGCCGCGAATAACTATGTAAGTGGATGCGTCTAGAGCAGGGCCGGCACGATGTCCATGGCCCGTCCGTGAAGGGCGACATCCACAACCGAGGAATGCGGGGTGGGATCCAGGTTCACCTCCGCCACAAAGGCCCCGGCGGCACGGGCCGCCGAGGCGAACGAGGCGGCGGGATGGACCAGGCCGGACGTGCCGACGATGAGCAGCACCTCGCAGGCACGAAGCGCCTCCTCGCTCCGCCGGAGATCGTCAGGGTCCAGCGATTCGCCGAACCACACGATGTGCGGCCGCAACAAGCCGCCGCAGAGCGAACAGTGCGGGAGGAGGGCGATCGGCACGTCCCGATTCACGCTCACCCGGGCGCAGCGCGTGCAGCACACCTTCCAGATGTTCCCGTGCAGCTCGATGAGCCGCTGAGACCCGGCCGCCCGGTGCAGGCCGTCCACGTTCTGGGTGATCAGCCAGAAGCGGTCGTGCCGGCGCTCCATTTCAACGAGGGCTTGATGGGCCGGATTCGGGCTCTTCGTGGCGATGAGCGCGCGGCGCCAATCGTACCATTCCCACACCAGGCGGGGATCCCGCTCGAAGGCCTCCGGCGTCGCCAGGTCCTCCGCCCGAAAGGTCCGCCACAGGCCATCGGCGCCCCGGAAGGTGGGGACCCCGCTGTCGGCCGAGATGCCGGCGCCGGTAAGCACCGCGACGGCGCGGGCGCTCGCCAAGCGGTCCTTGAGCCGGGCGAGCTGAGAGTCTTGAGACATATGTGGGTGGGTGGATATCGGCCCGCTATGACGAATAGAGGTCCGGCCGGCGGCCCGCCAGGAGGTCGTTGTACGGGGTGATCCGTTTGTCGCGGGCTTCGAGGGGATCGATCTCCACGACCGCGAGTTCCTCCTGGTCCGGTTTCGCCCGCCGGAGGATCGTGCCGGCCGGCGTGACCACTTCGCTGGCGCCGATATAGGTCAGCTTCTTCTTCCCCCCGCGCTCTTCCGAGCCGATCCGATTACACGTCACCGCGAAGACGTGGTTCTCCAGGCAGCGCGTGACCATGGCATCGGGGCAGTGCGGCAACACGAGGTTGGACGGATGGGCGAGGAGGTCGGCGCCCTTCAGGGCCAGCGTGCGGGCCGACTCGGGATAGAACCAGTCGAAGCACACCATCAAACCGACCCGCGCCCGGCCGATATCGAACACCGGAAACCCCGTGTCCCCCGGCGAGAACCACAGCGTCTCCTCGAAAAACAGATGCGTCTTCCGGTAGATCCCGATGAGGCCGGAGGGCCCCACCAGCACCGCCGTGTTATACACGCGGCCCCCGGCCCGCTCCGCTAGCCCGGCGACAAGATGCATGCGCCGGTCCCGGGCCAGCTCCAGAAGCCGCGACGTGGTGGGGCCCCCCGGAACCTCCTCAGCCAGGGCTCTGGCTTCGTCGGCCGACACGAACTGGTACCCGGTGTTGAACAACTCCGGCAGGACCAGCAAGTCGCACTCCGCCTGCGCCAGCCGTTCGCTGACCCGATCGAGATTGCGCTTGACCTCGCCGAAGGCCGGGTCGAATTGAAAGTAGCCGACTTTCATTTTCCTACAAACGAAAACGGGCAGGAGGCTGTCCCCCTGCCCGCCCCGTTAGCCCTGAAGAAGGTGGTCGTTACTTGGCCGCTTCGGAGAGATGCATCAGGGCCTCCTCGGCATGCTTGGTCCCGCCGGCCGCATCCCCTTTCTTGCCCGCGGCCACGGCCCCTTCCAGATGCTTGATGCCCTCTTGGAGGTGCGGGCTGGACTTTTCTTTTTCGGCCGCCTGCGCGTGCTTCAAGGCCGCCTCGGCGTGTTTGAGCATCACGTCCGCATGGCCCGCCTTCCCGTGCTCGATCGCTTCCTTGGTGTGTTCAACCGCCTCGGCTGCGTGCGACTTGTCAGCCCAGGAGACTCCTCCCACTACAAACGTCAGGGCGCCGAAAATCAGCGCCACTACTCCAAGTTTACGCATCATGACGGAAACCTCCTCGTTATAAGTTAACCGCAATCACTGTGGGCTGCGTGGTGATAGTTTGCCACCCTATCACGGGGATTTTTCCGGTGTCAAGGGCGCCGCTCGGGTTCATTCCAGCTTGACCCGTTTCTGCAGCTCGTACAGCTCGATGATGTCCGCGACCGTGTTCGCATCCTCAGGGCGCTTGTCCTCGCGGAGAAACCCCTGGACACGCGGAAACCGCAACGCGTAGCCGATCCCTTCCGCATCGGCACCACACGTATGCATCGAACTGCGGGTGATTTCATCCGCCGCCACGGTGATCACATAGACCGGCTGCACCCACACGTCGGGGTCCAGCTTGGAATCCACGCGAGCCGGCTTGTGCTCGACCACCACCCCGTCGAGCTTTTCCCGCAGCTGCACCCATTCCGCGTCGGAGAAGCCGGTCCCGATCCGGGAAATGGTCTTGAAGCTGTCGGACGGGGAATCGTAGACCGCCCCGAGTACCGCGCCGATGCCGAAGCGGGCCCGCTTGCCGCCCCCACGGAAATATCCCACCAGGCAGAGGTCCACGGTGTCGGACAGCTCGCCCTTATAGCTCCGCTTGAGCTTGATCCAATTGAAATTCCTCGCGCCGGCCGTGTAGGGGGAGTCCGGGCGCTTGGCCACGATCCCCTCGAGGCCCCGCGCGACGGCGGCCTCGAAGATCGCCCGTACGCGGGCGGGGTTCTCCGTCTCCTCCATCTCGGCCGGCTCGATGACGGTATCCGCGGCGATCCGAGCCACGAGTTCCGCGCGCCGTTCGAGATACGGACGCGGCGTGTAATCCAGGCCGTCCACGAAGAGCAGGTCGAAGGCGAACAGCTTGAGCGGAAATTCCTTGGCGACGTCCGCGATGTCGTGCTTGCGCTTGCGCTGGATGGTCGTCTGAAACGGGAGCAGCTCGCCGGTTGCCTCGTCGAACGCCAGGGCCTCGCCTTCGAAGATGATCTCGCGGGCGCGCACCTGACGCCGGACCGCTCCGACGATGTCCGGGAACATGTGGGTGGTGCGTTCCAGGTTCCGGGAAAAAATGTTGATGCTCTCACCGTCCTTGTGGATCTGGCAGCGAAACCCGTCCAGTTTCGGCTCCACCGCGCAGCGGCCGATCTTCTCGATGATCTGCTCGGGGTCCACCACCCGCTCACAGAGGGCCATGCGGATCGGGTATCCCACCTGCACCACGATCCCGGCGATGGCCTCGATCCCCCCACTGCTCGCCAGCTCGCCGACGCGGCCGAGGTCGGAGCAGAGATTGTAGGCGCGCTCGAGATCGGTTTTGAACTCCCGCCCGCCCAGCTTCGCGAGGGCCAGGGCTTCCAGCACCGTCGCGTCCCCGGCGCCCAGCCGCAGCCGCCCGATGACAAACCGGGCGATGTATTTGGCCTCCAACGGAGAGGCCAGCGCCAGGAGGTCCGCGAGGGTGCACAGCTTCTTCTCGACCGATCCTTCCCCGGCAGTGCGCGCGATCCGGAGGAACTCGGCGTACACCTCTGAGACCGTCAGGCTTCCGCCGGCGTGGCCGGCGAGGAGTTTCTCCGCGGTGAGGCCCAGGTCGCCGGTCTTCTTATAATGTTCGAGCACCTCTTCGGGGGGACGCCGGGCGGCCTCGGCCAGCGCCCGGATGAGGAGCTTGTCGGACATCCCGATTTCCAGGCCGTGGAAGGCGGGCAGAAGCACGCCCTGGCTCATGTAGATGATGGGCGCGATCTCGTCCGGCGCGGTCTCCCGGAAAAGCTCGGCCAGGATCTCGAACATCTCGAGGCGCTTGGCGGTTGCCTCGAGACGTTCGAAGATGGAGACGAGATCCTTGAATCGCATGGGAGCGGGGAGCGGGGGCGGCCCGCTCAATGAACGCTCGGGGGCTTGTTGGGTGTCGTGCGCTCGACGGGAGGACGCGCCTGCTCTTTGAGGTTCACGGCCGGAAGGAGGTAGTCGTTGCCCCATTCCCACCAGGAGCCCGGGTAATTCCTGACCTTCTCGTATCCCGCCAGCTTCAGAATGAAGTACAGCCAGGCCGACCGGACTCCGCCGGTGCAATAGCAGATGACCTCCTTGTCCGAGGTGAGGTCCTCCTTTTCCAGAATTGCGCGAATCTGCTCGACCGCCTTGACCGTCCCGTCCGGGTTGAAGAACTGGTTCCACGGCACGTTGATCGCGGAGGGAATATGGCCCCCGCGGGCGATCCCGTGCTGGACCGACCCCTGGTACTCATCGGGGGTTCTCGCGTCCACGATGAGGGTGTCGGGATGCGGGCCGCTGACGAGGCTCCGAACCTCCGCCTTGTTGGTGATGAGCGACGGATTCACCTGAGCCTTGAAGACGGCGGGCCGAGAGCTCGCGGGCCCGACCGCGAACCGCCGCATCTCGGCGGACCACTTGATCCACCCCCCGTCCAGGACCCTGACGTTCGGATGTCCCAGGTAGCAGAGCATCCAGTACATTCGGCCTTCATCCCCCCAGTTGTCGAAGGGATTGGAGTAGACCACCACCTGGCGTTCCCGGCTGATGCCGAGCGCGCCCAGTTTCTTCTCAAGGCGGGCGATGTCGGGGTCGAGCAATCCCTTGATTCCCGAATTCGGATCGCTGAAGTCGTGCCAGGTCGCCGCCACGGCCCGGTGAATGTGGCCGCTTGCCATGAACGCCATCTTGGACCGGACATCGACGACCACGACGTCATCGCGGTCGAGGACGGCATCAAGTTCCTCTGTGGACATCAACATCGGATGCATGGCTATCCTTCCTTTTTGCAAGTCATCGGGCCGTGGGAGGACGGAGCGCTTCCCAAGGGGATGATCTCCGCGGCAAGCGGGCCCGACAAATGGACCGTCCGTTCATAAATCGTGAAGTGGTAGGGGTAGTCCCCCTGCATGCCATACCTGGTCTTCAGCACCTCGTAGGCCTTGTCCGTGAGGATATGATACCGGACCCGGACCCGTAATTGCAGCCCCTCGACCGCCTCCGGGAGCCGGTACGTGAATGGGTAGTCCCGGCTGGCCAGCGGAGGCAGCCGGTTGTCATAGAGTTCCAGGATGACCGGCTGCCAGAGGATCCACCGGCCCATGGAGTCCGCCTGGTCCTTCAAGACGCGCCCGGTCTGATCGAGCACCTGAAATTCCACGGTGAAGTGGCGATCAGGGTCGCCCGTGGGCAGCTTGTGGCCCGCGCCCGCGTTGATCAGGGTCAGGGTGAAGGTCGCCTTGGTCCCTGGCTGTGGGTGCGGCGGGTCAACGGCCAGTTGCACGGCCAGCGCGCTCTTGATCTGCTCGGGGTCGTGTCCGCCACGCCACAAGTGCCTCCGGCCCTGCCGGATCGGCCCTCCCTCGGCCATGGGCCGCTCGACCTCCGGCATGTGACAGCTCTGGCAGATCATGCCGCGTTGTCGGGCAAAGTAGGTCCCCTCGTATTCGGGAAAGGTGCCGCACGGGCCCACATTATAAAACTGAACGGGGCCCTTGGGGACCTGATGACAGCGGTAACAGATTTCGGTCGTCCGGAACTTCGGATCATATTGCGTGGGATGGGGGGCGACGGAGTCGTCAAACGGGCCCAGGACGACCCCATCCCGCACGTGGCAGCCGGCGCAGGTGATCCCTTCCTGCTGGAGCGCCGGATCGTACTCCGGATTCGGAGCCTTCACGGCCCGCTCCACCCGGTTGCGCGGAATCTCCTTGATGAGCTCCGGTTGCTGGTTCTCCAGCGGCGTGTGGCAGTTCAGGCAGATCCACACCTCGCCGTCCTTCTTCCAGTAGGCGCGGAAGAAGGGATCGGTGTAGGCCTGGGCATGATAGGACGTTTTCCACTCCTCATAGATCTCCCGGTGGCATTTGCCGCAGTCCTCCGCCTTCAGACTGGGAAGGCCGGCAGGCACATTCTGCAGCGGCACCGCGTGGGCAAAGTCCTCCCGCAGGCCGAAAATGACCATCGGCCGCAGCTCGGTATAAAAAAGGTACACCCCCACCGCCACGAGGACGATGACGCCCACCGTGCCCCACTCGAAGGCACGCCAGAGTGCGTGCAGCCATCTCCGCTTCTGTGGGGTCTCCCCGCTCACGAGTTCCTTTCAACAGTGGCGCTTCTTAACACTTACGCGTCTTGGAGCGCACGAAGGTGTCCTTCCACGGAAGCGGCGAGCGCGTCGAGGTTGTACCCGCCCTCCAGACAGGAGAGCACGCGTCCCTGCGAAAATTCGGCGGCGATGCCCTTCACCACCCGGGTCAGGGCAATGTAGCCCTCCGCGGTGAGAGCCATGCCCGCCAGGGGATCATCGCGGTGCGCATCGAAGCCGGCGGAGATGATCACCGCCTCCGGGCGAAAGCCGGCCAGGGCCGGGCGAAGAATCTTGTTGAACACCTCAAGGTATTCCACGTCGCCCGTCCCGGGCGGAAGCGGCACATTGAGCGTGAACCCCTCCCCTTTGCCGGAGCCGCGCTCATCAGCCCGGCCGGTTCCGGGATAGTAGGGATACTGATGGGTGCTGAAATAAAAGACCGAGGGGTCCTCGTAGAAGGCGTGCTGGGTGCCGTTGCCGTGGTGGACGTCCCAGTCCACGATCGCGATCCGTTCCAGCCCATGCCGCCTCTGGAGGTAGCGCGCGGCGATCGCGACATTGTTGAAGAGGCAGAACCCCATCGCGTGGTCCGCCTCGGCGTGATGGCCGGGGGGACGCACGGCGCAGAAGGCATTGGTGACGCGCCCCTCCATGATCGCGTCGGCCGCGGCCAGGACGCCGCCCACCGCCAGGAAGGCCGCTTTCAGCGAGCCCGGCGAGATCGACGTGTCGGGGTCCAGCGAGACCCGGCCTTCCCGCGGCGCCCGCATCCGCAGCCCCCGCACATAGGCTTTGGCATGGATGGTGGTGATCCACTTCGTGATCGCGTCTTCCTGAACCGGCGCCGGTTCGATCCGCACGAGGGAGGTGAGAAGGCCGGTGCTCTCGAGGCGGCCCATGATGGCGCGGAGCCGCTGAGGGGATTCCGGGTGGCCGAGTCCCATGTCGTGATCGAGGTAAGCGGGATGATAGACGAAGCCGGTGCGCGCCACGGGCCGACTCTAGCACACGGATTCGCGCATAGACAAGGCGCGGAATCCCTGCTAAGGTTTGTCAAAACCATCTCGGGACAGGTGAGGTCATGCCGAATCCGCGCATCGAGGCCTTGAAGAAACTGCTTCAGATTGATCCGAACGACGAAGTCGCCTACTTCGGACTGGGCAAGGCCCTAATGGACGAGGGGCAGTTCGGGGAGGCGGCCGCGTATCTCGAGCAGTGCATCAAGGTCAAGCCCACCTATTCGGCCGCGTACCTGGCGCTCGTGGAATCCCTCCTCAAGATCGACAACAAGGATCGCGCCAGGCAGGTCTGCCAGGAGGGCCACGCCGTGTCGCTCAAGAACGGCGACATGCAGGTCACCAAGAAGATCGAAGCCATCCAAGCCACGCTCGGCTAGCAGCCGCCCCCCCACGCCCGAAACAAAGCAGCCTGTCACCTTTTTTCCTGTGCTAGCATGGTTTCCTGTTCTAACAGTTAATCGGATAGATATACCATCCACTGCTCAGAGTGAACTTAATTGGTGGCAAGGTGACTTCTTTCTCATTAATTTTCAGCGTAGGCACAAGAAAGGAGAAATTATTTAATTCCTTGATAGGCACATCAAAATTCACGAAGTAAGCATCATAGACACCCCCCTGAAGTACCTGCCGTGCATCCACCGGAATTGTCTGTTTGTCGTAAGGACGGGCGAATGTCACGGTTTTTATGCTCTTAGGCCGCAAAAAATGGTTTTCACCACCATTGCTCCATATGAACTCGTCCGACCGAAACGAAACAGAGACGCCTGGAGGAATTCTAAGGTAGACGCTCATAATCTCCTTTTCTAGAACCGAACCGATCTCAATAAAGACCCCTTCCCGCTCGAAGTCTATATAGGAAGGGTAGCCAACGTGGCCCTTACAGCGAGCCTTCATCACTTTCCCGCCCTCAGCTAACGGTTCAAAAAAGATATCTTTGGCCGGGAAACAGGCACTTAGAAGGAACAAAGCACCAATGGTGAAGACCACCTTTAGGCAGCTGGCTACCATTTTCAGATCCCTGCGCACTTCTCCTCTTTACCTTAACCTGAGTTCGGAAACGCAGCCAGTCCCCTCCTATTTCCCGAACAGCGCCTTGCGGAATCGGCGGAACTCCCAGGGGCCGCGGATATAGCCCACGCGCTTGCGGAATTTCCGGGCGATGGCCCGCTGGATGTCGCCCTTGGATTGATCGGAGACCGTGAAATAGTCCCGCAGCAGCTCCACCGCCAGCTCCGGGTAGTCCTGAAAGAATCGGGGATTCTCATGGCACCACCCGGAGAGACGCCGCTGCTTGTAGAGGTCCTTGATGACCAGGCTGTCCTGGAGGCGGCTGACGTAGGAGGAGAGCGTCCTGCGCGAGTAATCCTTCTTTTTGCACGCGTCCAGGATGGTTTCCGCCGCCAGCCGGCCGGAGATCAGGGCCATGGCGGAGCCTTCATGGTAGAGCGTGCCCCCGACGAAGCCCGCGGCGTTCCCGCAGACCATGAACCCGTTCGTGACCAGCAACGGAATCGCGAAGTACCCGCCCTCCGGGATCATCTGGGACCCGTACTCCACACGCTCGGCCCCCTCCAGCCAGCGCCTTACCGCGGGATGCTGCTTGAACTGCGTGAGGAGGTCGAACGGCGTGACCCCGCCCTTGATCAGGGACTCCACCGAGCAGCTCAGGCCGACCGAGAGGGACTTCTGGTTGGTGTACAGGAAGGCCGACCCCACCAGCCCTTTGACGGCCTGGCCGAAGAACTCCATGGCGACCCCTTCATCGTCCTCCAAGCCGAACCGCTCCCGGATGCGCTCGCGCGGCAAGGCGAGGACTTCCTTGACGCCGACCGCCATCCTGCGCGGGAGGAGGCGGTCCCGGAGGCGGGCCTTTTCGACCAGGAACGCATTGGCGCCTTCGCAGGAGACGACGACGTTGGCCCGCAGGGGGCCGCGCCCGCGGATCATCACTCCCTTCACGGTCCGCCCCTCCCAGAGAAGGTCGTCCACGAGCGCGCCGGTGTGCAGGTCCGCCCCCGCCGCCTCAGCCTGCGCCGCAAACCAGCGATCGAAATGGGCCCGGAGCACGCTGAACGTATAATTGTGCGGCGGATGGCGGAACTCCTCGAAGCGCAGATCGAGGGCCACTTCGGAGTCCCGGGACAAGACCGAGAACCGCCGCCGGGTGATGGGGCGCTCCAGCGGCGCCTCCTTCCAGAAGGACGGGATCATCTCCGCCAGCGCGTGGCCGTACAGGATCATGCCCGAGAGGCTCTTGTCTCCCGGCGAGTCCCCGCGCTCGCAGATGCAGACCCGCAGGCCCCCTCTGGCCAGCGTCAAGGCGCAGGCCGACCCGGCCAGCCCCGCTCCGACGACGATGACGTCAAAGGAATCCTTCGGCACGGCTTCTTCCCGTTAGCGCTGGGACCCGCGCTTGATGAGGGTGGCGACCTCGGCCACGCGCCGGCCGAGCTCGCGGGCGGACGCCAGCTCCTTCTCGTCGATACCCGGCGAGTCGCCTTCGGTGGTGGCACTCGCGCCGAAGGCCCCGCCCCCGCTGACCACAATCATCTGGTTGCCCAGCATCGCCGCCAGGATGGTCAGCATCGTGACCTCCTTGCCGCCGGAGACCTGCCCTCCGGTGGCGAACGCCGCGCCGACCTTGTTGCGCATCTTGAATTCCGGGAACACGCCGAACTTGAGCTGCCAATTGTCGAAGAAGGTCTTGACCTCGCCCGACATGTTCGACCAGTACACGGGCGATCCGACGATCACCGCATCGGAGGAGAACAAGTCAGGGCCTGCCACCTCCCCGACCCGCTTCAGCACGACTCGGGTGCCGGGGACGGACTTGGCCCCTTCCACCACCCCGCGGGCCATTTTTTCGGTATTGCCGGTGAGCGAATGGTACGTGACCAGGACGGTGACCTGGCCGGGCAGGTTGGGAGGCTCCGCGGCGAACGCCGGGCCGAGGGCCAGCAGCGCCCACGCGCAGGCGACGACGATCCACCGGACCTGCCCCATCTCATCGTCTCCGGGCCAGTCGGCGCCCCACACAGCCCCGTTCAGTGTCGGCGGATCTCCTCGTCCATCTGCTCCTCGACCGAGACGTGCGTGAGAGGCCCGCGATACTCACACTTGTGGCACCGGACCCGCCATTCCTCGATCCACTTCTCCTGGACGTAGGTTTGGCGGCACTGCGGGCACACAAAGGCGCCTTTGACGTAATGCACCATCCGTTTTTCTTTCATGATGCTTTCCCTCATACGCCCCTCACCCTGTCCCTCTCCCCAGCGGGGAGAGGGACAGGGTGAGGGGGGTGTTCACGGCTTGCAGAGGTCGCACTTCTTTTTGTACCTCGCGGCGCTCATCTCCAGCGCGTCATACGCCCGATCCTTGTCCACAATATCCTGCCAGACCCCCGTCCAGTGATCCTGGTAGGACAAATTTTCCGGGACCTCAGGGCACCGGTCCCGATGCAAGACCGCCTTGTCGATCGCCATCGCCGTATGAAGCACGTACGCCATCGCTCTACCCTAATCCTGGATCGTCATGCCACGGGTTCTTCATTCGTCACGGCGCCCGTGACCCCGCCGCTAATCTTTTGTCGTTTTACTTCCTCTTCCAACAGCACCCGGCGAAGCACCTTCCCCACCAAAGTCTTCGGGAGTTCCGTCCGGAACTCCACCTGTTTGGGCACCTTGTACTTGGCCAGCCGCTGGCGACAATATTCCAGGATCTCCGCGGCGGTGGCCTGCGCCCCCTCCTTGAGCACGACGAAGGCCTTGATCTTCTCCCCCCGCAACTCTTGGGGTATTCCGATGACGCAGGCCTCCTTCACCTTGGGATGCTGGCACAGGCACTCATCCACCTCCCGCGGATAGACGTTCAGGCCGCCGGATTTGATCATGTCCTTCTTGCGGTCCTGGATATAGAAGAACCCGTCCTCGTCCATGGTGACCACGTCCCCGGTGCAGAGCCAGCCCTCCTGCAGGGCGGCCGCCGTCTCGGCGGGATGGTTCCAGTACCCCAGCATCACTTGGGGCCCCTTGACCTGGAGCTCGCCGGCTTCCCCCACCCCGGCGACGGGGCGGCCCGTCTCGAGGTCCACCACCCGCGCGTCGGTGCCGGACACCGGAAGGCCGATGGACCGGGAGCGCCGCGGCCCGACGATCGGATTGCAGTGGGTCACCGGCGCCGCCTCGGTCAACCCGTACCCTTCCACCAGACGCGCCCCCGTCAGCTTCTCGAACCGGTCCTGCATCTCGGCATACAGCGGGCCCGCCCCGCTGATGCAGTACCGGACCGACGTGAGATCATAGTCCGTCACCTTCGGATGGTTGTTGAGGGCGAGGTACATCGCCGGGATGCCGGGGAAGGCCGTCACGCGGCGGGACACGATGGTCTTGAGCACTTCGTTCGCCTGGAACCGCGGCAACAGGACGATCGAAGCCCCGAGCAGAATCGCCAGATTCTGGCCGGTGCTCATCCCATAGACGTGAAAGAACGGCAGCACCCCGAGGAAGACCTCCCGCCCCTCGCGCAATCCCTGCAACCAGAGCCGGCATTGCACGGCGTTCACGACCAGATTGCGGTGCGTGAGCATCGCCCCTTTGGGAACGCCGGTCGTCCCGCCGGTATACTGCAGCAGGGCGATGTCGTCCGGCGAGACGTCCGGTAAGGGAAGGGCATCCGGCGCCTGCTTGAGGAGGGCGGCAAAGTCGTGGACGGGCGGGACCCGTTCGATGGCGACCCACTGGCCCTGGCGGCGGGCCTTCAAGGGATAGAGCAGCCGCTTCAGCCACGGGAGGTATTCACAGACGCTGGTCACGATGACCCGCTTGAGCGGCGTCCGGTCCATCACCTCTTTGATCCGCGGGTAGAACAGATCGAGCGCCAGGATCGTCTCGGCGCCCGAGTCCGTCATTTGTTGGGCGATTTCGGGGCCCACGTACAGCGGGTTCGTCTGCACCACGTATGCGCCCGCCTTCAGCGCCCCGAAGTATCCGATCACCGCCTGAGGGATGTTGGGCAGCATGATGGCCACGCGATCCCCCTTCCGGATCCCCAGGTGGAGCAAGGCGCGGGCAAATTGATCCGTCAGGGCGTCGAGTTGGCGGTACGAGAGGCGGCGTCCGTAGAACTCGATGGCGGGATGGGTCGGGTAGCGACGGGCCGAGTCAATGAGGAGTTGGTGGAGCGTGACGTCCGGATGGGCAACGGCGGCAGGGACCCCTGCCTGGTAATGCCGGAGCCAGGGCCGTTCCATCATAATCAGCACCGTACCCCACCGCCGACGAGCTTGTCAAGAAGCCGCGGCGCGATTGGCAGGCGGGAGTTTGACAGATGTTGCGCCGCCCCTTAAGATAGCCGATCGGTGTCCCAGACTCTCCTACATGTGGCGGCTATCCTTCTGATCGGCGCCTTGCTCGGGGCCGGAGAGATCAAGGGGGCCGCCCCCTCGCCGCAGGCCGCGGCGATCCCGTTCATTAAGGTGACCTATCCCACCGGCACGCGCATTCTGGCCGAGCTGGTAGACACCCAGGAGAAGCGGGCGCGCGGCCTGATGTTTCGAGACCAGTTGGCCACCGATAAAGGCATGCTGTTCGTCTTCGAGGAACCCGGTCAGTGGACCTTCTGGATGAAGAACACCAAGGTGGCGCTCGACATCCTGTGGTTGGGTGCGGACAAGCGCATCGTCTATGTCCTGGAGAACATCCCGGGGTGCTTCCAGGAGCCCTGCCTGCAGTACCAACCGGACACCGACGCCGTGTACGTGCTCGAGGTGCCCGCGGGCTCGGTCAAGCGTGAGAAGCTCAAGAAGGGCCTGCGGCTGGAGTTCGACCTGCCGAAGCGGTAAAGCGCCTGCGGCGTCCGTAGCTGCGAGGTCGGGGTACCCGTTGCCTCCCATGCAACGGGTCATGAGCAGCGTTTAAATAGGCGCTAGTCCCCCACTCCGAAAAACTTGAGAATCCGTGCGCCGAGCGAGCGCGCGCGCGCTTCCCGGTCGCGGTCCGTCTCGCCCCGGCGCGCGGCCATTTCTTGCAGCCGCGCGGCCTGATCGGACTTGCGTTGGGCGAGCACGGCGCTCATCTGCTCGGCGAGGACGGGGTTCTCCCTGATGGGTCCCGCCAGGGCCTGCTTGGTGAGCATCAGGACCTCCAGCCGGGTCTGCGCCAGCACGGTGGCGGACCGCCGCTCTCCGGTCAGGAGGGACATCTCGCCGAAAAACTGCATCGGGCCCAGCGTGGCCACGGTGGACACCATGGTTCCCTCCCTCATGCGGACCTCGGCGGAGCCCTCCAGGATGCAATACAGTTCGGCTCCCACATCCCCCTGGTGAAAAACCGTCTCGCCCGGCAGGTAGAGCTGGATCTTGGCCTCCTGGGCAACGTGGTCAAGCCCGTCGGGGCTCAGGACCGCAAGGAAATCGATCCGGCGCAGCGCCCCCCGGATGCGCTCCTGCTCCCTCCACATGGACTCATCCTCGCCCACCGGTTTGGTCATATGGATCGTCCGCTGCGGGAAGGGAATCTCGATGCCGTTCCGCTTGAAGGCGTACCACACGTATGCCAGAACCTGGCCGTCCAGGTCCAAGGCCAGCGCGTGGTCGTTGATCCAGAACCTCAGGCGGTATTGGATGCCGGAGTCCTTGAAGGCCGCCACGAAGGCTTGCGGGGCCGGATCCGCAAGCACGCCGGAGACCGCCTTCGCGGCCTCGATCAGGACGGCCGTGACCTGCAACGGAGGCGCGTTGTAGCCGGCGTCCGCCAGGACCGTGCGGGCATGGGTCGTGGTGGGCTTGTAGTAATTCAAGAGGTCCTGCTGGACGACGAGATTGTTGGGAATCATGAGCAGATCGTCGTCGCGGGTCATGATGGTGAGATGTCCGAGGTCCACCTTCGTGACCCAGCCCTCCTTGCCCCCTACGCAGATCCAATCCCCGACGCGCACCAGCTTGCCCAGCATGATGCCGGCGAAGAACCGCTTGATGGTATCCTGCAGCGCAAATCCAATGACCGCCGTGGCGGCGGTCGGGATGGCCACCAGCGCGATGACGTTGATGCCGACCACCAGGCGAAGAAACACCAGCACGCCGACCGCGAGACCGGCGAGGATGATCAGGAGCCTGATTAGATCCGGGATGTGGAGTCCCTTCTTATCGATCAGGAAATCCTCGATCAGCAGGAGGTCCGCGGCCTTGAGGACCACGAAGGTCGCCCCTAGGTAGGCGAACAGGGTGATCCAGTTATGCAGGACCCGGGGCAGGGGGGGCACCAACCCGCTGGCGAACACGAGCAGCGACAAGAACAGGAGGAGGGTCGCGACGAAGACCGCCGCGACCATCCTTGAAATCTTCTTGGCCCGGACGTTGGCGAAATAGAGGAAGAGGCCGAACAGGCCGATCGCCAGGAGGAAGGTTACGCCCAGCTTCAGCAGGAGTTCCTGGATGATCGTCATCGCGCCTCTCGCTCCGCTCGCTTGCCGTCCGACATGGGGCCGGAGGACGGCCAAGCAAAACACACCGACGGCGTCAGCGTCAAGCCTGATCCGCCCAATGCCCTCAGAAGTAGGCGTGCACCGTGAGCAGCGCTTCGTTATCGTGAGCGCGATGGGAGAACTCCACCCGAAGGGCCCAGTCCTTCTGCAGCGTAAACCGCTGCTGGACCGACACCCGGACGTCCTCTGACCGCTCCCCCAGCGGGAACCGGAGATAGGTGGTCGAGAGGAGGGTCTTCCATCGCTCCGTAAGGTCGGCCAGCAGGCCCACCGATCCCCCGGCCCCCACCCGGTGATTCTGCTCGAACGCATGGCTGTAGTTGGCGTCCAGCTCGGCGAACGCGAAATACACCTCCCGGTGCAGGATCCGGGTCTCCGCCGCGGCGCCGAGCCCGCCGTTCACGTTGAGGCTGCCGCAGTACCGGCAGTCGGGCCGGCGGACGGTCTCCTGGCCGCCGCTGATCTTCCAGGAGGGACTCTTGAACAAGGCATCCATCGGCGAGAGGGAGAGGATGTTCGCCAGCGTGAGGCGTTCCAGCCGGGTCTGATTGCGTCGCTCATAATGGCGGAGGCCGAGCCCCAGGATTTCGATCTGCGCGTCGGGGGTATAGCCGACCTCCGGATCGAGCAGATCGTGGTAGCCGGCGCGCAGATTGAGTTCCTGGAACACTTCGTCCTCGCGCCACCCGAACCCCAGGCCGGCCCGCGACGTCTTGTGCCCCAGTTCGGGTTGGGCAGCGAAGGGGACGATCTTCACCTCGTCGGGTTTGACTTTCAGACGGCTGCGGGTCGCCAGGACGGCCCGGTTCGTGTCCCTGTATGAAGCCGCGTTCGCCTCGTCGGTCACGCTTCGGTAGAGGAGGTAGTCGGACGCGATGTCCAGCACGATCGCCCGGCGCTCCGGCGGCAACGCGGTGAAGGCCTCGGAGTTCGCGGCGGATGGGTCCTCTCTGATCCGGTCGAGCCAGCCCCGCTCATCAGCGGAGAGCGCCGCGCGCTTGCGCCGGATCTGCGTGCTCCGCGAGGGCCGATACGCGACCTCCCCGACCAGACCGGGCTGCTGCGTGACCAGGCGAACCGTGTCGGCGGGGATCGTCCAGAAGATGAACCGATCGGTGAGGCGCAGCTCCGGGTCCGCGACCTCGAGCAACGACAGGAGGTGGTAGGCGCAGTTCTCCTTGAAAAAGAAGTAATCGAAGTAGGCGTTGCCGAGCTCCCAGGCGTGCATCAGCATCCGCTCGATCTGGGGCGCGGTCAGGTTGAGGCGATATTCCCAGATGTCGCGATTTTCAAAATCACGGTATTCCCGGACCTTCATGTAATAGGGCATGGTCGAGAAAAAGCCCTTGAACCCGCCGGTCAGGCCCAGGACCGCAAAGGCGATGTTGCTGTCGGTGGTCACATCCGCCGCGTAATTAATGGTGTAGGCCAGGATGCGCGTCTGTTCGGTCTGGCCCTTCTGATCGATTCGCAGGAGGGTATGGCCGAACATGGAGGAGGGATTATTCATGAAAGCGGCCGGAAAGATGAGGGTCACGGAGTCCGGATTCATCTCCGCGAACCAGGCCTTGAACCGGTCACATTGCTGCGGAGGCAGGCGACGGTCGTCGAACGCCAACCTGGATTTGAGCCAGTGGTAGCGCGCGATGAAGGCGCACTGCGCAAACTGGCGGGAACGGCCGACCAATTCGTCGGAGAAGAACCGGGCGAGGGTGGCCTCGAGCTCCGCCTGCGGATCGGTCTTGCCGTGGGGGGAAAGAAAGAAGCCGGGATCGTCCGCCTCGCTGGTCGAGCCGCCCAAGATATCCGGGCGGTAATGCAATAACAGGTGCCAGTAGCGCTGCTCGGAGAGATGCGCGTCGGCGGACCGGCGGATCAGCTCCGCGAGGTAAGCCGCATCAGGCGTCTCGGCAGCCAGGGCGGTCGTCGCGCCGGCGACGAGGAGGATCAGTGCGAATCCGGCCGGCAATCTCAAGGGCGGCGCGCTCAGGGTGGCGCGGAAGAAATATGGGCTCTCGGCTCAGCCGGTCCCGCCGGCGAGGATTGGGCTCCCGGCCCGGCGCCGGGAGCCCAGGTAATCGTCAGCGGTTCGCGGACAGTTTGGCAAACAGGGCCGGATTCGACGCCATCGCGGCGTGCAGCGCGTTCAGCATCGCACTGGGGGTCGTCTCCCCGGATTGAACCAAGGTCGTGTAGTGTTCCTGGACCAGGGCGAAGAACTCGGGGTGGTGCTCGGCCGGCACCCCCATGAGTGTTGCGAGCGAGGTGAGGTGCTCGCCGTGCCCCTGGGCCATCTCCTGCGAGAGGTTCTCGAAATTGATCTCGGCGAACAGCGTGACCTTGTGCTCCGTCATGACTTTGCCGTCATTGGTGCAGCCCGATGTTCCGGAGCTGATGCCGAAGGTACCGCTCCCGAAGGTCCCGTTCGTCGTGGCCATCATGACCTGGGGCGCGATGTTCTTCTGGTGCGGGTAGTCCGCCCATGCGAGCTTGCCTAAACCGCACCCCGGGCCATTGTCAGGGTTGGCGGCCCACGCCGGGGCAGCCAGGAGACACGCACACACCATCGCCACCTGCAGAACTCCCCACTTGTTCCTCATAGTCCCTCCTTTAGTGTTTGAAAAACCGACACGCGCACGGTGCCCTCGGGGGTCCCGCACGAACCAGCGCGCTCTCGCGGTGCCGACATCAATGCGAGTATAGGCAGTTCGCGGGAACCTGTCAATCTTAAGTGTCTACGTCACGTCCTCCACGAAGCGCTTGAGCCGCTGGAAGTACGCCTTCCCCCCGACCTGATACAGATCGTTGTGGTTGGCTCCTGGGACGATATAGAGCGATTTGGGCTCATGGGCCGCCTCGAAGACCTGCTTTCCCATCTCGAGGGGCACGATGTCGTCCCGGTCCCCATGGACGACCAGGATCGGGACATGGATGTCCTTTAATCGGGCGGCGAGAGGATACCGGGCCTGCAAAAACCAATAAGCGGGCAACCCCAAGGAGTGCGCCTTCGCCATGGCTTCGATGGAGGGGAAGGCGGTCTCCAGGATCAGGCCGGCGACCGGCCGCCGGCTGGCCAGCTCGCCGGCCACCGCGGCGCCCAGGGAGCGGCCGAAAATCACGAGCCGTTTGGGCGCGATCCCCCGCGTCCCGGTGAGGTATGCATAGGCGGCCAACGCATCCATGTACAGCCCGTCCTCCGACGGCGACCCCTTGCTCCGGCCGTACCCGCGATAATCGAACAAAAAGACCGACAGCCCCACCCGGTAGAGCTCAGCCAGGTTCTCCAGCCGGTTGATGATGTTGCCCGCGTTGCCGTGGCACCAGAGCAGCACCGCCCGGGATGGCGTGGGCTCTACATACCACCCGAACAGCGGGGTGCCGTCCCCCGATTGAAACCACACGTCCTCCAGCGGCAACCCGCTCACCCGCGCCCAGTCCCGGTCTATCCACTGAGAGGGATGATAGACGAAAAGTTGGTCGAAAAAGCTTCCCACGCCGCCTCCTCCTTACGGGCTCCCCCACTGGCCCTCATACAGAAACGTGCGCGTGTCGCGAGCGATGGCCGCCGGGTCACGCTTCACGCGGGCGACGCCCGTGTCCATCGCAGCGCGCGCGACCGCCGCCGCCACGCTCGGCGGGACCCGGAAGTCGAAGGCGTCCGGGATGATGTAGTCCGTCCGGAGCTCGCCGGCAGGGATGACGTCGGCCAGCGCCTCGGCGGCCGCCAGTTCCATGTCCGTCGTGATCGTGGTGGCCCGCACGTCCAGGGCCCCGCGAAACACGCCGGGGAAGACCAGACTGTTGTTCACCTGATTGGGAAAATCCGACCGGCCGGTGGCCACGATGCGTGCCCCCGCCTCCAGAGCCTCCTCAGGCATGATCTCCGGCACCGGATTCGCCAGCGCAAAAATAATGGGGCCCGGTGCCATCCTTTTGACCATCGCCGGCTTGAGCACGCCTCCGACCGAGACACCGATGAACACGTCGCGCCCGGCGAGGGCCTCCTCCAGATCGCCCGAGAGCCGTCGCGGGTTCGTCAAGGCGGCCAGCTCCCCCAGCCTCGGGTTCATTCCCACGGGCCGTCCCTGGTACACGATCCCATGCACGTCGGTTAGGATGAGATCCCGGATCCCCCGCCTAAGAAGGAGATGCGCGATCGCGGTCCCGGCTGCGCCCGCGCCGCAGATCACGACATTCGCATCCTCCAGCCGGCGCTCCAACAGACGCATGGCGTTCACGAGCCCGGCCAGGACCACCACCGCGGTGCCGTGCTGATCGTCGTGGAAGACCGGGATGTCCAATGCAGCCCGCAGCCGCTGCTCGATCTCAAAACACCTCGGGGAGGCGATATCCTCGAGATTGATCCCGCCGAATGTCGGAGCGATGCGCTTGACCGCCGCGACGATCTCATCCGGGTCCTGGGTCCCCAGGCAGATGGGGAAGGCATCGATCCCCGCATAGAAGTGGAACAGCACCGCTTTCCCTTCCATCACGGGCAAGGCGGCGCGGGGGCCCAGGTTGCCCAACCCGAGCACCGCCGATCCGTCCGTCACGACCGCCACGAGGTTCCCCTTGGCCGTATAGTCATAGACCTTCATCGGGTCGTTGGAGATCTCCAGCGCCGGCGTGACGGGTCCGGGCGAGACGTAGAACCTCTGCAGCACGGTCAGGTCCTTGACGGGGATCTTCGGTTTGATCTGGAGGATGCCGCCGTAGCGCGCGTGCAGGTCCACGGACTGCTCGGCCACCGTCGCATCCGGGCCCACCGTCTCCGGCGGCAGCGGAAAGCGCCCATCATAGATATAATGGAGCGTCCGCTCCCGGATCAGGTCGGGGCTCACCTGCTTCCTCGCCTGGTTGGTATCAATGGCCGCGCGGGCCACGGCAGCCGCGAGGGCCGGCGCCACCCGGAAGTCCATCAGTTCGGGCAGGATCTGCTCGGGCCGGAGATCGGCCTCCGCGATCGAGCCCGCGAGGGCCTCGGCGGCCGCGATCTTCATCTCGTCGTTCACCCGACGGGCCGCCACATCCAACAGGCCGCGAAAGATTCCCGGGATGACCATCGCCGTGTTGATGCCGTTCGGAAGATCGGCCCGCCCGGTGGCCGCGATAGCCGCGCCGTTTTGCTTCGCCACTTCGGGACGAATCTCCGGCTCGGGGAGCGCCAGCGCCAACACGATGGGGTCGCGGGCCATCCCTGCGACCGCCTCCCCGCTCAGCACCCCGCCGGCCGAAAACCCGATGAAGACGTCGGCTCCGGCCAGGACCCCGGCCAGAGGTCCCCGTCGGTCCTCCCGGTTGGTGATCAGGGCCATCTCGGACTTGATCCAATTCATCCGGGTGGGCCGGTACTTGTAGATCGCCCCGGCGCGGTCGCAGAGGATCAGGTCCTTCACCCCGAATTTCAATAGGAGCCGCGCCGTGCCGATGCCGGCCGCGCCCGCCCCGTTAATGACTACGCGCATGTCCCGGATGCGCTTGCTCACCAGCTTGCCGGCGTTCATGAGCGCCGCCAGGACCTCGATGGCCGCGGCGTGCTGGTCGGGGTGCAGGACGGGGATGTTGATGGCCCTCGCCAGCCGCTCCTCGATAGGGAAGCACCGGGGCGCCGCGATGTCTTCCAGGCAGATCGCGCCGAAGGTCGGGGCCAGGAGCGAGACCGTCGCGACGATCTCGTCGGCGTCCTGCGTGTCCAGGCAGATCGGGAACGCGTCCACGCCGGCGAACGTCTTGAAGAGCACGGAGTTCCCTTCCATGATCGGCAGCGCAGCCAACGGGCCGCGGTTGCCGAGGCTCAGGACCTTCGAGCCGTCCGTGACGATGGCGAGGGTATTGCCCCGGCAGGTGTATTCGAACGATTTGGGGGGGGCTTCGTGAATGGCCAGGCACGGCGCGGCGACGCCGGGCGTATAGATGAGGCTCAGGACCGACCGGTCCCGGATCGGGACCTTGCTCTCGATGCCGATCACCCCGCGGTGGCGTTTCCTGGACTGCAGCGCGTCATCCGGCATCGGTCTACCCCTTACATCCTCAGCCGCTCTTTCAGCTTGGCGAGTTTCAGCCTGACGGCCTCCACGCCGTGGTCCTCGCCCGCGGGCACCGCGCGGAGATACAGCTCGTAGTGGGCCGCCGCCTCGTCCAGACGGCCGGCTCCCTCCAACGCCAGGCCGAGGCCGGCGTGCGCCTCGACCGTCCCGGGAGACAACCGGAGCACCTCCCGATATCGAGCGATAGCCTCCTCGAATTGTCCCAAGCCGGTCAGCACGTCTCCCAGCGCCAGGTACACCCCGGGCTCCTTCCAGCCGAGTCTGAGGGCTTCCCGATAGGCGTTGGCCGCCAGAGCCGGCCGATCGAGCGCGAGCAGCACATTGCCGAGAGCAACATTGGCCCGGGCGGCCAGGTTCTCCTTATTCTCGGGGTCGAGCCGGATCGCTTCGATCAACTCGGCCAGGGCAAACTCGTATTCGTCCGCCGCGGCATACGCCAGACCCAGCTCCAGCCGGGCGCGGGGATCGCTCGGCGCCTTGCGAACCGCTTCCAACTCCTCCTCCACAACCACGGAACTCTGTGGAGACAACGCCGCGCCTGGTTCGGCTGCAACCACGACGCCCCACAAGAAGACTCCGGCCATCATGTCGTCCGTTCCTCTTGCTTGGCGCCCATGCTGTGAGTCAGGATGAGGGAAATCACCCACCAGGCGTGCCCCGACAGCTCGGCGCGGATCAGCGACGGGAGATCGGGAGAGGACATAGACGAATTCTAGAGGAAGGCCGACGGAGAAGCAACGCGGGGAAAGAAGGATTGAACTTCAGAGAAGAATTATTTTTTGCGGCCGGACCGAGGATGGGTGTAGAAATAGGTCGGAATGGCCACCGCTATGCTGACCAGAAAAAATATCAATATCGTAATGTCAGCCTGATTCATTTTTCACTCCATCAAGCCAAAATCCAACCAGAAGAAATACGCTTGCGGTACACAATCCCAAAATAACATTAAATGCGGTAACCTGTCCACTCACAACCCCCCCGACACCCACAATGAGCACCACGCCCTTGCTGATATCGTACAGATACTTGGCAAGGTTTTCGCGTTGTCGTGGCGTCATTATCAAACCACCATGCTCGACTCATTTCATAAGACACGGGAACCTGACAAAAGTTACTTGGCGGCTGAATTCTTCAGGAGGGCTTCGGCCGCCGGGCGGTACTTCTCCATCCAGAGCCGACGGTCGATCGGTCCGGACATCGCCAGCACTGCTTTCGCCTGGGCGCCGGCTTGCGCGAGGCGACCCGCATCCTGATAGAACTCGACGAGGCTCCATTGGATATATGCGTACCGGGAGTCCGCCGAGGCGGCCCGCACCAGATAGTCTTCGGCCTGGCCCTTCCTCCCCTCCAACAGCAAGCGCAACGGGCCGGGAGTCCGGTCCAGCACGATGCCCATCATGTGGAGCGCGCGGGCGTGCCGGGACTCCAGCGTGAGCGCGCGCTGGAGATGCTTCTCCAGATCCCCAAGGACGGTGGGCGAGACTTTCCAGAAGGGACGGAGGTTGGCGACATTGCCGCGGTTCGCCGCGAGCAGGAAGTGCGCCTCGGCGCTGTCCTCCTTGAGCGCCAGCGCCCGCTCGGCGGCGAGTTCGCCCTGCTCGTACCAGGGCAACTGCTCCTCCTTGCTCCAATCCCCCAGCCCCAGATACGTCCGGGCCATTGCGATATACGGGGCAGGGTTCTGCGGGTCCAGCGACGCCGCATCCCGGTAAAAGGAGAGGGCCCTCCGGAACGACTCCGGAAACCCCTCGTCGGACTGCGTCAGCCGATCGCCCTGGTCCAGCAATTCAGAAAGTGTCGCGCCGGAGGCGGAACACACCAGGACGGTCCAAGACACCGCTACCACAATTGTCGCCCTGAGCAAACCGAATGGTCTAATCCGCATGTGTTCGTTGAAGGGCGATTACAGCGCGCGGAAGACGGCCAGGAGGTCGCTGAGCGCCATCAGCTTCGTTTTCAGCACGACTCGCTCGGCCTTGAGCGTCTCCAGCGCGGCCGCCTGGCCGGGGCCGCCCTTGAGGTAGGAGGCCGCGAGGGCCACGGCTCGCTCGCACTCCTCCTCGACCTTGCCCTTGACCACGGGATTCACTTTGAGAATCTCTCGCATCTTGTTCCGGGCGTCGGTCAGAAAGGCCTGATGCTCCTTCTCGGGAAAGGATTCCCGCTGGGCCTGGTCGAGGCACCGATCGAGCGATTGCGAAAGAAAGACGTAGAGCCGCACCAGGGTCTCGGTGATTTCGACGTGATTTGCGTGAGCGGATGGTCCAGCCATATTGCGATCCCTCCTGATTGGGTTGGAGTCAGACGATCAGGGCCAGAAAGCGGCCGAAGACTTCGCGGGCCCGCTGCTCCGCGTCCGCCCCATGCTCGGCCGTCCCTGCCAGCACGGCGGCGCGGTCCTGCACGGTCCCGCCGCACGCGGCGTGCTCGTCCCGGTACAGATCCAGCCATTCTCCGATCATCGGCGCCGTGGTCTCCAGATGGAACTGCAGGCCGTACACCTTCTCGCCCAGCCGGAAGGCCTGGTTGGGATAGCGTTCGGACTCCGCCAGCCGGGTCCCGCCATGGGGAATGCTGAAGGTCTCGCCGTGCCACTGGAAGACCGGAACATCATCGGGCGGGCCGGCCAGCAATCGGTCTCGCTTGCCCTCGTCGGTGAGCGTGAGCGGGTACCAGCCGATTTCTTTCTGAGGTCCGGCCCAGACGGAGGCCCCTGCCGCCTTGGCAATCAACTGGGCGCCGAGACAGACGCCCAACATGGGCATTCCCTTCCCGAGCGCCTTGACGAGGAGGAGCAGTTCGTCGGCCATGAAGCCGGGCCGGTCTCCGTCGTTGGCGGACATGGGGCCGCCGAGCGCGATCAGACCGTCCCAGCCGCCCAGATCGTTCGGAACCGGTTCCCCGGCGAACGGCCGGAGGTAGCGGAACTCCACCCCGCGTTCCTTCAGCGCCGGCTCGATCAGCCCCAGGGGTTCGCAGGCGATGTGTTGCAGGACCAGGAGCCTCGGCATTAGGTCTTCCGCTCGGCTTTGCACTGGGAGCAGCGACAGAATTTATTCCGCAAGAGGGAAAAGGCGTAGATGCCCGTGTCGTGCCCGTCGCTCCAGCGGAACCGAAGCCCGTACCGCCCGACCGGCTCGATGTCCTTGACGGCGATCAGCATCGGAATGCTGTCCGGCTTGATCCTCAGCTCACCGGTCCACTCGTCGGTGCAGGCCGCGCAAGGACAGTGCTGCCGGAGGTACACGATCGGATAGACCCCCTTGTGGCCGTCGGACCATTCGATGCCCAGGACCCCGTTCTCGATCCAGTCCATGTCCTTGGGTTCGAGGTACGTCTCGCTCATGACCGGTGTGGCCCATCCTGATCGGTCGTCACGCCCTTCCATCTCACCCAATGATACAGTCCGTACGCGGACGCCGCCACGCCCGCCGCAAGAAGCCCGAGGCCCGTCTGCATGATCGCGTCCTGCTTCTCCGTCAGCCCATAGATCCCCAGGATGAAGCCGGCGGCGACAAACGCCTTCCCGGCAAAGCGGGCGATCACTCCACCGTAGCCGATGTGGTCAGGCATGGAGGCCCCGTTCATACACCGCCTTCGGTTCCGCCGCCCACAACGCGTCGGTCCGCGGCAGGCGCCGACCGGCCACGTAGTCCACATACAGCTCGATGGCCTCCCGCAGTTCGCGGCGAACGGCGGCCGTGGGCTTGAGACGGGGCAATCGCGCCGGGTCCATCCGCAGCGCCTGGCGAAAGAAGGCCAGGCAGGCCGGCGAGACGGCCTGACACCACGCCGGCTCCCTCCGGGCGCAGGCCCGGCAGACCGAGCCCCCCGCTCGCGGAGAGAAAAACCAGGTCCCGCCGGAGGCCGGCGCCTGACAGGAGGTGCAGCGGTCCAGATGCGGCAGGTAGCCCGTGAAGCGCAGGATCTCCAGCTCATACAGGGCGGCCGTGAGGGCCGGGTCCTCGCTCTGACCGATCGCCCGGAACCCCTCCAGCAGCGCCCAAAACACGCGGGGCACGGAGTCTCTTTCGGCCGTGAGGGCCCCTGTCAGGTTGGCCAACCGGGCCGCGCCCCCGATCGTTTCGAGGGACTCCCGGAGCGCGGGAAAGGCGTGCCGGAGGTCCGCCTGGGAGACGCGATACAGCGAGTCGCCGTGCTTCTCGAACAGAATGAGGTCGCAGTGGACGAAGGGCTCGAGCGCGCTCCCGAATCGGCTCTTCATTCGGCGGGCCCCGCGGGCGACCCCCCGGACCTTCCCGTGCTTCAGTGTGAAGAAGGTCACGATCCGGTCCGCCTCGCCCCACTTGCGGCTCTTGAGCACGACCGCCGGGGTTTTGAAGAGCGCCATGGCCCGGTCCCCCTACTTCAAATGGGAAATGACGGCCGTGGCCAGGCTCAGATAGATCGCGATGCCGGTGATGTCGTTGGCGGTGGTGACGAACGGCCCGGCGGCGACGGCCGGATCGACGCCGAGGCGCTTCAGGATGACCGGCATGATCGTGGCCATGGACGTGGACACGACCAGCGCGCACACCATGGCGACGCCCACGACCAGGCCGAGGGTCAGATTGATATGTATCACCGCCGCCACGGACAGCGCCACGACCCCGCAGAGCAGGCCGATGAGGAAGCCGATGAAGATCTCCCGCAAGAAGACCTTCTTCACATCCGACAATTCGATGCGGCCGGTCGCCAGCCCCCGGATGACCAGGGTCGAGGTCTGCAGGCCGACGTTGCCGCCCATGGCCGCGATCACCGGGAGGAACGTCACCAAGGCCACGACCTCCTGGATGGTGAACCGGAAAAACCAGAGGATCGTCCCCGATACCATGCTCCCGATCAGATTGGTCAAGAGCCAAGGTACCCGGAGCCGGACCGAGGTGAGGACCGAGGAGGTCATAATGGTGTCCTCCTCCTCGATCTTCGTCCCGGACATCTTCAGCATGTCCTCCGTGGCCTCTTCCCGCATCACGTCCACGATGTCGTCCACCGTGATGATGCCGGCGAGGGTGTTGTCCTTCTCCACGACCGGGATCGCGAGCAGGTTGTACAGGGCGACCTGCTTGGCCACCTCCTCCTGGTCGGTGTCGGTCGTGACGCTGATGACGTCCTGGGTGATCATGCTCCCGAGGTTCTTGTCGGGAGGGACCCGCAGCAGCTGGCGGAGCGACAGCACCCCCAGGAGCTTCTCGTCCTTGTCGGTCACGTACACGTAGAAGACGTTGGCGGTGTCGGTGGCCTGCTGGAGCTTGCGGATCGCCTCCTGCACCGTGGTGTCCGCCGGCAGCGCAAAGAAGTCCCTCGTCATGATGGCGCCGGCCGTCCGGGGTTCGAATTGCAGCAGGTCCTTGACCTCGGCCGAGTCCTCCGGCCTCATCAGTTTCAGGATCTCCTGCGATCGCTCTTCCGGCAGGCTGTTGAGGATGTACGCCTGGTCGTCGTCGGGCAGACTCCTGATCAGCATGGCGATGTCGGCCGACGGCGCGTCGGAGAGAGCCTTCCCGATGTCCTCCTGTTCCATCTCGCTCAGCACCTGGGCCTTGCTCCCCTCGGCCTTGATCAGCTCGAAGACGGTGCGCTTCTCTTGCGCGGTGTGCAGATGGTGCAGGACATTGGCGACGTCGGCGGGATGCATCTTGGCCATCATCCGCTCGAGGTTGCCGATGGCGCCCCGGCGCAACAGCCGGCGGACCGAGTCCAGGATCAGGTCGAACTTGCTCCCCGTCCGCAGGTCCCCGAGCGGCTTGTCCGCCCGCTCGACTTTCTCGATCCGGTCCATCAATACCCCAGCTCCGCGAGCATCCGATCGTCCTCGCGCCAGCCCTCCTTGACCTTGACCCAGAGCGTGAGAAAGACCTTGAGGCCGAAGAGCCGCTCCATGTCGATCCGGGCCTCCGTGCCGACCGCCTTCATGAGCCGGCCTTCCTTGCCGATCACGATCGCCTTCTGCGACTGCTTTTCGACATACACGATCGCCGAGATGCGGGCGAGGTTCCCCTCCTCTTTGAAGGACTCGATCCCCACCGCCACCGCGAACGGCAGCTCGTCCCGCGTTTTCTGCAGAATTTTCTCCCGGATGAGCTCCGCCGCCAGCGCCCGCATCGGCTGGTCCGTCACCATATCCTCCTTGAAGTAGGCGGGCCCCTCCGGCATGCGCGCCAGGGCCAGTTCGACCACCCGGTCCACGCCGTCGCCGGTCTTGGCCGAGACGGGCACGATCTCGGCGAACGCGTGCATCTGCCGATAGGCGTCGATCAGCGGGAGCAGACGGGATTTGCGGACCAGGTCCACCTTGTTGATCAGAAGGAACACCGGCACCGCGCGGTCCTTCAGCCGCTCGAGGACGAACCGGTCGCCGGGCCCCGGCAGTTCCGTGGCCTCGACCAGGACCAGCACCAGGTCCACCTCCTCGAGGGCGTCCAGCGCGACCTGGACCATCCGCTCGTTCAGCCGGTACCTCGGCTTGTGGATGCCCGGGGTGTCGAGAAAGACCAGTTGGGCGCCCGGAAGGTGCTTGACGCCGGCAATGCGCGTCCGGGTCGTCTGCGGCTTGTCCGAGATGATGGCGATCTTCTCGCCGAGGATGCGGTTGAGGAGCGTGGACTTCCCGACGTTCGGCCGCCCTACGATCGCGATGAACCCGGATCGGTACGCTTCGGCCACGGTCATCGCCGCTTCTCCGTCTCCGGCATGAACAGGAAGATGGTTTCGCCCTGCTGCACCATGCCGAGGCGCTCGCGGGCCAGGGTCTCCAGGGTGGCCGGGTCGTGCTTGACCGCCTCGACCTCCCTTTTCAAGCGCGCGTTCTTCTCCTCGATCGCCTTGATCTCCCCGACCAGCTGCGCCTGGGTCCGTTTCATGTTCAGGTAATTCATGAACCCCAACGTGTCGAAGAAGAACGAATAGGCGAAGTAGCCCAGCAGGCCGCACCCGCCGACGATGTACACCGTCCAGCGGCGCTTCTGCCTGGCCCGGAGCGTGTCGCGACGCTGGTTGGACTTCATCCTCACGCCTGCGCGGGCCTCTCGAACGCCGCCCGGCCCCGGTACACGGCGGCCGCGCCCAGCTCCTCTTCGATCCGCAGCAACCGGTTGTATTTGGCCGTCCGGTCGGTGCGGGACAGGGACCCGGTCTTGATCTGGCCGGTATTAAGCCCCACCGCCAGATCGGCGATCGTGACGTCCTCGGTCTCCCCGGACCGGTGCGAGACGACGGCCGCGTAGCCGGCCCGCTTCGCCATCTCGATGGTCTCCAGGGTCTCGGTCAGCGTGCCGATCTGGTTCAGCTTGATCAGGATCGCGTTCCCGAGGCCCTCGGCGATCCCCTTCGCGAAGATCTCCGGGTTGGTCACGAAGATGTCGTCCCCCACGAGCTGCACCCGGCGCCCCAGCCGCTCGGTCAGCATGCGCCAGCCCTTCCAGTCCTTCTCGCTCAGGCCGTCCTCGATCGAGACGATCGGGTAGCGGCGGACCAGGCCCTCGTAGTACCGGATCATGTCCTCGGAGGAGCGCTCCGCCTCCTTCTCGCCTTTCATCACGTACCGGCCGTCTGCGTAGAACTCGCTGGCGGCGGGATCCAGCGCCAGGGAGATTTCCTTGCCGGGCTTGTAGCCGGCTGTCTCGATAGCCTGCACGATGAGGGCCAGGGCCTCCTCGTTCGAGCCCAGGTTGGGCGCGAAGCCGCCCTCGTCTCCCACAGACGTGCTGAGGCCCTTCTTCTTCAGGAGGGCCTTGAGCGTGTGGAACACCTCGGCGGCCATCCGCAAGGCCTCGGCAAAGGACGGCGCGCCGACCGGCACGATCATAAATTCCTGGAGGTCGAGGTTGTTGTCCGCGTGCGCGCCCCCGTTGACGACGTTCATGAGCGGGACCGGCAGCTCACGCGCGTTCGGCCCGCCGAGATAGCGATACAGCGGTATCCCCGCCTCGGCGGCCGCGGCGTGGGCCACGGCCAGCGAGACGCCGAGAATGGCGTTGGCGCCCAGCTTGCCCTTATTGGCCGTGCCGTCCAACGCGATCATCGCGCGGTCGATGGTCGCCTGCTCCGCCGCCTCCATCCCGAGAAGCTTCGGGGCCAGCACCGCGTGCACGTTGGCCACCGCCTTCCGGACGCCCTTGCCGCCGTAGCGGCCCTTGTCGCCGTCCCGCAGCTCGAGGGCCTCGCGCTCGCCGGTGGACGCCCCCGAGGGGACCACCCCGCGCCCCTGCGCCCCGGACTCCAGCCGCACGTCCACCTCGACCGTCGGGTTCCCCCGCGAGTCCAGGATCTCCCGCGCCCTGATCTCCGCAATCGCGCTCATCCGTTAAGCTCCAGTAGAGGCAGAAGCCTTGGGAGCCGGCGCTCCCCGCAGCAACCCTTCCGTGCTGATATCCTCATCCACATCGGGCCATTGGACACCGTAGCCGCCACCGCTGATCTTCCAATTCTTTCTCTGCTTCGGGGTCGCGTGAAGGAGCCTGGGAAACCACGCCAGCGGCACGCTGACGGTGCGGCCATCCATCAGGTCCACGCTCAACGTGTCTTCCGAGACATGCACGTCTTTCACACGCTCAGCCGCTTTAGGTCCCGAAGTAATCATGCCATGCCTCCAGCGCCTTTTCCCGATGTTCCGTTACGATCTCTTCGATCTTCCGCAGTTCTCTTGCAGCAAATCCCAAGTTGTATGCCAAGCCGACCGGCTCCAACCAAAACTTTGCCGATCGATCCTCCCGATCAACATGGACATGCGGCGGTTCATTGGGCTCATGACTATAAAAGTACAACCGATACGGGCCCTCCCTCAAAACCGTCGGCACAGATCTTCCCTCACCAGTCTCTCCCGCGCCCTGAGCTCCGCATCCCGCTCATCCCCTCAATCCCTTCTGCGGTGCCATTCTCGTCCCCAATGGAATGAACGCGGGTGGCGCCGAGTGGGACCCTGGCGGAGCGGAATGGCCTACAGCCGAGTCTGCGGGGCTGCGACGGCGTTTCGACCCGTTGCAGTTGGAATGGGTGGCGCCGAGCGGGGGCGCCCCGATGAGCCAAGGCGCCTACAGGCGAGTCTGCGGGGCTGTAACGCCGAAAGGCGCCGCTCGGCGGGGCTGCTCGGCGACAGGACCCACTCCGAGAGCAACGGGTTCCCCCTCGCTGGTGACCCGTTGCATTTGAAGAGCAACAGGTGCCCCGGTGACTCGGTGACAGGACCCACCACCTCATTGCGTCAGCTTCCTCTTTAGCAGCTCGTTCACCTTGGCCGGGTTGGCTTTGCCGCCGGACCCCTTCATCACCTGCCCCACGAAGAAGCCGAACACCTGCTCCTTGCCGCTCCGGTACTGCGAAACTTGCTGCGGGTTCTTCGCCATCACCTCGTCGATGATCTTTTCCAGCGCGCCCTCATCCGAGACTTGTTGCAGGCCCTTGGCCTTCACGATCTCGGCAGCACTCTTGCCGGTGGCGAACATCTCCTCCAGCACCGATTTGGCGATCGGCCCGCTCACTTCCCCCTTGCGCTTCATGACCAGCAGGTCGGCCAGCATCTTCGGCGTGACGGGGCTCTTTTCAATCGTCAACGCCTCCGTTCCGCCGTCAGCCCTGGGCTTTCCCTTATGCAGTAAGCCCAGCAGTTCGACCGTGACCCAATTGCTCGTCTCCTTGCCGAGTTCCTTGCCAGAAAGGGCACTCGCCGCAGCCTGTGCCTTGACGGTGCTTTCGAAAAAGTCCGCCAGGGCCTTCTCGGCCGTCAAGACGCCCGCGTCATAGTCCGGCAGGCCGTACGCCTCCATGAACCGCGGGTGCTTGGCGGCGGATAATTCCGGCAGCGACTTCCGGACTTCCTCCACCATCTCGGCGGGGATCCGGAGCGGGACGAGGTCGGGGTCTGGGAAATAGCGGTAGTCGTGCGCCTCTTCCTTGCTACGCATCACCGCCGTCTCGCCCTTCTCCGTGTCCCACAGGCGCGTCTCCTGAGCGATCTTCCCGCCCTCATCCAGAACCCTCGCCTGCCGCTTGATCTCGTATTCCATCGCCGCCTTCGCGAACCTGAAGGAGTTGATGTTCTTGAGCTCGACTTTGGTCCCGAGTTCTTTCGCGCCCGCCGGCCGAAGCGAGAGATTGGGCTCGCATCGTAGGCTCCCCTCCTCCATGTTGCCGTCGCAGACCCCCAGGTAGACCAGAATGTCTCGAAGCTGCTTGAGGTAGGCGACCGCCTCGTCCGGGGATTCCATGTCCGGCTCGGTCACGATCTCCAGCAGCGGCGTGCCGGCCCGGTTCAGGTCCACGTGCGACGCCCCCGCGATCCCCGCATGGATATTCTTGCCCGCGTCCTCCTCCAGATGAGCCCGCCGGACGCGGATCCGCTGGGTGGCTCCGTTCCGCCCGATCTCCACCCATCCGTGCTCGCAGATCGGCAGCTCGTACTGCGAGATCTGATAGCCCTTCGGCAGGTCCGGATAGAAGTAGTTCTTCCGGGCGAACCGGTTCATCGGCGCGATCGTGCAGTTCAGGGCCAGCCCCGTCCGGATCGCAAATTCGACGGCCTTGCGGTTGATGACCGGCAGCACCCCCGGCATGCCGAGGCACACCGGGCAGGTCTGGGTGTTGGGGGCCGCGCCGAACGCTGTGCCGCAGCCGCAGAACATCTTCGACTGCGTCAGGAGCTGCGCGTGGACCTCCAGCCCGATGACGACGTCATACTTCACGGTGTGTCAACACTGCGCTGTTACGCGCGCTCCTTCCGCATGGCCTCTTTGCCGGCCTCGAAGGCCGACGACAGGACCGACTTCTTCTCCTTGATGAATTCCTTCCCCTGCTCGATGGCCGTGTCCAGTGTGGCCCTGGCCTCCTTGGCCTTCTCCCGCACTTCCTCCTCGGCCTTCTTGGCATAGCCCCTGAGCAACTCGCGCGTCTCCGCCCCCGTCTGGGGCGCCATGAGCAACGCGGCGCCGGCGCCGATGATGGCCCCGGCCAAGAACGCGAACGCCACTGCTCCTGATGAAAACCCGTTGTCTTCAGCCGCCATTGGTATGACCTCCTTGATGATGAGATTGAGACCTTTGCTTGAGCACCTCATACGCCGCACGAAACCCGGCGAGCAGCCCGCTCAAGTTCATCGCCAGAGCGCCCGTCCCGCCCCGAACCAATCCATTCACGCGGTTGATCGCCTGTCCGATTTCGCCCATCGCCTCGCCCAGGACCCGTATGCCCGTGATACCCTCCCGCATGTCGTTGGCCACCAGGTTCATACTCTGAGCGGCCTGCAAGGCTTCCCGGAACAGGACGGGCAATTCCTCGTTCATGCGCTGGAGCAGGCGCTCCGTCTCCTCGGCCGTCTTCCGGACCTGGATGAACATCGGAATCAGAAAAGCCACCAACGCCACCACCGCCAGCGCCATGACCCCCACCGCAAGATCAATCACCATGCTCCCTCCAGTCGCTACGTTATTCGTTATACGTTAATCGTTAACCGGTTGGCGATTTGCGTTTAACGTATAACGGTTAACGCTTTTCTTCCTCACAAGGTCGGCTTCTTCAAGTGCCAGTCCGTCGCCTGCTCGTACGCATACGCCGCGCGGATGATTTTGTCCTCCTCGAAGGGGCGGCCGATGATCTGCAGGCCGATCGGCAGCTTCGCGCCGCTCATCCCGCACGGAACCACGATGGCCGGCACCCCGGCCAGATTCACTGAGATCGTGAAGATGTCTGACAGGTACATCTGCAAGGGGTCCTGGATCTTCTCGCCCAGCTTGAAGGCGGGCGTCGGCATCGTGGGGGTGACGATCACGTCCACTTCCTTGAACGCCTCGTCGAAGTCCCGCTTGATCAAGGTGCGGACGGATTGCGCCTTGCCGTAGTAGGCGTCGTAGTACCCGGCCGACAGCGCGTAGGTCCCCAGCATGATGCGGCGCTTCACTTCGGGCCCGAAGCCCTCCTGCCGGGTCTTCAGGTACATCTCCAACAGGCCTTTCTCCTTGGCCGCCCGGTAGCCGTACCGGACGCCGTCGTAGCGGGCGAGGTTGGAGGACGCCTCCGCCGTGGCGATCAGGTAGTACACGGCGATGGCGTACTCCGTCATCGGCAGGGAGATCTCCCGCACCTCGGCCTTGAGGGCCTGCATCTGCCCGACCGCCGCCCGCACCGCCTGCTCCACCTCCGGGTCCATGCCCTCGGTGAAGAATTCCTTCGGGACGCCGACCCTCATGCCCCGCATGTTTTCTTTCAGCGCCTTCATATAATCGGGCACCGGCACGTCCGCCGAGGTCGAGTCCAGCGGATCGTGCCCTGCGATGATCTTGAGGAGCACCGCCGCGTCCCGCACGTCCTTGGTGATCGGCCCGATCTGGTCCAGCGAGGAGGCGAAGGCGACCAGCCCGTAGCGCGACACCCGCCCGTAGGTGGGCTTGAGCCCGACCACGCCGCAGCAGGCCGCCGGCTGCCGGATCGAGCCGCCGGTGTCCGACCCCAACGCGGCCGCGCAGAGGTCGGCCGCCACGGCCGCGGCCGACCCGCCGCTGGACCCGCCCGGGATGCACGCCAGGTTCCACGGATTGCGCGTCGGCCCGAAGGCCGAGTTCTCGGTCGAGGACCCCATGGCGAACTCGTCCATGTTCGTCTTCCCGATCAGGGCGTACCCCTGGCTCCGCAAGCGGGAGACCACCGTGGCATCATACGGGGGCACGAAGTTCTCCAGCATGCGGGAGCCACAGGTCGTTTTCACGCCCTCGGTGCAGATGTTGTCCTTGACGGCGATCGGCATGGCCGTCAGCGGCTGCGTCTTCCGCCAGCCGCGCAATTTGTGGTCGAGGATGGCGGCTTCGGCCAGCAGCTTCTCTTTCTTCGTCGTGGTGAGGTAGGCCTTGACTTTCGGCTCGACGGCCATGAGGCGCTGGGTGTAGGCCGTGGCGATCTCGATGGCCGAGACTTCTCCCTTGGTGAACTTCTCCTGCAATTCGAACAGCGTCAGCTTCCGTATCGACATTTACGAGACCATCCGGTTCTTGCCATCCACGTTGATGATGCGCGGCGCGTGGCGCTTGATCTCATCCTCGTTGTAGAACTCGTAGCAGAAGATGATGATCTGGTCTCCTACGGCGCCCTTGCGGGCCGTGGGACCGTTCAAGGAAATCGTGCCCGACCCCCGCTGGCCGGGAATCACGTAGGTCGTGAACCGCTCCCCGTTGTTGAGGTTGGAGATGACCACGGCCTCATAGGGCAGGATCCCGGCCGCCTCCAGCAGCGTCTCGTCCACGGTCAGGCTCCCCTCGTATTCGAGGCAGGCGTCGGTGACGGTCGCCCGGTGAATCTTCGCCCGCAACATCTGTCGAAACATCGCTGAAGCCTCGTTATTCGTTATACGTTATTCGTTAATCGTGAATCCGATCGAACTTGGTACTTTCTTCCTCCGTTTAACGATTAACGTTTAACGATCCTCCAGTATCTTAGGCACCCGGAAAAATCCGTTCGCCTGGTCGGGGGCGTTGGCCAGCGCCTGCTCACGCGGCAACGAGGGCCGCGCCACGTCGTCGCGAAAGACGTTGTCGGTGGGCAGCACGGTCGCAGTCGGCTCCACCCCCGTGGTGTCCACCTGCTTGAGCTGATCGATATGGGTCAGGATGGCGCTGAGCTGCCGGGCGAAGGTCGCCTGCTCCTCCTCGCTCACCTCCAGCCGGGCCAGTTTGGCCACGTGCGCGACGTCCTCTCTGCTGATCTCCATGACCCCCTCTTATTCGACCGTCACGCTCTTCGCGAGGTTCCGCGGCTGATCCACGTCGGTCCCCCGCAGCACCGCAATGTGGTACGCCAAAAGCTGCAGCGGCACGGTGAATAGGATCGGCGCCATGAGCGGATGCACGTCCGGCACCGGGAACATCGCGTCGGCCGTCTTGCCCAGCTCCCGCTCGCCCTCGGTGACGAAGGCGATGACCGGCGCGCCCCGGGCCTTGACCTCCATCAGGTTGCTCACCGTCTTCTCGTACAACCGGTCCCGCGGCGCCAGGACCACCACCGGCATGTCCTTGTCGATGAGCGCGATCGGCCCGTGCTTCATCTCGCCGGCCGCGTAGCCCTCGGCATGGATGTACGAGATCTCCTTCAGCTTCAGCGCGCCTTCCAGCGCGATCGGATAGTTGATGCCCCGCCCCAGGTACAGGAAGTGGCGCTTCGTATGGTACCGCTTGGCGATCGTCACCAGTTCGGCCTCGCGCCCGAGGAGATGCTCCACGTGGGTCGGCAGCGTGACGAAGCGATCGAGCCAGGCCCGCCCGTCCGCCTCCGAGACCACGCCCCGGACCCGGCCCAGGTGCAGGGCCAGGAGGTAGAGCGCCGTGAGCTGCGACGTGAAGGCCTTCGTGGAGGCCACGCCGATCTCGGGCCCGGCGTGCGTGTAGAGGACCCCGTCCGACTCGCGGGCCAGGCTGCTCCCCACCACGTTGCAGATGGACAATACGCGAGCGCCCTGCCGCTTGGCCTCGCGGACGGCCGCCAGCGTGTCGGCTGTCTCCCCTGATTGCGAGATCGCGAGCAGGAGGTCGCCTTCGTGGACCAGCGGATTGCGATAGCGGAACTCCGACCCGATGTCCACCTGGACCGGCGCGCGCACCATCTCCTCGATGAGGTATTTCCCCACCAGGCCCGCGTGCCAGGACGTCCCGCAGGCCACGATCCAGATCCGGCCGGTCTCGGCAAGCTGCGCCGGGGTCAGTCCGATGTCGGGCAGGTCCGCCTCCCCCCGTTCGTAGGTATAGCGCCCGCGCATCGTATCCAGGATCGCCTGGGGTTGCTCGTGGATCTCCTTCAGCATGAAGTGCGGGAAGCCCCCCTTCTCGGCCGCGGCCGCGTCCCAGGCGATCCGGGTCGCCGCCCGGGTCACCGGCTTGCCGTCCGCATCCTTCACCACCAGCCCGTTCCCGGAGAGGACCGCCACCTCGCCGTCCTCCAGAAAGAGGACATCGCGGGTGTGCGTCAGGATCGCCGTCACATCCGAAGCCAGAAACGCCCCATGCTCGTTGAAGCCGACCACGAGCGGGCAGCCAGAGCGTGCCGCCACGAGAGTGCGCGGGTCCTGCTCGCACAGGACCGCGATCGCGTAGCTGCCGCGGACCTCTTTGGTCGCCGCGCGGACCGCCTCCTCCAGGCCCAGGCCGGCCTTCATCCGGCGCGCGATCAAATGGGCCACCACCTCGGTGTCGGTCTCGGATTCGAACCGGTAGCCGTCCTTCCGCAACTGCTCCCGCAAGGCCACGTAGTTCTCGATGATCCCGTTGTGGACGAGCGCCAGCGAACCCGACCGGTGCGGGTGGGCGTTCTGCTCCGACGGCTTGCCGTGGGTCGCCCATCGGGTGTGCCCAATGCCGACGGTCCCGCTGAGGGCTTTCCCGGCCAGGGATTTCTCCAGATTGGCCAGCTTGCCGACGCTGCGGCGGACCTTGATCTTCCCATTGAGCAGGACGGCGACCCCGGCCGAATCATAGCCCCGGTACTCCAGGCGCTTGAGGCCGTCCAGCAGCAGAGGCACGGCGTCATGGCTTCCGATGTATCCGACAATGCCGCACATGGCTAGTGCTTAGACCCCTTTCCCGCCTTCTCCCGCCGGGCCTTCGCCCAGCCCGGCTTGACCACCTGCCGCGCCCGACCGAGCGCCAGCGCGTCGGCGGGGACGTCCTGGGTCACAACCGAGCCCGCGCCGATCACGGCGCCCTTGCCCACCCGCACCGGCGCGACCAGCGACACATCGCTCCCGATGAAGACATCGTCCGCGATCACGGTCCGGTGCTTAGCGACCCCGTCATAGTTGCACGTGATCGTACCCGCGCCGACGTTCACGCGCTTCCCGATCCGGGCGTCGCCCAGGTAGGTCAGGTGATTGGCCTTGGCGCCCACCCCGAGCTCCGTCTTCTTCAGCTCGACGAAGTTCCCCACCTTCGCCGCCCGCCTGATCACCGTCCCTTGCCTGAGGTGAGCGAAGGGTCCCACCGTGGCCCGCTCCTCCAACCGGCTCCCCTCGATCACGCAGCCGTCCAGCACCGTCACGCTGTCGCCGAGCACGCTGTCGGCGATCCGGGTGTGGGAGCGGATCACGCAGTCCTCGCCGATCGTGGTCCGGCCTTCCAGCGTGGTATGCGGGTGAATGACGGAGTCGCGTCCGATCCGTACCGTCGCGTCCACGAAGCTGGTCTCCGGGGCCAGGAAGGTGACTCCCGCGTCCATCAAGCGATGGCGCACCCGGGCACGGAGCACGTGTTCTGCCTCGGCCAGCTCCCGGCGAGTATTGATCCCCATCGCTTCCACCGGGTTCGGCGCCAAATACGCGGCCACCCGCTTTCCCTGGCCCACGGCGGCACCGACGATATCCGTGAGGTAATATTCCTTCTGGGCGTTCGCGTTCCGGAGGCGGGCCAGGGCCGGAAACAGGAACTCGCCTTCAACCACGTAGGTGCCGGCGTTGACCTCGTTGAGGCGACGCTCGGCCGGCGTAGCGTCCCGGTCTTCCACGATCCGCGACACCAAGCCCTCCCGGTCTCTTAAGACTCGCCCGTACCCGGCCGGCCGCTCGAGGCGCGCCGTGAGGAGCGTCACCGTGGCCCGTTCCCGCTCATGGAGGTCGAGCAGGTCCCGCACCGTCGCCTCGGTCAACAGCGGGGTGTCCCCGCTCAGAATCACGAACCGCCCACGGGTCCAGTCGTTGCCGCCACGCCCCTGAAAGACCTCCTGCGCCTGGGCCACCGCGTGGCCGGTCCCGAGCCGGCGCGTCTGCACGACGAGGGCCGCTTTCCGGTCGGCGAGGAGGTCCTTGACCTGCTCGGCCTGGTAGCCCACGACCACGGCCACGCGGCCCCTGGCCAGCGTCTCGGCCAGATCGACGGCGTACAGCCCCATGGGGCGCCCGCCGACCGGGTGGAGCACCTTCGCGCGCTTCGACCGCATGCGGGTCCCGTGCCCGGCCGCCAGCACGATGACCCCAAGCCGCTTCATCTGATCCTGCCGCTCCCGCCCGTCCCGACCGTCTCGGACGTCGGCGGGGTGTACATCCCGCCGGAGAACATCATCTTGAGGGCTTCGTCCACGCTCATGCTCACGGGAATCAATTCGCTCTCCGGCACAAACAACAGGTACCCGGAAGTCGGGTTGGGAGAAGTCGGCACATAAACGTTGATCACCCGCTCCGTGCTGATGTCCTGCACCTCCCCGGGAGTGATCCCCGTCACGAGGGCCAGGGCGTACTGGCCCTTCCGGGGGAATTCGATCATGACCACCCGGCTGTACTTCGCTTTTTCCTTGTCGCGGTCCTGAAAGGCGAAGACGTCCATCATGGACTTGATGGTGGCGTAGATTCCGCGTACCAGCGGAACCTGCTTGAGAAGGTCCTCCCACATCACCACGATGCGCCGCCCCATGATGTTGGTGGCCAGAAGACCTGCCAGCAGGATCACGACGACGATCAATAAGATTCCGACCCCCGGAACGTACCGCTGGGTCAGATATTTCTCAGGGAGATCCCCGAGAAGGCCATCGAAGGTGGCGAACAGGGTCTTGAGGACCAGGACCGTTCCCCAGATCGGAACCACCACCAGGAGGCCGGTGATAAAGTAGCGTTTCAATGAGACTTTCAGCATGGGTGCGACCGACGGCGCTCAATCAAACCATCATACAAAGTTTCCCCTGGCCGCGCAAGCCATTTATTGCTATTTTCAATGAGTTAAACTATCATCGCGCTATTGGATTTTGCCTAGGCGAGGAGGAGGAACAGACGTGCCCCGCGGCGGTCTGAAGCAAGGGTTTTTACTTGTCTTCGAAGGCATCGAAGGCTGCGGAAAGACCACCCAACTTCGCCGTCTGGCCCGCCGTCTCCGAGCGCGTGGATACCTTGTCGTGGAGACCCGCGAACCCGGCGGCGCTCCGATCAGCGAACAGATTCGAACGGTCCTGCTGGACCCCGCTAACCGGGGGATGGACGCCCGCTGCGAGTTGTTGCTGGTGCTGGCCAGCCGCGCCCAGCACCTCGCGGACACCCTCCGACCTGCGCTGGAAAAAGGCGCGGTGGTGCTCTGCGACCGCTTCGCCGACGCCACCATGGCCTATCAGGGCTATGGCCGGGGATTAGGCCCCCGCACCGTCGCCCGCTTGAACCGATTCGCCACCTCCGGCCTCGCCCCGCACCTGACCCTCGTCCTGGATGTTCCCGTGGCTGTGGGCCTCGCGCGCAAACGACGCGTGGGGACTCTTGACCGCCTCGATCTGGAACGCGCGGCGTTTCATGAAAAAGTCCGGAAGGGCTATCTCCGCATCGCCAAGGGGGACCCGCGTCGCGTGCGGGTCGTGGACGGCACGGACTCCGTGGACGAGGCGGCCCGGGCGATCGAGCGGATCGTGGCCCCCCGCCTGCGCGCCCGAAAAGCCGCCCTGACCCGGGTTGAACCCCATGCCGTTTGACGCGATCCTCGGCCACGACCAGCAAAAGCAGTTTATAAGGGCCGCGCTCCGGGCGGATCGGCTGGCCCACGCGCTGCTGTTCCACGGGGAGGAGCAGATCGGCAAGAGGCTCATGGCTCGGGTGCTCGCACAGGCCGTCAACTGCGAAGCCGAGCCGCCGTGTGATCCCCCGGACGCCTGCGGGGTGTGCCGGTCCTGCCGCCAGATCGAGACCGGTTCGCATCCCGACGTGACGATTCTGGAGGCCACCAGCGGCAAGGGCGAAACCGAGCAAGTCCGCGAGATCGAGTCGCGGTTCATCTACCGCCCCCTGATCGGGCGGCGCAAGATCGTCATCCTGGACAATGCGGATCTGTTACGGCAGGAGGGGGCCAATGCTCTGCTCAAGACGATCGAGGAACCGCCCCCCGACAGCCTGATCATTCTGGTTTCGGCGCGGCCCGAATCCCTGCTGCCCACCATCAGGTCGCGGTGTCAGGAGCTCAAGTTCTCGCCCCCCGGCCTCGGGTTGGTCATCGAGGCGGTGCGGCAGCGCCGCGGGCTATCCGAGACGGACGCAAGGTTTCTTGCGATGGTGTCGGGAGGGCGGCTCGGGCTCGCGCTGGAGGCCGATCCCGCGGCCCTTCGGGCCCAGCGCGCCGAGTTTCTCCGGCTCGTAACCCCGGACTCGGTCGCGAGCGTCGGCGCGCTCCTGGCCGTCTGCGAGTCCGTCGGCAGGTCCGAGCAGAGCGAGGCGGCGCTGGGCTGGCTCGCCGCCTGGTTCCGGGATCTCGTCATCGTGAAGGTCGGGGGCGACCGCGACCGGCTGCTGAACGGCGATTGCCTGGCCGAGCTGGACGCCCTCGCGGCCCGCCTCACGGTCGAAGCGATTCTGGACCTCGCCGCCTATGTGGAGTCCATGGAGCGCGGGCTGGAACGCAACCTCAACAAGCAACTGATGCTGGAGGGACTGCTGCTCCGGTTGCGCGCCGCCCTCCGGCCCCACGCCGCGTAGCGCATCGGAGGCCGCGTGGTCAAGACGTTCTACATCACGACCCCCATTTATTACGTCAACGATGTGCCGCACATCGGCCATGCCTACACCACCATTGCGGCCGATGTGCTGGCGCGCCATTACAGCCAACGGGGTTACGATGTTTTTTTCTTGACGGGTGTGGATGAGCATGGACAAAAGGTGCAACAAGCAGCGGCTAAGGCAGGCATTGATCCCCAGCAATACTGCGATGGAATGGTACCGCGCTTCACACAGCTCTGGGAACGGTTGAATATTTCAAATGACGCCTTTATCCGAACCACTGACGAGAAGCATAAGGAAATCGTCAGGCAGTTTCTCAAACAACTTTTCGAAAAGGGACTTATCTGTCCGGATAACTATTCAGGCTGGTATTGCACGTTTGACGAACGCTTCTGGACGGAGAAGGATGTTACAGAAGGCCTCTGCCCAGATTGCAAACGACCGGTGGAGCGTTTGAGCGAGAAGAACTACTTTTTCAGAATGAGTCAGTATCGACAACAACTCGAGCGACACATTAACAACAACTATAATCCACCCGACAGTTTTATTGGTCCCCAATCTCGGTGCAATGAGGTGCTCGGCTTTCTCCAAAAGCCACTAGGAGACCTCTCCATTTCACGTCCGAAATCTCGCCTATCGTGGGGCATCGAGCTTCCGTTTGATCCTAGCTATGTCACCTATGTCTGGTTCGACGCGCTCGTAAATTACATTTCAGCGCTCCGATACCTCGCCCCGGGAAGCCAGGAGGATCCGGAAGCGTCTTTTATTCGGTATTGGTCTTCCTCAGTGCAGCCTAAATACACCGCGCAAAGAGAGCATACCGTCATCCACTTGGTTGGAAAAGATATCCTGACGACACATGCTGTTTATTGGTCCACCATTCTGATGGCTTTAGAACTTCCACTCCCTACAACCATCTTCGCTCATGGTTGGTGGACCGTGAATGGTGAAAAGATGTCCAAGAGCCGCGGGAACGTGGTTGACCCGAACGCGATCATGGATGAGTTCGGCGTGGACGCATTCCGTTACTTCCTGCTGCGTGAAGTGCCGTTCGGTCAAGATGGCGACTTCTCGCGAGAGGCGCTAATCGGTCGAATTAATAGCGACTTGGCAGATGGCCTTGGCAATCTCCTGAACCGTACTCTTACGATGATCGAGAGATTTGCCAATAGTAAGATTCCGACACCAGTTGAGTCAGCCAAGACCGAACCGGATAGGTTGCTTATGCGGAACACGGGTGAGCTGATGGCCGACGCCAAGATTCACATTGAGCAACTTCGCTTTAGTCGAGCGCTTGAGGCTATCTGGGAACTGATTCAACAGTGCGACCAATACATTGACAAAACTGCGCCCTGGAAATTAGCAAAGAGACCAGAGGAAAGAGAACGGCTCAATACAGTTTTGAATACTGTCACAGTGGCTTTGGAATTTCTTATCCCGTTCCTTTACCCGTTCATGCCACAAACGGTAGAGAGCATGGCACGTCAACTGGGACTGAAGCCGCAAATCGATGGAAAGAGGATTAATTGGGGCAAGCTCACTCCAGGAACCGAAATTGCGAAGGGGCCGCAGCTCTTCCCGAGAATCGAGACCACCAAGACACAAGGAGATGCCCGCGTGACGCAAGACCAGCAACCCGCTCCGCCGTCAACGGAGCAGATCACCATTGACGACTTCAGAAAAGTGGTGCTGCGGGTCGGCAAGGTCCTCACGGCGGAACCCGTGCCGAAGTCCACCAAGCTCCTCAAGCTTCAAGTCGATATCGGGACCGAGCAGCGCCAGGTCATCGCGGCCCTTGCCACGAAGTACGCGCCCGAGGCCCTGGTGGGCAAGCGCATCGTCATCGTGGCGAATTTGAAACCGGCCAAGCTCATGGGCATCGAGTCGCAGGGCATGGTCCTGGCCGCCGGCGATGAGGAGGTCACGGCCCTCCTCACGACCCTGGAAGACGTCGCGCCGGGCTCGAAGATCAAATAAGGAGGCGCTCATGCCACTGGGATTGATCATCGCGGGGGTTCTCGGAGTGATCTTCCTCTTCATGACGCTCAAGATCGTCCCGGAATATCAACGGCTCGTCATCCTCAGATTGGGCAATCTTCGCGATGAGCCCAAGGGGCCCGGCGTTGTGATTTTGATCCCGATCATCGACAAGGCCGTGCGCGTGGACCTCCGGGAGAAGTACACCGAGATCCCCCACCAGACGTGCATCACGAAGGACAACGCGTCCATTTCTGTGGACTTCTTGATCTATTCGAAGGTCGTAGACCCGATCGCCAGTTTCGTCCAGGTGCAGGACTTCGACGCTGCGGCAGAAGGCATCGCGGTCACCACTCTCCGGGCCGTTGTCGGGGATATCGCGCTGGATGATGTACTGGCGAAGCGGGAGGAGATCAACCACATCCTCCAAGCCAAGATGGACCAGGTGACCGCGCGGTGGGGCGTGAAGATCACCACCGTGGAGATCCGTGAGATCACGCCCCCCAAGGACATCTTGGACGCGATGAGCCGCCAGATGTCCGCGGAACGGACCCGCCGGGCCACGGTGACGGAGGCGGAAGGGACCAAGACGGCCGCGATCACGGTCGCGGACGGCGAAAAGCAGGCGGCCATCCTGAAGGCGGAGGGCGACCGGCAAGCGGCGATCCTCCGGGCGGAAGGATTCGCGCTCGCGCTGGGCAAGATCTTTGAGGTGGCTCAACGGGTGGACGCCAAAACCATGAGCCTGCAGTACCTGGAGACGCTCAAGGTCCTTGGATCCGGCCCCGCCACCAAGTTCGTGCTCCCGTTGGAGCTGACCTCGCTGCTCACGGGCGTCCTGGGCGACAGCCGGAAATCCTTTGGTCAAGAAAAGAGCTGATCGATGAGTGTTGCGCGCTGGATAGAATATAAGATCGACGAGGACCCCCGGAAGCCAGGCCGCCGGCAGGAGGTCTTTGAAATGAAGGCGATCGAAGCGGCGCTCGGCGCCCCGATCACGCACGTGTATTCCAATCAGATCCAGCCCGGCGCTACGGCCGGGATGCACTATCACAAGACCCACCAAGTCGCGGTCTGGATGCGCGAAGGCGAAATCGAGATGACGCTGGAGGATGTCCGCTCGCACGAGCGGGAAATCGTCATCCTCCGGCCGGGGAACCGGCTGCTGCTGATCCCGACCGAGGTCTATCACGCCGCCGCGAACAAGACCGCTGAGCCGGCGCTGGCCATCATGTTCGCCACCAGCATGCCAAGGGATCCCAACGATGATTGGCACTAGCATACGCATCATGAAACCGGTTCATCGATCCGCAACAGCACTTCTGGTATTCGTCGTCCTGCTGGGCGCATCCGCCTTTGCGCAGCACCAGGCTCAGCAACACCGCGGCCCGGCGGACATCAAAGAATACATCGAGGCGCTGGAGCGGCCCGAGCGGGAGAAGGAGCAGAAGCCGGACGAGGTCGTCAAGGCGCTGAACATCACCGACTACATGACCATCGCCGACATCGGCGCGGGCTCAGGCTATTTTACGCGGAAGTTCGTGTGGGCCGTGCAGAACAAGGGGATGGTGTACGCCGTGGACATCGAGCCGGCGATGCTGAAGTACAACGAGGAGATGGTCGAGCACCTGCACACCCCCTACAACGCCAAGTTCGTCGTCGCCAAACCGGATGATCCCCTGCTCCAACCGAAGAGCATGGACCTCGTCTTCCTTTGCAACGCCTATCATCATCTGGAGAAACGGGCCGACTACTTCAAGCGGGTCCAGGCCTCGCTCAAGCCCGGCGCCCGCGTGGCCATCATTGATTTCTACCACGACGAGCGCTCGGGCGACGTCGGCTTTCCGAGAGAGCACCTGGTGCCGCGAGACACCGTCGTCAAAGAGATGGCCGAGGCCGGCTACACGCTCGCCAAGGAGCACACCCTCCTCACCCGACAGTATTTCCTGGAGTTCGTCGTCGCAACCAAGTAATAGCGGGTGGCGGCGCGTGGGACCCGGGCGGAGCGGAAGGCAGCACACCTGAGTCTGCGGGGCTGCGACAGGGTTTCGACCCGTTGCAGTTGGAGTGGGTGGCGCCAAGCGGGGCGCCCCGATGAGCCAGAGCGCCTACAGGTGAGTCTGCGGGGCTGCAACGCCGAAGCCACCCGTTGCAATCGAGCGGGTGACACCGCATGGGCGCCCAGATGCAGCGCGGGGCGTACAACCGGGTCTGCGGGGCCTCGACGGCGAAACGCCCAGCTGCGATGGGCTATGCGGGGGCAGGACCCGCTCAAAAGAGCAACGGGTTCCCGGCTCGGCGGGGCTGCTCGGCGACAGGACCCGCTCTTTAGAGCGTGTAATTTATCGGCGGGGCAGATTCACAATGGCTTTGCCGCCCGCAACCAATCCCAGGATCACGCAGGCCACCGCGACGTCGGTGGACCCGAGTGGCAGGTCCCACCGCAAAGAGAGATAGAAGCCGATCAGGGCCGTAGCCCCGCCGATCACGGAGGCCACGAGCGAGAACGGCCACATCCCGCGCGTGATCTGCCGGGCCGCCAACGGCGGAACAACCAGGAAGCCGAATATCAGGAGCGGGCCGACCGTCATGACCCCGAAGGCGATGGCCAGGCCGATGATGAGGTACAAGCCAAGGTCCCAGGCCGCGACATTTTTGCCCAGGGTGATGGCCATCTCTCGATCAAATGAGACGAACGTGAACTCCTTCTGCAAGAGAAGCATGCCCGCCGCGATTCCGCCGTACACCCCGATGGTCGCCCAGAATTGGGACAGCGACAGACCCAGGACTTCCCCTCGGAGCAAGGACAAGAGGGTGGATTCTCCATAGGGGTTCGCCGCGACAAAGAGAATGCTGGCGGCGCCCGCCGCCGCATAGGTCGCCCCTACACGGCCCTCCACCATCCCCCGCCCCCGTCGCTCCAACGTGACCAGGGCGACGAGCGCCACCACGGCAAAAAGGACCGACCCGGTCAGCGCCATGAGCTGCTCCTCTTCCTGGTGCGGATAGAGATGGAACCCCAGCGTATGCAAGAAGAAGGCGAAGGCGATCCCGGCCGCCGAAATCTGGGGAAGCGCGACACCCAGGAACACCAGCCGGCGGAGGACCAGATAGACCCCGACCAACGGGCAGACAAATCCGATCACCAGACTGGCATAGAGCGCATGCCGCAGGAGGAACTCGGGGCTGAACATCTCCAGGAGAAGATCCATCTCAGCCCCCGCCCAACATCAACATCTCTTCGACCTTCTCCTTGCTGAGCATCACGTCGGCCGGACCGCTGGCGACTCTGCGTTCGGCGATCCAGATAATTTCATCGACCCGTCCGCGTAATGAAAGGATGTGGTGATTCACCATCAGGATCGTAATGCCCCGGCTCTGATGGAGCGTCATCGCCAAATCCATGATGACTTCGGTGGTGGCCTGATCGATCCCCGCCACCGGCTCGTCCAGGACAAGACATTCAGGATCGGCCGCGAGGGCTCGTGCGATCAGTACCCGCTGCCGTTCTCCGCCGGAGAGTTCCGCGAACAGACGGCGGGCCAGCCCCTCGGCCCGCACGTCCGCAAGCGCCTGCATGGTTCGCTCCCGCATGGCTCCTCTGACCACACTCAACGGGCCGAGCTTGCCATACGTGCCCATGAGAGCAACCTCAAAGGCCGTGAGGGGATAGACCCCATCGAGCGTATCGCGTTGTGGCACGTAGCCGAATCGTGGCCGGCCTCCTTCGGGAAACTCCACGCGGCCCTTTAAGATCGGCAGAATGCCCACGATCGTTTTCAGGAGCGTGGATTTGCCGCACCCGTTCGGGCCGAGAAGTCCCACGAAACCGCCCCGCGCGATTTGGAGGTCGAGCCCCTCCAGCACCGGCGACCCATGGTGCCCGATCGTGGCCCCAATCAGGCAGATGAGGCTTTCCCGAGAGCGTTCCATCTCGATCGGTGTGTCCTCTCCCAGGTTACTCTTGACCGACCGCCAGCATCGTGCCAACGAGGTGATCGAAAAGAGAAAGGTAATCCATGGCCTCCTTGCTCCCCTGCACCATCGAAGGCACGTAAGCCACCTTGGCTCCTGTTTCCTGTGCCAGAAACGCCGGTGTCTTGCGCTCGCGGTTCGGCTCGAGCAGGATTAACCTGACGCCCTCCGCCTTCATCTGAGCGACGAGATCACGGACATGGGACGCCGACGGCGGGATGCCGGGTTTCGGTTCGATGGTGTTGACCACCCGCAGACCGAACCGCTCAGCCAGGTAGCTGAAGGACTTGTGGTACGTCACCACTTTGGTTCCACGCAGCGGCGCCATCTGCTTTTGCCAGAGTGCCAACCGACTGTCAATCTTGTCCTCAAACTGCTTCGCGTTCGCAGTGAAGATAGCACAGTCGGCGGCCGACAGAACGCACAGCCGCTCCCTGATGCGTCCGGCGATGAGCTTGCCGTTGAGGGGATCGAGCGTGAAATGCGGGTTGCCGAACGGATGGACATCCCCGAGAGAGCGATCGATCGGACCTGTCGGAACCTCCAGCAGCCTGATGACCTCCGCGGCCACGATACGGCCAGGCTGGCCGAGTTGGATCTTGGGATTCCGCGCGTTCAAGACCAGCGGCGGCAGCCAGCCGACCTCGAGATCGGCTCCTCCTTCGATCAACGCATCGGCCTGGTTGAGAATCCGAATGAAGCTGGGCTTCGCGTCCACGAAATGCGGGTCCTCCGTGCCCTTCGCCAAGCTGGTGACTTCCACCCGATCTCCCCCCACCTCGCGGACAATCGATCCGAGATCGGGGGTTGTGGCGACCACTTTCAACGCGGCATAGGACGGGGGCGCCCATGCCGACAGACATCCGATAACCATCATGCTGAGGAGCACTGACCTGTTTCCCATTGTCGTTCCGCCTCCCTTAGAAGACCGCCATGCGTGCGCGGTTTTTCTAGAATGAATGGGCGCCGTGTTCGCCGATGTTCAACTCCATCTGGAGAAAGACGCCGTGGACGGCTTCGCGCCCCCGGCTGTCCGCGAAATCCAGGTTGTACTGGAGACGGAATTTGGAGAATTCGCTCGGATAAAACGTCATGTTTGGCGAAAGCCGCCAGCGTTCATCCACCAGGTCTCGTTGAGCGAGCGTCACCAGGAAAGGCACGGCGTTACCTCCGCCTGAGCTGTTGGCGTAGTCCACCCGGAGGCCGGCCACCCAGCGATACGTGAACCCATACAGGAGTTGCGTGTACCACCCGAAATCCTTGAGAAGAGAAGCGGGGATTCCATGCGCGTCATCAGGCCCCGCCTCATAATTCCGGTGCAGATATTCGGTCTGCCACGCCACGAATGGAAAGCCTTGAACGTGATCCACCGGCTTCCATTTGACGTACAGGTCTCCTCCGTACACGGTCGTTCGGGTGTTCGTACCGCTGGCGTTAGGGCCGAAAAGCGCCGACCCGCCCAAGGCCACGGTCAGCTCGTCTGTCGGGCTGAAAGAAGTCACCACGCGGGGCATGTACAGGAGATCGCCGATTTTCCGAACAGGACGATCGATCAGGGTGTATCCCCGGACCTTCTCTCCCGGAGTTGAAAGGAAGCTGGTGGCGATCTCCCCCTCCGCCTGTTGCGCGCTCCCGATGAACTCCAGATAGAACGGGGTCGGCGCCAGCCAGGAGAGCTGCGCGCCGGGCCCACGCAAGCCGTCGGGCCCGAAAATCCGATTCAGGATGACCGGCTGATCCGCGAAGTCCCATTGATGGGGATGCTGTGGGTTCTGCCGGCCGAACCGCGTAAAATACTGCCCGGCAATGAGTTGCAGGTTCGCCGGTAACGCCAGGCTGGTCCCGTACATTTCTTCCAGCTCGATCTTCGTGTCGCCCTTTTTGACGGTGGTGACGATATTAGTGTCCACCTTGAAGTACGGATCGACTGTCCCCTGGAAGTGCAGCTCGACGTTCTGGACATTGAACCCCTGCACCTGAGGATCATGGTCGCCGAAGTTCAGGTTGTCCTTGTCGGAGAACATCGCGGCCGAAAAGATGCCATTGACACTGATCTTCGGATTGAAGGGGGACAAGAGTCCCCTGCTCGCCGCCCTTTGCTGTCCCGCCTGCAATTCGAGATCTTTCAGCCTTTGCTCGGTTTTGACATCCTTATTTTCCGTTGGAGCCTCAGGGACCGTCGAGGAGGGTTTGCTTTCCAATTGCTCCACCTTCTGGCGGAGCAACCGCAGTTGTTCCTCCATCACGGCCATCTGCTTCTTTAGCTCCTCGATGTCCGATCCGGCGGGTTCCTTCGCGAACCCCTGTGACCATCCGCCGACCACCACGACAAACAGTACGACACATACGCACGCATAACGCCGAGTATGCATACCCAACTCCTCATGGTCGAACGAGTGAAAGAACTCCCACGCGAAGCGCAGCAAGCAGCGCAGATCGCTTCAGCGTGGAATGAGCGAAAACGACTTAGAGGAGTTGAGACGGAGGAGCACGGGCGGGAAGGTTGGTCAGGAGCAGATGTTCGACGAGGCGGTCTTGATACGTGGCCTCAGATGCAGGCTGAGCCGGCTGGGACGCCGGAACGGGGGCACAGCCCACCACCGAGGAGGACACATGGCTCTGGACCCACGAGCAGAGGTCGGCGGCTGAGTGCTGGTGGCCGTCCTGGTCCGCTTCGCCGAGCTGATGATGCAGTTCGAGGGTCGCGGCAAACGGGGCAAACGCGATCAGCGAGAGCCCGAGGACCAAAACCAGCGGCGATATGGTATGGCGTGTTCTCATCTGGCTTAGTTAATTGCCTCTATAACTATCACACGACTCTGGAATGGTCAAGTTATGGTATATTCAACCCCACCGCCTTCGGCGACATCGGCGACAAGGGGCCGGACAAAATTTCTTTAGCGGGTGGCGCCGAGCGGGACCCTGGCGGAGCGGAAGGGCCTACAGCCGAGTCTGCGGGGCTGCAACGGCGTTTCGACCCGTTGCAATCGAGCGGGTGACACCGCATGGGCGCCCAGATGCAGCGCGGGGCGTACA
>JBGPTH010000014.1:0-74331 GCA_041490525.1 Nitrospiria bacterium
GGGGGTGGCGTATTACGTCGTCGGGGCGTCCGTCGGGGTCGGCAAAACGGTGGCGGCGGCGATCATCGGATTGATCAAACGGGTCTATCCCAAGCTCCCCATCGCCGAACAGATTACGATCGAGTTGCTGCTGTGGACCATTCCGGTGGTCCTCGTCTCGGTGGTGCTGGCCCTCGTGTGGCTCCAGCTCTTCGGCTGGCGCATCAAGGGCTTCCTCGCGGCAAACGGGGAGACCAGCCCGGCCGGCCTGCTCGAGCGGGTCCGGTCCTGGGATCATGCGCGGGTGCCGTCGGACCCGTGGCTGGTACTGGGATCGCTCGCCGCGGTGGCCGTTCTCCTGACCCTGGCCTTCTGGGTGTTTCTTCCCGCGACCACGCCGCATCCCCATCCGGATTATCCCCTGACGGAGGTGGCCAAGCCCAAGAAGCCGGTGAAACCGGATGAATTGCTCAAGAAGACGGAAACGACGCTGGCGAAGGCCGAGGCGATCCTGACCACGTTGGAAGAAGAAAAAGAGAAAGAGTCGAAAGGGACCAAGAAGCCCGAGCGGAAGGGGAAATAAGGAGTGAACGCCATGGGAAGCACACCTCTTCATAGGAGACAGGGCGGGACCCTCACCTGGGCCTATGCGGCGCTCTTCCTGATGCTCGTGCTCACCCTTGCGGGGCCGGTCGGCGTGGCCTATGCCCAGGAGGCGCCGGCGGGTGCGGCCACGGAGTATCGCGACATTCCCGGTATTGGAAGCCGCAATCTCATCTGGATCATCGCCCAGCAGCATCTGCTGCTGGCGGGGTTTGTGCTCGGGGTGCCGATCTTCGCCTGGGTCTGCGAGATCGTCGGGGTGAGAAGCGGGGATCCCCGCTACGACAAGCTGGCCAAGGAATTCACCAAGCTCCTGACGTCCTCCTACGCCACCACCGCGCTGTTCGGCGGCATCCTCTTGTTCCTGTTGATCGGCCTGTACCCCAAGCTGATGAGCTATCTCACGGACGTCTTCTTCCCCTCATTCCTGGTCTATTGCGTCCTCTTTTTGTTGGAGACGGCCACCCTGTACCTCTACTGGTACGGGTGGGACACGATGCAGGGAAAGAAGAAGGGGGTCCACCTCTTCCTGGGTTTTCTCCTCAATGTCTTTGCGTTCTTCATCATGATCGTGCCCAACTCCTGGGCGACGTTCCAGGCCAGCCCGGTGGTGATCGCGGAAGGCAGCATGTGGGCCAGGGCCTGGGCGGCGACCTGGAACCCCACCTGGTGGCCGGTCAATATCCATCGGTTGATCGCCAACGTCGTGCTGGGCGGCTTCATTTGCGGAGCCTATGCCGGGCTGAAATATCTCATGGCGTCCTCGCAAGAGGAGCGCGTCCATTACGACTGGATGGGGTATGTGGGCAACTTCATCGGCGTGTTCGGCATGTTGCCCCTCCCGTTCGCCGGCTACTGGCTGATGCGCGAGATCTACCAGTACAACCAGCAGATGGGAATCACGCTCATGGGCGGATTCCTGTCGTGGCTGTTCATCCTCCAAGCCATGTTGATCGGGATTTTGTTCCTGGGGGCTAATTATTATTTTTGGATGGGGATCATGTATCGCATCCCCGGGTCCGAAGCCAGATACCGCCGCCCGATCCTGACCATGCTGGTCATTCTCTTGGTGTGCCTCGGGGTCTGGATGACCCCGCATTCCCTGGTCGCGAGCCTGGAAGAGGCGCGGAAGATGGGCGGGACCCACCATCCCCTGCTGGGCGTCTTCGGGGTGATGTCGGCCAAGATGACGGTCGCGAATCTCATGATCCTGGTCACCTTCATGAGCTTCATCATGTACTGGCGGGCCGGCAAGCAGGAGACCGCCGGCTGGGCGAAGGCGGCGAGGGTCGGGATGGGGGCGATCCTGGGGATCGCCGCGATCGTCGTCGTGGTGCTCGGCGTGTGGGGCTATTTCGTCCCGGCCATCACCCGGATCAACTACTTCTCCACGACCCAGGTTCTGGTCGTGCTCTTCGTCCTGTTGACGATTACGCCCTTGACGGCCCTCGTCCTGAAAAGCGCCAAAACGACGACCGAGATGGTCTGGGGCATCATGCCCGCGCGCGCCGGCTATGCCCTCGTCCTGAACGCGGTCATGGTCATCTTGCTGATGACCCTGATGGGCTACGCGCGGTCGTCGTCCCGGGTCCACTGGCATGTGTACGGGGTGATGCAGGACACCTCGCAGTACGCCTATTCACCGGCGCTGGGCTACGCGGCGGCCCTCATGGCGTTGAATACGTTCCTCTTCTGCCTCATGGTGGCGTTCATCTTCTGGGTCGCCTCGCTGGGCGGGGAGAAGAAGGGGGGGACCACCGGCGTTCAGCAGACGAAGGACAGCCTGGCCCCGGGCGTGAGCCCCACCCCCGTCCCGGCGGGCGGGCCGCGCTAGCAGTGGAGGCGTCTCATCATGACTGAAACCCAGTTGCTGCAGACCATCGGGATGAGCGTGATGGCCCTGGGGGGGGCGCTCCTGCTCTTCGTCAAGGCCCGCTTCGTCCGCGTGGTCGCCTTCGTGGCCATCGTGCTCGGGGCCTTCGCGCTCGTGGCGCTGAGCATCCCGCAGATGGCCTCCCTGCCGCCGGCGGTGGAAAAGTTCGACGTGGCCTCGCTCAAGGACAAAAAAGACCTGGCCGCCATCGGCCAGAAGATCTTTTTCGGCAAGGGCCAGTGCGCCCTGTGCCACACCATCGGGACCAGCGAGGGGCGCTGCCCGGACCTCAAAGGGATCGGCTCCAAGCTGACGCGTCAGTTCCTGTACGAAAGCCTCACCCAGCCCCAAGCCTACGTGTACATGGATTACCAGCACGTCGGGCCGCCCAAGTTTTTCCCGGCGAAGATGCCGTACATCGACAAGAAACCCATCGGCCTCAACAAGAACGAAATCCTGACGGTGATCGCGTTTCTCCAGAACATGTCCGGCGAGGAGATCACGGTGGACCCCTCCGAGATCGAAGGGCCGAAGGAGGTCGCTTTCATGCCGGGGGATAAGGCGGGGGGGCAAAAAGTATTTCAGGTGCTGTGCGCCAGGTGTCATGCGGTCGGGGTCTCGGAAAAAGGCAGGGCCGACCTCTTGCCGGCCCTGGGCAAACAGACCGATGCCGGGCTGCGTCACGCGATCCTGTCCGATCCCAAGGCGGGGAGCAAGGACCATCAGGGTCTGGATCGCAAGCTGGTCGTCAAGGACTTCGACGATCTGGTGGCCTATCTCCTGAACGCGAAGGCGACGGCCAAGCCCTTGTGAGGGAATCTGAGGAGGGGAGCGGCATGAAGGGGTCCTCGCTCGCATTGAAAGGCGCCGTGCTTCTCGCGGCGGTCTTTGTGATTCTGAAGTTTGCTCTGCCGTTGATCACGGCGCCCTTGCCCATGAGCCTCATCTGGCTCTACTTATTTTTGGCGACCATCGGCATCATCGTGTTCGGGACGCTGAGCGGGGAGTCCACGGAGGCGCTCCTCGGGCCCGTCTCCCGCTTTTTGAGCGGGGAGGGGATCAGGGGAGCCACCAAGGCCCTGCGTCTTGCGGTGCTCGTGCTGTTCCCGCTGCTGGTCGGCTGGGAGACCTACAGCGGCCTCGTGTCCAGCACGCAGCCGCCTGGCGAGAACCGGACCATCCATCCGGCGCCCCCCGGGGAATTCGTAGGCCTGGCGAATCCCGTTGCGAACACGCCGGAGAACGTCATGATGGGGAAGGGGCTCTACGCCGCCTTCTGCTCGCCGTGCCACGGCCCCAAGTTCAACGGCAACGGCCCGGCTTCCGACGGGTTCAATCCACCGCCGGCGAATTTCGTGGATCCGGGGACGATCGCCCAGTTACAGGAGTCCTATCTCTTCTGGCGCATCAAGAAGGGTGGGGTGGGGCTGAACGTCGAGGGGCATCCCTGGAAGTCGGCGATGCCGCGCTGGGAAGTGGAGTTGCCGGATGACTGGATCTGGAAGATTATCATGGCGGAATATGCGGGTTCGGGACATAAGCCCCGGACGTGGGAGTAGGCGATGAAGACTGTTCCATCAGGACGCGCGCTGGCGGCCCTCATGGCCGCGACGATGGGTGTGTTGTGGGGAACGCCGGCGCCGGCGCAAGAAAGCGTCGTCGTCCGGGTGAAGCTCATCCAAGGCGAAGTCCCAACGGATCCGCTCTCCCCGGAATGGGAGAAGGTGCCGGCGACCGAGTTTCCGATGTCACCCCAAGTTCATTGGCAGAAGCGCATCCTACAGACGACCGTCAAATCCATCACCGTGCGGGGCGTCCATAACACCAAGCAGATCGCGTTCCTCGTGGAGTATGCCGACCCGACGCAAGATCCCGCCGACGCGGCCGCCCTGGAGTTCATGGTGGGGGAGAAAAAGGCCCATTTCGCGCACGGCCAACCCATGGCGCAGGTGGAAGGGGGGCTGGTCAACATCTGGTACTGGCGGAATGATACACCCGGTGCCGCGGACATGTCCGCTCAGGGTTTTGGGACCCTGAAGAAACAGGCCCAACAGGACGTCCAGGCGAAAGGCGTCTGGAGGCCCGACAAGGTCAAGGTCAAGCACAAAGAGCGGAAACTGAATGTCCGGAAGGACCCGAAAGGGGAGCCGATGAAGGATCCCAAGACGGGTGATCCCCTGTTCGACGAAGAGACCAAGGTGGTGGAGGAGGACGTGACCGGCGTGTGGCGCGTCGTGTTCACCCGTTCGCTCACTACTGCCGACAAGGACGATGTCCAGATCCAGCCGGGGACGTTCCCCAATATCGCCTTCGCCGTGTGGGACGGGAAGAAACTGGAGAGCGGCGATGTGAAGGAAGCCGGCTCACAAAAGGCCATTACGTCCTGGTGGTACTTCAACGCGGAGCCTCCGACCGATTATTCGATTTACCTCTACGGCCTCATGGCGGTGGTCCTGGCCGCGGGGGTGGAGTTCGTCATCATCCGCAAGGTGAAAAAGGGGCAGCCGGTATGACCCGGCAGCAAGTCCTCGGGACCCTCGTCGCGGCGGGCGTGACGGCGCTGGCCGGGTTCGCCGGCTGTGCGCTGTTCGAAAGCGCGCACGTGAGCAAGGGACGGGCGCTCTACGCGTACTACTGTTCCCACTGCCACGGGGCGCACGGCAAACCGGGCGAAGGCTTTAACTGGAAGTCCATGCCGGACCCCAAACCCAAGGACCTGGCCAACAAGGACGAGATGAGCACGCTGAAGGACGAAGAACTCTTCGCGACCATCTCCCGCGATATGAAGGACACGACGCCGAACGTCGGCGACAAGATCGGCGACGACGAGTTTGCGGTGCCCACCATGCCGACCTTCAAGCACACGCTCTCGGAAGAGGAGCAGTGGTCGCTCGTGGCGTTCGTGCGCACGCTGCACGGGACGAAGGTGGGCCAGGTGGACTGGGCGTCGCTGAAGAAGGACCGCCCCAAGGGAGCGCCGATTCCGAAGCCCGTGCTGACGGCCACCCCCGCCGATGAGGCCAAATTGGCGGAGCGCGGCAAGCAGCTGTACTTCAACAAGTACGGCTGCAACGCCTGTCATAAGATCGGGACGACCGGCGGAGAGGTCGGGCCGCCTTTGGACCGGGCCGGGTTTCGGCTGAATGCCTCCTGGGTGTACCGGTGGATCCGCTATCCCCAGATCATGAAGCCCGAGACCAAGATGCCCAATCTCGGGATCAGTGATGACGACGCGAAGGCCCTCATGTATTACCTGAAGACCCTGAACGCCCCGCCGCCCGAGAAACCTCTGCCGGCGTCGTCCTAAATTTCACATGGCACGTTCGATTCGGTAGGGGCACGGCGCGCCGTGCCCCTACGTTATCGAAAGATCACCCCGCTCCAGATTCCCGCAAGAATGAGTGCGCCCACCCAGGCGTGCTGCCTGAACAGCGTGAAGGCCGCGGCGGGAGAGACCCCGCGCTTGACCCGCCAGCTCTGGTAGGCGAACAGTGCGGAGGCCAGAACAAGCGCCAGATAGAACGGCAGGGTGAGGCGGGCGGCCATCCCGACGAGGGTCAGGAAGAGGACCATTACGGCCAGGGCCCCCAACACAGCCAGCCACGTCCATCGCCCGAAGAGGAGGGCGGCGGACAGGACGCCGATGCGCACGTCATCCTCGCGGTCTTGGAGCGCGTAGATCGTGTCATACCCGATGGCCCAGAAGACGGTCGCCAGGAAGAGGCCGATGGCCGGCCAGCCGATCTCGTTGCGCACGGCGGCCCAGGCCATGATGGCGCCCCATCCGAACGCGATGCCGAGCACGGCTTGCGGGCAGGCCATCACTCGCTTGGCCAGCGGGTAGAGGACGGCCAGGAGGACGGCGACGGGCGCGAGCGCGATGGTGAGCGGATTGAGCAGGGCGACTAACCCCGCCGCCACGAGGATCAGCCCGACGAACACCCCCAGGGCGGTCCTTGGCGGTATGCGGCCCGAAGCCACGGGGCGGTTCTGGGTGCGCCGGACGCGGCGGTCCAGGTCGCGGTCCCCGAGATCGTTGATGGTGACCCCCGCGCTTCGCATGACGAAGGCCCCGGCGATAAAGATGGTCGTGAGCGAAAGAGGCGGATGCCCGTCGCCCGCCAACACCAGTGCCCAGAGCGTCGGGAACACTAACAACAGGGATCCGGTCTGATTGCGAAGCCGGATCAGATCGGCCAGGGAGGACCAGGAGACCGGGCCGTCCGGGGGGTGCGCCATGGGCCGCATGCTACCGGGATGGACAGCGGGGATCAAGTAGGGTATAAGGCACACTATCTCGTGCACATCGCGGCTCCCCCCATTCCATTCAGGAGACTCAGGCACGTGTGCCTCTCGGCTCCGGTCCTGCGCCCCGTCCTCCGGATATTCCTGGTGCTTCTGCTGACGGGATTGGCCGGATGCGGCCAAAAACTCGTGTTTCCACGCCTGGAGTTCAAATCCGAAGAACGCGCCGCTCCCAGCATCCCCCTGACCGTCCGCCTGGACATCCCGGACGCGTTGCGACAGGCGCAGATGTTCTATCGGGACTCGTGCAACGTGCCCCAGGCGATCCCCTTGGGAGAGCGCCTGGCCGAACAGGTCAAAGCGGACGCCGCCCAAGTGTTTGAGAAGACCTTTGAAGGCAAACCCACCGATCCAGCGGACGCCGTCCTCACCGCGGTCCTGGAGACCAGCGAGATAGACCTCCATATCCCGCGCAGGGAAATCGGGGAGTATCCCTTGAAGGTCTTGGTCCGCCTGCGGCTGCGGGTGAAGGATGCCGAGGGAAAAATCCTGTTCGATGAAGCCATCAAGGGCGAAGGGAAATGGACCGCCAGGACGGATGGGACCGAGTGCACGGTCCAGGGCCTGATGCTGCCGGTCACGGAGGCGGTGGAAAAGCTGTCGGACCGGGAGGTGGAGAGCCTGACCCAATCGGTCAGGATTCGGGATACGGCGATCCGACTGCAGACCCGGAAGGAGATGGGGGCCGCGGGGAGACCGCCCGCGGGACCTCCTGCGCAAGTACAACCTGGGCGGGAACCCCCCGGGCTGAGCTTTCGGGCGTCGCTGGAAGACGAGAACCGCAATCAGGTTCTGGATGCCGGGGAGAAGGTCGTAGTCCGCGTGGAGGTCTCCAACAGCGGTCCCGGCGTGGCGCGGGGGGTGGCCGTCGTCCTCTCGGGAACGCCCGCCCTCGTCAAGGAGTTCATCAATCCGACCCAAATGGGCGATCTGCAGCCGGGTGAGAAGAAGCAGGTGGCGATCACGTCGACGCTGTCGTCTGCCCTGGCCGACCAGCAGGCGGAACTGGTGGTCCAGGTGACCGAGGCGGCCGGCTTCGGCGTGCCGACGAAGAAGCGGTTCGTCGCGGTGATCCAGTCTGGGAAGGGGGAAGGGGAGACGGTCGAGGTGCTCTCCGTCGACGTGGACCAGGTCCCGGCGCGTGTGCAGGGCTTTGATCGGCGCACCTCGTACGCCGTCGTGGTGGGCATCGGGATCTATCGGGAGGAAGGGGTGCCGCGCCTCAAATATGCCAAGCGGGATGCGGAGGTGGTCGGCAAGCATCTGACCGCCATCGCGGGGTTCCCCTCCGAGAACGTTCGGGTGTTGACGGATGAGCGGGCCCTGCTGACGGATCTTCAAGACGCCTTTGAGGACTGGTTGCCGCAAAAGGCCAACGCCTCGGGGATCACCATCATCTATGTGGTGGGCAACGGCGTGATCAATCAGGCGAGCGGCGAGCTTCTCCTGGTTCCGTATGAAGGCCGGGTGGATGCCGCCCGTCGTGCCTATTCCATCAAGCGGCTCCAAGAGGCCTTGAGCCGCTTGCCGTCCCGGCTGAATATCATTTTTGCCGATCTGTCGTTTCCCAGCACCAAGGACGACGCAGGCCCCGGCCCGAAGACCCTCCTCTGGGGGGACCGCAAACCGCAAGGGAAAGGACGTACGGTCACCGTGGGGTCGTCATCGGTGGCCGGGCCCAGCCTGCCATGGGATGCCGCCCAGCACGGCCTGTTCACCTATCACTTCCTCAAGGCCATCCGGGGGCACGCAGATGCCAACGGCAACGGGTGGGTGGATCTCGGTGAGGTGCTGACATTCCTGAAGGAGCAGGTTCCCAAGGCCGCCGCCGATCTCAAGAAAGAACAGGCGCCGGTGGTCAGTCCGGAGGTGGACCCGGAGGGCCCGATCGGGTCCTTTCCGGTCAGCAAGGCGAAACGCCCGAGCTAGGCCATCGAGACGGACGAGGCCTGCTTGATTCCCCACGACAAGCTTGCTAAAGTCGCGCGAGGCCGGCGTAGCTCAGTGGTAGAGCAGCTGATTCGTAATCAGCAGGTCGGTGGTTCAATCCCACTCGCCGGCTCCAGCAATAATCAATCGCCTCTTTCCCAATCTCTTCTCGGCTCACTCGAATCACAGCCCTGCGTTGGCGAGAGCCCAGACAAGGGACAGGGTCAGGCGCGTCGCGGATGCGAGAATGTCGGGGCTGATCTTCTCGGGCGTATCGGTCGGTTGGTGAAAGTCCGGATGCGGTCCGGAGCTGACGATCGCGGCTGTGGGGATGGCGGCCTCGGCGAACGGGACATGATCGCCTCCGGGGAAGAGGCCGAAGAGTTCCAGCTGGGCACCCAGGCCGACGGTGTCGGCGGCGGCTTGGGCCGTGACTTTCTCCAGTCGTGAGAGCCCCACCGTGAGCTTGCCGGTCCCGACCCCGGCATGGTCCACATTGATCATCGCCTTGGTGTCGGAAAGCGGCCGGGCCGGATGGGCGACGTAGAACCGGGATCCCAGCAGTCCCTGCTCCTCCCCGGCAAGGGCCAGGAAGAGAATGCTTCGCTTGGGCTTAGCCTCCGCGGCCGCGAGCACTCGGGCCACCTCCAGCAGGACCGCCGAGCCGGAGGCGTTATCGTCGGCTCCGGGAAAGACGGTCCCATCCTGGACGCCGAAATGGTCATAGTGGGCGCCGAGGATGATGGTCTCGTGGCGGAGGTCGGGGTCTGAACCTGGCCAGAGGCCAAGCACGTTGGCCGCGTCGGCGTTCGATTGGCTCTGGTCCATCTCGATGGTCATGACACTGCCGGTCTCCACGGACCGGGGGGAGAGGGCCCGGTCCATATCTTTTTGAAACGATTCCAGGGTTATCCGGACCGGCACCAGGAAGGTGTCCGCCACGGCGGGGGCAATCCACAGACCGGGGAGGGCCTCGGCGGGGTCCTCGCCGTAGAAGGCCATCGGGCGTTGGCTCATGCCTCGTCGGTGTTCGTAAGGGGTCAGGAGGGGTCCGGTGACGGTCAGGTAGGCCACGGCTCCTTTCGCCCGGGCGGTCCTCACTTTCTCTCGGTGCGTGCCGCGCCCGGTATAACCCTTTGGCTGCCCTCGGAGGAAGAGCACCACCTTTCCGCTCACAGACAAACCGGCGTACTCGTCCAAACCGAGCACGGAATCTGCAATCCCATAGCCGACGAAGACCACCTGGACCGAGGCCAGGTGAGCCTGGGCCCCGTTCAGGATAGGGATGAAATCACTCGTGTTTTGAAGCCTTTTGGTGTGACCGCCGGCCGTAAGGCTGACCTTCACCGGAGGGCAGATCTGAAGGGCCCGGATGGGGAAGGATTGGAGAGAAGCCTGGGGCAAACGCCGTTGAAGGTAGGCCGCGGCGGCCTCCCCGCCCGGAGTCCCGGATTGGCGGCCGTGGAACAGGGAAAGGTCCCGGACGGTTTCCATGAGGCGACCCTGCGACACGTGGGCGTCCAGGCGGTTCTGAATCGGTGGCTCGCCGGTAAGGGGGTCCAAGGGAATCAGCGTCAGCGTCAGGAGGACCAAGAGAAGAACGCCGCGCATGGAAAAATTATACCACGAGGGAAGGGGAGACCTGGCGGGCCACCCTCCGGTATAAAAGGGTGGGGAGGCTCAGGGCCTGTCGGGGGCGCGCCCGGACATCCTGACAGTACGCGCCATCTTATCTTTCTTCTTGCTTTCTGTTCCGTCTTTCTGTAGAGTCAGCGCCGCTTGGTCGCCTCCAGAGGGCTGCGGATGAGGGTGCCACTCCAAATGGTGCGGCGTGGAAGTAGCGTGGCCCCACCCCAACCTCATCCAAAAGACGCGGCAGTATTTTTACGAAGAGACTGCAATTCACCCGGATATGTGAGGGAGGGAGCGTGGAGCGTATTGCCGGAAGTGCGCAGCCGTCACCGATGCGAATCGACTATGCCGCGCTGTCGTTGTTCCTGGCGATCACGATTACGGCGGCCGTCGCCGTTCCGGTGTACGGGTATTACATCGGGTATACCTGGGTGGACTGGACACTCTGCGCCGTGCTCTACCTGGCCTCGGGGTTGGGCATCACGGTGGGCTACCATCGCCTGATCGCCCATCGGAGTTTTGAGTGTCAGCAGTGGATCAAGATCGCCTTGTTGATCACCGGCGGATGGGCGCTGGAGAATTCGGCCTACAAATGGTGCGCCGACCACGTCAGACACCATGCCCGCTGTGATCAGGCCGAGGATCCCTACAACGCCACGCTCGGTTTCTGGCACAGTCACGTGCTGTGGGTTTTCTATAAAGATCCCACGCAGCATCATGAAAAATACGCCGCCCAGTTCCAAAGGGATCCGCTCGTCATGTGGCAACACCGCTACTATATCCCGGTCGTGCTCTCCGGCATGGCCCTCCCCTTCGCGGTGGGTTACGGAGTCGGAGGGTGGAAGGGGGGACTCGGATGTTTTCTGCTGGCCGGCCTGGGGCGGATGTTTTTGGTGCTGAATTCCACGTTCTGCATCAATTCCATCTGCCACCTGTGGGGGAAACAGCCACATACGACGGAGGACTCAAGCCGGGACAATTGGGTCGTGTCGTTGATTACCTTCGGAGAGGGGTACCACAATTACCACCACGCGCATCAGCGGGACTACCGGAACGGGCCCTGGTGGTACAACATCGATCCGTCGAAATGGCTGATCTACGGCTTGTCCAAGATCGGCGTGGCCTGGAATCTCTGCCGGGTCCAACCTGAGCGGACACGGTTTGCGGCGGAGTGACGGCAGGCCTGCAGCGCAATGGGATGAAGGGACGCAACGCTCAACAGTTAACGGACCGCCTCGCGGTTCTCCATGACGAAAGGAGTGACGAATGGCCAAAGCGATGACAAAGTCACAGGTTACCGAACACTTGGCAGGAAAAGCGGGCCTCACCAAAAAGGCGGCCGCTCAAATTCTTGATGACCTGGCCGCGCTCGCGTATAAGGAGGCCAAGAACACCTTTACCTTGCCTGGGCTCGGGAAGCTGGTGTTGGTGAATCGGAAAGCCAGGATGGGCCGCAACCCGCAGACCGGCGAGCCCATCAAGATTCCAGCCAAGCGGGTGGTCAAGTTCCGGGTCGCGAAGGCGTGCAAGGACGCCGTGCTGAAAAAATAACTCGGCTTGCTATCGAGACCAATCAGGGAGGGCTGTCCGGGTGACTCCGGGCGGCCCTCCTTCGTTTCTTACAGGAGGGCCTTCACCTTCTCGGGGGGCCGTCCCAGGACCGCCCGGTCCCCCTTTTCGATGATCGGGCGCTGGATCAACTCCGGGTAGACGACCATCAGGTTGATGAGCTCCGCGTCCGACACCGCTTTTTCATGGAGGCCCAGTTTTTTGTAGGTCTCCTCCCCGGTCCGGAGGATCTCGCGCGGCGAGAGGCCGAGCTTCGTGAGCAGCCGTCTCAGCGTGGCGGCGGACATCGGAGAGGCGAAATAATCGATGGTCACGAAGGGCGCCTTCGCTTCGCGCAGCAGCGCCAGCGTTTGGCGGCAGGTTGAGCAGGTCGGCTTCTGATACACGATCAATTTCTCCATGCGCGAGTCCTCCCCACCTGCGCTTGGTGATACCAATGAAGAAGACGGGTTGTCAAGCGGAGGCGGGTGGGAGGAGGCTCGCGCTCCCCGGAGGAGAAGGGTGGGCGTGAACCCGGTAGGCCTCGGCTTCGGGTTGATCGGCATGGGGCGGCACGGGAGCCGCTACGCCCGCCACCTTGTGGAGGGGATTCCGGGATGCCGCCTCACGGCGGTCTCGCGCCGCGATGTGGGGGCTGGACAGGCGTTTGCGGATCGCCATGAGGTGGCGTTCGTGGGGGACTGGCGGGATCTCATTCGCCGTCCCGACGTCACCGCCGTGGTGGTCGTCGTCCCCCCGGCGCTCAACCGAGAGGTGTGTCTGGCGGCCGCCCAGGCAGGGAAATCCCTGTTGATTGAAAAACCGCTGGCGCTGACGGCCGCGGAAGCCGTTGAGATGGTCCGTGCCGCGCGCGCCGCCGGGGTCCGGCTCATGACCGCTCAGACGCTCCGGTTCACGCCGGTCTTGCGCCGCCTCCGGGAGCGCCTTCCGCTCGTCGGGGCCCTCGACTACCTCACGCTGACGATGCGGGCTGAGCGGCCCCCGCACCGGTGGCTGGATGATCCGGCGCAGGCGGGCGGGGGGGTTCTTATCGAAATCGGTATCCATTTGTTGGACCTCATCCGCTTTCTCACCGGTGAGGAAGCGGTGGAAGTCTCCGCCGAACTCGCCAGGCGGCACACGCGTCGGGTCGAGGACTTGGCCTGGGCGAGAATCCTCCTGGCGTCTGGTGTCCGGTGCCTCCTCGAGGTGTCGCGGGTATCTGGCGGCCGCCTGGTCCGTGTGGAGGCCGTCGGCCAGGCGGGGCAACTCATTGCGGAGGTCGATCGGAGTGTGCTGAGTCGGATCGAGGGGCGCAGTCTCGTCGAGACGGAGTCGGTTCCAGACCGGCCGACGATCGTCACGGTTCTGGAAGAATTCGCCCGAAGCCTCTCGACAGGAACTCCGTTGCCGGTCTCCGGGGAGGACGGTCTGCGGGCCGTGGCGATGGCCGAGTCGTGCTACCAGTCGGCCCGCGAGGCCCGGCCGGTCCGGGTTCCCCTTCTCTCTTGACCCTTGCCCCTCGCGCATGATACCTGATAAAAAACGCCCTTCGGGGCGGGCGCGCTGAAGAGGATCTGGAATCACACCCGTGGGAGTGGAAGAAGGACGATTTGCGCAGCCCCGCGGATTTGCGGTGGCCACGGCCGATTCGCGTAACCTCCGGGACCTCCGCCAGCGCCGCTACGGACAACCGGTGTACGTGGCGTCGGGCCATCCGCTGGCCCGTAAAGGCCAGGTGGCCACGTGGGAGAAGTTCAATGTGCGGCTGGCGGTGGTCAAATTCCCGGACAATGCGGTCTTGGGGTACGACCCGGCAGACCTGCTGCTCCCCACGCGGTTCGAGGCGGACGGGACGCCCCTCTTCGAGGTCCGCCACTGTGAACTCTGCCAAGCACCCTTCATCCTGACGCAACAGGAGGTGGAGGACAAGCGGGACCTCGCCCGCTGCCTCGCCTGCCAGGACGTCTGACCGCTGCCGCGGACCCGCCTACAACCGTCTCCCCAGTCTCGTAAACCGATCGGCCAACAGGACGCCGGTGGCTTTCCACCCGTGCGCCTGCAGGGTGTCCTGAACTGCTGCGATCCGGGTGCTGAAGTTCGGGTGGGTTTTAAAAAAGGCGCGGTCGTCGCCTTTCACGGCGCGGAGCCGGTTCAACAGGCCCAGGTAAGCCGTGGGGTCGTACCCCGCGCGGGCGGCAAAGGCCACGCCCAGGGTGTCGGCCTCGATTTCTTTGCTTTGGTCGAGCCCCTCGTCGAGCAGCTTTTTGACGGCGGTATCGATGAGTCCTTTGAAGGCCTCGGGATTCTGCTTCGCATACGCCAGGCCGGCTTCGGAGATGCCCCCCAGCTGTTTGCTCCGCTGGATCACCTCGAGGATGTGCTTCTGGCTCACATGGCCGATCTCATGCCCTAGCACAGCGGCCAGCTCGGCCTCGTTCCGGATTTGCTTCAGGAGGCCGTGCGTGATGAAGACGTAACCCGCCGGCGCTGCGAAGGCATTGATCGACTCGTGGTTGAGCACGGCGAAGTGATAGGGGATGTCGGGGCGGTCGCAGGTGAGCGCCACGGCCCGGCCGACCAGGTTGACGTAGCGGGTCAGGTCGGGCTGGTCCTGGACCCCGCCGTACCGCGCCACGACTTGGAGCGAGATGGCGGCCCCGAGGGATTGTTCTTCCTCGTAGCCGATCGGCAGGAGTCCGCTGACGAGCGTCCCCCCGCCGTGTATGACCTTGGCGAGCCGATCATCTCCGGACCGTCTGGCCTGCTCCTCGGCGACTTGTTGAATCTCCGCGCATCCCCCTAAGATGCCCGTCACGGCGAGCGCCGCGAGCGCCCCGGACAGGGGGGCGAAGGTGTGCCAGGTCTTATTTCGCATATTCCCCGAGCCCCCCATCTTTGAGGAAGTCTTCGACCTCCTGGTCGGTGATCTGATATGCCGTCATACGGTCCACGGCCTCCCGCTGCTGTTTCGTGATGCCGACGCGATTGGCATACCCCTCTGAGACCTTGTCCAGGCCCCGGGCTCCGGCCGAGGCCGTCACCTCCGACGATTCCGTGCGCCGGAAGGTCTTGCCCAGCCTGGCCAGCTCGTCATCCTGGCCGGACGGCTTGGTGGCCGTGGTCTTGTTGGCGAAGATCCAACCATTCACTCCAGTCGCGGTGCGGACTTCGAACCAGGTGCCGTCTTTTCTGAGGACCTCCAGGGAGTCCCCGAATTTCAGGTCGGCGACCACGCGGTCGAGCGAGGTCTTCCCCGCGCGGAGCTTTGCCGTCTTCCCCTGCACGTAGACCGTCTCCGCCAAGGCCTGCCCCAGGAAGAATCCGATACCGACGATCACTGTGATGATGAACAACGCGAGTCGTTTACGGATTATCACGCGATCCTCCTTCCGCTCACTTGGCTTTCAAGACGTAGACGCCGTCCCAGTCCGGCGACGGCGGGGCGGCGAGGTACTCTTCCGCCCGATGCAGATACACCTTGGACGGACCATCGGCGGGGTCCAGGGCCAGGGCGTTCGCGAAGTGCTCTTTCGCCTTCGCGAAATCGCGTCGTTTGTAGGCGGTCAATCCTTCGAGGTAGGCCTCCTTCATCTTCCGTTTCACGGGGTCCAGTTGGCCCTTGCGGGCGAGCAATTCGTAGACCACCACCGGTTCCAACTTGCCCTTCACCCGCATGACGTCCACTTCTCGAGCCTCGATGTCGCGCTGGGCCAGCTCGTAGGTGCGCGGGCCCAGCAGGATGAAGGTCTCGTAGAACTTGTTGGCCCCCTCCAGGCGGGAGGCCAGATTGACGCTGTCGCCCATCACCGTGTACTCCATCCGCGCCTGCGACCCCATGTTGCCCACCACCAACGGGCCGGAGTTGATGCCGATGCGCGCTGTGATCTCCGGATGCCCCTGGGCCTTCCATTTCTCACGCAGGTGAACGAGATCCGCCTGACTATCCAGCGCGGCGTAGCACGCCAGCGTCGCGTGGTCGGGTTCGCCGCGCGGCGCCCCAAAGATGGCCATGATGCCGTCCCCCAGGTACTTGTTGACGTTCCCACGATGCTTGAGGATGATGTCGGTCATGGCCGACAGATACTCGTTCAACAGCTCCACGAGGGCCTCCGGCTGGAGCTTCTCCGAGATGGTGGTGAAGCCGGCCACGTCCGAGAAGAAGACCGTCAATTCCTTCTTTTCGCCCCCTAGCTTGATGCCTTCGGGATTGCGCATGATCTCATCCACGACCTCGGCCGCCATGTACCGGTCGAACACGGTCCGTAGGAGGCGGCGCTGGCGGCCCTCCGTGAGGTATTCCACGGTGGCGGCCACTCCGAAGGTCATGGCCAGTGCCCCCTCGGGAAAGGCCAGCTCAAGCCAGACGGCGTGGGACATGAAGGCGTGCACGGCGAGCAGGTAGTAGGCGACCGCGCCCCCAAGGATGAGGCCGAATTTGAGGGCCTGGCGCTGGAGCATCATGAACCCCCACGAAGTGCTGAGGCAGAGCGCGAGGGTCGTCAGCGCGAAGGCCCAGTAGGGAGCCGGCTGCATGGCCCGGCTGCGAAGAATGTTGTCGAGGGCGGTCATGTGGATCAGGACCCCGGGGGTGAACGGGGAGAGCGGCGTGACGCGAAGATCGTAGGTGCCGGCGGCGGTGGTGGCCACGAAGACGATCCTGTCTCGAAACAGGGCCGGATCGAGGAGGGGCCGCTCCCCTTTTTGCATTGCCGCGTATGACCGAAGAACCGCCCCGATGGAATACGCACGGTACGTCTTCTGGTCCAGCGGCCCGTGCCAATCGATCACCATGTCCCCCTGGGCGGAGAGAGGAACCGTCGCCGACCCGAGCTGAAGGGCCCGGGGGCCGATCGTCGCGCCTCCGGCCCCCAGCACGTATCGGGCCACGGACGTCGCGAGCTGCATCTGCATCTGGGCGCGATTGGAGGTGTCCGCCAGCAGGGGCAGGCGGCGCGTGGTGCCGTCGGAATCGGGAGACAGATTGATGAATCCCAACCCGCGTGCGGCCTCGGCCAGGGGAGGAATGGGCAGCTTGACGCCCTGGTAAGGCTTGGGATGATCTGGGGGCCTGTCCCCCCCGACGGGCATGGTGGCTTTGGCCAAAAGGTGGGGCCGGGGGGCCGGAGTCGGGGCGGACTGGAGCAGGTACGGGAGAAACACGTTGCCCGCAGCGCGGACTTCCTCCGCAAAGGCGGCATCGAATTCCTCGGCCCCCTCATCCGGCTCGAGGAATAGGATGTCGAAAACGATGGCCCTGGCGCCGGCCTCCCGAAGATAGTGGACCACATAGCCATGGCGGTCCCTGGGCCAGGGCCAGCGGCCGAAGGTCTCCAGGCTGGCTTCATCGACCGCCACGAGGAGGATGTTCTTGTCGGCCAGGGCCGGGTCGGCGTACTGGTGGTAACGGTGATCGAGCGTCTTGAGCTCGGCGATGGTGAGCAGGCCGGACTGGTGGAGGGCCACGGTCAGGAGGAACACGGCAACTCCCACGGCGGTTGCGGTGAGGCGTTTCTTGAGGGTCTTGGAGAGTTCCACGGAGAATCCCACGGGAGCGAGGTCAGTATGGCGTATGGGATTCCATTTTTCAAGCAGCTTCCTTGACACCTCGTAAGGCATCTCAGGTATAATACCAGGAGGAGGTTCGCATGCCGCATGACTTCATGCCCGGTCTGGCCGGCGTGCCGGCTGCCCGGTCCAAGATCAGCGATGTGGACGGCCAAACCGGGGTGCTCGAGTACCGCGGGATCCGGATCGAGGACCTGGCCGCGAAGAGCACCTTCCCGGAGACCGCCTATCTCCTCCTGTTCCACCGCTTGCCGGCCCGCCTGGAACTGGAGCGGTTCGCCGGCGATGTCACCCGCCACCGGCGGCTGAAGTTCAAGATCATTGACCTGCTCAAATGCCTGCCGGAACACGGACATCCCATGGACGCGCTCCAGGCGGCCGTCGCCGCGCTGGGGATGTTCTATCCGGGCCGGAACGTCCGTGACCAGGAGAACAATTACTGGTCGGTCGTCCGGCTGATCGGCAAGCTCCCCACGATCGTGGCGGCCTTCGCCCGCATCCGGCACGGGGACGACCAGGTCCCGCCCCGCGATGACCTGAGCTTCAGCGAGAATTTCCTCTATATGCTGACCGAGCGGGTGGCGGATCGGGTCGTTGCCGAGGTCCTGGACGCCTGTCTCATCCTCCATGCCGAGCACACGATGAATGCCTCCACGTTCTGCGGGCTGGTGACCGCGTCCACGCTGGCCGACCCCTACACGGTCGTTGCCTCCTCGATCGGAGCTCTCAAGGGGCCGCTGCACGGCGGGGCCAACGAAGAGGTGATGGCCATGCTCCGGGCAATCGGGACGGTCGACCGCGTGCGCCCATACCTCGAAGCCAAACTGAAGGCCAAGGAGCCGATCATGGGCTTCGGTCATCGGGTCTATAAGGTGAAGGACCCCCGGGCCGTCATCCTGCAACAACTGGCTCAGAAGCTCTTTGCCCACTGCGGGAAGTCCCCTCTCTATGAGCTGGCCAAGGCAGTGGAGCGGGTCGGCCTGGAACTCCTGGCGCCGAAGCGGGTCTTTCCGAATGTCGACTTCTACTCCGGCATCGTCTACGACCAGATGGGCATTCCGAGCGACACCTTTACCCCCCTTTTTGCCATGGCTCGGGTCGCCGGGTGGCTCGCGCATTGGCTCGAGCAGTTGCAGGAGAACAAGCTCTACCGGCCCGACCAGATCTACGAGGGCGAGCATGGTCGCCGCTACCTCCCCCTGGACGAGCGGGAGTAGGCCCTTCCCGCTTTTCCCTTGTGCGCTTGTGCCAGCCGCCGGACTGGATTACAATGCCGCCCTCATATCGGCGCGGGGCGTTCCGGAGTCTAGGGGCCCTGGAAGAGCAGAGGAAGCAGGGCGGACGCTGAACGGCAAAGGGGACTCGTGAAAGGCACACGGCATCCGAAATCGTCGGCGAAGCGAGCCGAGGAGAGAACCCGACTCTCCTCCGGTGCCGTGCGTGTCGAACGCGATACGATGGGAGAGTTGGAGGTGCCCGTCGAGGCCTATTACGGCGTGCAGACGGCGCGGGCGGTGGAGAATTTTCCGATCAGTCCGCTGCGGGTGCCCCGCCCCATGCTGCGGGCTCTGGGCCTGATCAAATGGGCGGCGGCCAGGGTCAATGCGGAACTGGGGTTTTTGAACCCCAAGGTGGCCAAGGCGATCCAGCAGGCCGCGCGGGAGGTGAGCGACGGCCGGTGGGACAATCAGTTTCCGGTGGACATCTTCCAGACCGGGTCCGGGACCTCGTCCAACATGAACGCCAACGAGGTGATCGCGAATCGCGCGGCGGAACTGCTGGGCGGGGAGCGGGGCAGCAAGCTCGTCCACCCCAACGATCACGTCAATTTCGGGCAGTCCAGCAACGACGTCATCCCGACCGCGATCCACCTGGCTGCGCTAGAGCAGATCGACCGGGAGCTCCTTCCGGCGCTGAAGCGCCTCCACACCGCCCTGGCGGCCAAGGCCAAGGAGTTCGACCCCATCGTCAAGATCGGCCGCACGCACCTGCAGGACGCCACGCCCATCCGATTGGGCCAGGAGGTTTCGGGCTACGCCCGGCAAATCGAGCTGGGCATCCAGCGGGTGGAGCGGACCCGCGCCTCGTTGGGCGAACTGGCGCTGGGGGGCACAGCCGTGGGCACGGGCCTCAACACCCATCCCGAGTTCGCCCTGCGCGTGATCGCCCTGCTGGGCCGGGAGACAAAATGTCCGCTGCGGGAAGCGCGGAACCACTTCGAGGCGCAGGCCGCGCAGGATGCCCTGGTGGAGGCCAGCGGGGCGCTCAAGACCGTCGCGGTGAGCCTCATGAAGATCGCCAACGACCTCCGCTGGCTGGGATCCGGCCCCCGGTGCGGGCTGGCCGAAATCATTCTGCCGGAGACCCAGCCGGGTTCCTCCATCATGCCGGGAAAGGTCAATCCGGTCATCGCCGAGTCCGCCATGATGGTGGCGGCCCAGGTCATTGGGAACGATGCGGCGATCACGGTGGCGGGGCAGGCCGGCAACTTCGAGCTGCTGGTGATGCTGCCGGTGATGGCGCATAACCTGTTGCAGTCCATCGCGCTCCTGGCGCGGGCCTCCGAGAATCTGGCCATCCGGTGCGTCGAGGGGATCGTCGCGGATCAGGAGCGGTGCCGGGCCGGCATCGAACAGAGCCTGGCCATGTGCACGGCCCTCGCTCCTGAGATCGGCTACGAGGCGGCCGCCGAGATCGCCAAGGAAGCCTACCGCACCGGCAGGACCGTTCGCGAGGTGGCGCTGAAGAAGAGGGTCCTGCCGAAGGCTCGCCTCGATCACCTGTTGGATCCCCGGCGGATGACCGAACCGGGCCTGACCGGGGGCAAGCCGGGGGGCGCCGGCGGGTGAGATGTTTTGACAAAGCAATTTTGTGTGTGCTAGCGTGGCTGCCGATTTCTTCCTAAGGGGGAGCGCTCTTCTTGAAGAGCGCCACGGTCGCCGATGAGCGCGCGGCACTTGGTCATCGTCGTCGGAGCAGGCCCTGCCGGGCTGGCCGTGGTCAACGTCATGTCCAAGCACGGCCACGACGTGGTCGTCCTGAACCGGGACATCAAGTTCGGCGGGCTCGCAGAATACGGCATCTATCCCACTAAGCACAAACTGCGCGGCGGGCTTCGCAAGGGGTACTGGGAAATCCTCAGCCGTCCCAATGTCCATTACTTCGGCAACGTCACGGTGGGCAACGGGAGCCCTGTGACCGTTCCGGAACTGAGAGCCTTCGAGCCGGGCGCTCTGGTTTTTTCGACCGGGGCCCAGGGAACCAAGACCATCGGCGTGGAGGGGGACAGCGCCCGCGAGGTCTATCACGCCAAGGACTGCGTGTATCACTACAACCTGCTCCCCGGATTTGGCACACGCCCCTTTGACGTGGGGCGGCGTGTGGCGGTGATCGGCATCGGGGACGTCATGGTGGACATCGCCAATTGGCTTACCCATCGCCGGCGCGTGGAGGAGATCCATGTGGTGGTCCGGAGGGGACCGGCCGAACGGAAATACAATCCCAAGGAAATTCGCGCCGTGTGCGCCTACATCGACCAGGGCGCCCTCGCCAAGGAGGTGGCCCGGATCGGGCCCCGCCTGGAGGCGGTGGGGCAATCCCCCGAGAAGGTCCTGGGCGAAATGCGCGCGGAGTTCACCAAGTGCGAGCCCGCGGTCGGGCCTACCCGGATCCTGTTCCACTTCCTGTCCTCCCCGAAGCGCGTGCTGACGGATCCGCAGAATCATGTGGCCGGCCTGGAAGTGGAAGAGACCAGGCTGGAGCGCAAAGGGGAGGATGTGGCCGCCGTGGGGCTGAAGACCGTCTCGACGGTCCCGTGCGACAGCGTGGTCTTCGCCGTCGGCGACCGTGTCGATGATGCCGTGGGTTTGCCATACAAGAACGGCACCTTCGTGACGAACCCCCAGCGGACACAGAACGATCCGGACGACAGCCTCTTTCAAGCCTACGACGAGGCCGTGGGCGCGGTCCTCCCGGGGGTCTTCCTCTGCGGCTGGGCGCGCAAGGCGAGCGAAGGGCTCGTGGGCGTTGCCAAACGCGATGGGGAGTGGTGCAGTGAGGTGGTGTTGCGCTATCTGGCGATCAAGGCGCCGCTCCCGGAGGCCGAGATCGCCGAGAAGCTTGGCCGGTTGGAGGCCTTGCTGGCGGGCCGGCAGCCGGAGGTGGTCCGGGCCGGCGATCTGCTGGCCTTAAGCGCGATGGAACAGGAGGAGGGGCGGCGCCGGGAGATCGAGGAGTTCAAGTTCCCCACGAACGAGGAGATGCTGAGCGCCATCCGCCGGAAGAGAGCGGAGGCCAAGGTCTCGGTGCCGCGCTAGCTCTCCCCCCACTTCAGCTTCTTCCGCAAGACATCATAATAAGACTGTTCGGGGAAGCGGATCAGCTTGGTTTTGTGCTCCGACGCCCGGATCTCGACGATGTCGCGGGGGCGCAGCGCGATGCCGACCTGCCCGTCGAACGTGGCCATGGCGCCTTCGTCCTTGCTGACCAGGACGACTTCCACCAGGGCCTCCTGCGGAATCACGATCGGGCGGTTGGTCAGGGTGTGGGGCGAAATCGGGGTGAGGATCAGCGCATGGACCGAGGGGTTGAGGATCGGTCCGCCCGAGGAGAGGGAGTAGGCCGTGGAGCCCGTGGGGGTGGAGATGATCAGCCCATCCCCGCGTAAGCTGGTCACGAACTGCCCGTTGATGGAAATTTCCAACTGGATCATGCGGGACACGGCGCCCTTGCCCAGCACCACATCATTCAGGACCGAGGCCGCCGCGACCTGCTCGCCCAATCGCAGGATACGGGAGCGGAGCATCAGGCGCTCCTCCTCCTGGAACGCCCCTGCAAAGATTTGCTCGAGGGCGTGGTAGAGCTCATCCCGCGTCACCTCGGTGAGAAAGCCGAGGCCCCCCACATTCACGCCGAGGATGGGGGTGGGCCGGCCTTCCACCATCCGGGCCCCGGCCAGCATGGTCCCATCACCCCCCAGCACCACCAGGAGGTCTGCGAGGGCGGCGAGGTCTTTCTTCGGGTAGGCCGTGGTTTCCCCGATGAGGGCGGCGGTGGGGGGATCGAGCAGAGGGTCCCTGTCTCGCGCCCGCAGCCACGGCACCAATTCGCTCAGGATGGCTTTGGCGTCGGGGAAATCCGGCTTGATCAGGATGCCGATGCGCTTCATCTGGGGACATTCTAGCGGGCCGCCCCCGCCTTGTCAATGAATGGATCAGTGTCAATACCTACGATATCAGGCCGGGGCCCCGTCCCGCCGGTCCGCCGGGCATGCGGGCCAGTTCCTAAGAGGAAGCCCCGGCGCCCTCCGGACGCCGGCCGCCGGGAGTGTCCGCCTCCTCCATGAATGGACTCCATGGACAATCTCCTCTCTAACGGGGACTCTCTGGGCGCGTTCCGCCCTTGACACCTAGAGGGGCGACGGGTAGAATATGACCAAGATTTAAGGAGAACCGGCCGAAACGAGTGTGAGACAGCTCCCCAACCGGCGCGAGGAGGAATGATGTTCGAACGATTCACCGACAAGGGTCGCAAGATCATCGTGCTGGCGCGCGAAGAAGCCGAGCGGCACCAGAACGATTACCTGGGCACCGAGCATCTCGTCCTGGCGATCCTTCGTGAAAGCGACGGTATCGCCCTGATGATCCTCAAAAAGATGGGACTGTCCTCGGAACAGGTCCGGCTTGAAATCGAGCGAAACTTGCCGGGCGGCGGCACCACGTTGACGTTCGGGGAAATTCCCTTCAGCCCCCGGGTCAAGAAAGTCATCGAGTACGCGGTGGAGGAGGCCCGCCTGCTGGGCCACAACCACATCGGCGGGGAGCATTTACTGTTGGGGTTGCTGCGCGAGGAGGAAGGCATCGGCGGCAAGATCCTCCGGAGCCTGGGCGCGAATCTGCTGACCGCCCGCCAGTTGACCGTGACGTTCCTCCGCAAGAGCGCGCCGCGGGAGCGGGACCGCAAGAGCAACACCCCCGCCCTGGACGAGTTCGGGCGGGATCTCACCCGGATGGCGCAGGAAGGCCTGCTCGACCCCGTCATCGGCCGCCAGGATGAGATCGAGCGGGTGCTCCAGATCCTCAGCAGGCGGACCAAGAACAATCCGGTGCTCATCGGAGAAGCCGGCGTCGGCAAGACGGCGATCGTCGAGGGTCTGGCCCAGCGGATCGTCGGCGCGGAGGTGCCGGACAACCTGCTTAATCGCCGCGTCATCGCCCTGGACCTGGGGTCGTTGGTCGCCGGGACGAAGTATCGCGGCCAGTTCGAAGAGCGCCTCAAGGTCGTCATGAAGGAGATCGTCCAGGCCGGCAACGTGATCATCTTCATCGATGAACTGCATACCCTGGTGGGAGCCGGCGCGGCTGAGGGGTCCATCGACGCCTCGAACATGCTCAAGCCCGCGCTCTCACGAGGCGAGATCCAGTGCATCGGGGCGACCACGCTGGACGAGTACCGCAAGCACATCGAGAAGGACGGGGCCCTCAAGCGGCGCTTCCAGCCGATCTTTGTCCAGCAGCCCAGCATCGAAGAGACGATCCGGATCATCCAGGGCCTCCGTGACCGCTACGAGACCCACCACGGGGTCGAGATCACCGAGGAGGCAATTGCCGAGGCCGTCAAGCTTTCGGACCGGTACATCACCGACCGGTTCTTCCCGGACAAGGCCATCGACGTCATTGACGAGACCGGGTCTCGCGCCAAGCTGCAGGCCTACGCCCTGCCGGTCGACCTGCGCGCCATGGAGCAGGAGCTCAAGAAGGTGGTCCGCGAGAAGGAGCTGGCGATCGCCCTTCAGAATTTCGAGGAGGCCGTGCGGTTCCGCGAGGAGGAAGAGCGCCTCCGGAGGCTGCTCGAGGACTCCAAGCTCGAGTGGAAGAAGAACCAGGAGAAGAGCAAGCCGGTGATCACCAAGGAGGACGTGGCCTACGTGGTCTCCAAGATGACGGGGATCCCGCTGTTCAAGCTGGAGGAGGAGGAATCCCAAAAGCTGCTGCGGATGGAAGAGGGCCTGCACAAGCGCGTCGTCGGCCAGGACGAGGCGGTCTCCGCGGTCGCGCGCGCCATCCGACGCTCCCGGGCCGGCATCAAGGAGGCCAAGCGGCCAATTGGCTCGTTCATCTTCATGGGTCCCACCGGGGTGGGCAAAACGGAACTGGCCAGGGCTCTGGCCGGGTTTCTGTTCAACACCGAGGACGCCCTCGTCCGGATCGATATGTCGGAGTACCAGGAGAAGTTCAGCAGTTCCCGCCTGTTCGGAGCGCCCCCCGGGTATGTGGGCTACGAAGAAGGCGGCCAGTTGACTGAGCGGGTGCGCCGGCGGCCTTACTCCGTCGTGCTGTTCGACGAGATCGAGAAGGCCCATCCGGATCTTTTCAACGTCCTGCTCCAGGTGTTGGACGACGGGTGCCTCACGGATAGTCTGGGCCGCAAGGTGGACTTCAAGAACACGGTCATCATCATGACCTCGAACCTCGGCAGCAAGCTGATCCAGAAGGGCGCCGCGATGGGGTTCCAGAGCGAGCGCCCGGAGGACGCGAGGCGGCGCCAGAAGGAAGACATTCTGGGTGAGCTGAAACACGCCTTCAGCCCCGAGTTCCTGAACCGGATTGATGAGGTGGTGGTCTTCCACGCCCTCGACAAGACGCATTTGATCACGATCGTCGAGAATCAGCTGGCGGAGTTGAATCAGCGCCTAGTCGAGCGCGGGGTCGAGCTCGAAGTCTCGGAGGAAGTCAAGGCATGGCTCATCCAGGAGGGGTACCAGCCGCTGTACGGAGCCCGTCCGATGCGGCGGTGCATCCAGAAGAACATCGGTGATCCGCTCTCCGAGGAGCTCATCAAAGGGCGCGCCCGGGAGTTCCGCAAGATCAAGGTGGTCCTCAAGGACGGGGCGCCGGCCTTCGTCGAAGAGGAGGCCCTGGCAGGGGTCTGATGAGCCGTTGGTGCCCGGTGCGGGTCAGTCTCTCTCCTTTCTGTCCGTCCGCCAAACAGTCTGCCTGACCCCTGCATGAGGGCATTTGTCTGGCCGCCCCGGTGGTCGTCCATCACTCTTCCCATCCTCTTCCCAGTTCGATGATCCTCGGAATTGAGACCTCGTGCGACGAGACCGCTGCGGCGATCGTGGGCCATGATGACACGCTGCTGGCGGAGATGGTGTGGTCGCAGGCCGACACCCATGCCCGCTTTGGAGGCGTCGTCCCCGAACTGGCCGGGCGCCGCCACATTGAAACCATCGACCGCGTCGTGCGGGAAACCCTGGGGCGCGCCGGCGTGGGCCTGGGAGATCTGAGCGCCGTCGCCGTGACCAGCGGGCCCGGACTCATCGGTGCGCTTCTGGTCGGGGTCTCCTACGGCAAGGCGCTGGCGTATGCGCTGGGCGTTCCGCTCATCCCCGTCAATCACCTGGAAGGCCATCTGAGCGCCGCGTCCGTCGGCCCCGAGCGGGTGTCTCCTCCCTTCGTGGCGCTGATTGTCTCGGGCGGGCACACGAACCTGTATCATGTGAAGGCTTGGGACGCGCCTGAGGTGCTCGGGCGGACCTTGGACGATGCCGCGGGCGAGGCCTTCGACAAAGCCGCCAAGATGCTGGGGTTGGGCTATCCCGGGGGGCCTGTGATCGACCGGTTGGCGCGTGCTGGGGACCCCGACCGGGCGCCGTTCCCGCGACCCTATCCCACGTTGGATGATCTCAACTTCAGCTTCAGCGGGATCAAGACCGCCTTGCTGTACTACCTTCGGGATCGGGAGAGGCGGGGGCAGACCTGGCATGTTCCGGACGTGGCGGCCGGGTTCCAGCGGGCGATTGTGGAGGTCCTGGTGGAGAAAACCCTGGCGGCTGCGGCGCGCGCCGGAGCGCGTCAGGTGGTGGTCACCGGCGGCGTGGCTGCAAATTCCGCCCTCCGCGCCCGGTTCGAGGCCCGCGGCTCGGAAGCGGGGATTCAGGTCCACTTCCCGCCGTCTCATTACTGCACCGATAATGGCGCCATGATCGCCGTCGCCGGGGCGCGCCTCTTCCGGGAGGGGCGCGCTGCCGGCCTGGCGTTAGAGCCCCGCGCGAACTGGGGCCTTGGAGGCCGCGTGCCCGGCGCGCCGGCCGACGCCCTTGAGAAGGAGAGAAGCCATCCCCGCCCTGCACGGTAATCTGACGGGCCTCAAGCCGAATCACGTGCGCCGGCTCGAGCACATCTACCGCCGGCGGGTGCCCGAGCAGGCCGTGATCTCCTGGGAGCTTGCCCGCTTCTGCACCGGGCTCTCCCGTGAGATCGGCCGCCAGATCGCGGTCCTGATCAGCCGTCGGGGCACCATTGAAGACGTGATCGTGGGGAACGACCATGAGGTCGTCCTGCCGGACCTCTCGGGGTATCGGTTGGGACGCCGCCTGCTGCGCGGGGTGCGGATGGTCCACACCCATCTTCGAGACGAGCCGCTGAGCCAGGACGACCTTACCGACCTGGCCCTCCTGCGGCTCGATCTGATCGCCGCAGTCGGCGTCCTGGAGGACGGCCAGCCCGGTCATCTGTACGCGGCTAACATTCTCCCTCCCAATCCGGCCGGCAAGGCCTACGAAGTTTGGACCCCGATCGCCCTGCAGGATTACCAGGCGGACCTGGGCCGGTTCCTGACCGCCCTCGAAGAGGAACTGGCCCGGACCAGGCCCGCCCATGAGGTGGGGACCTCCCGGGAGCAGGCGATCCTGGTCAGCGTCTCGAAAGAGGGCCGGGCCGACCAGGAGGACTCACTGGTGGAGCTGGGTGAGCTGTCCCGGTCTGCCGGCCTGGTCGTCCTCGACGTGGTCATGCAGCGACCGCAGACCATCCACTCCAAATATCTCCTCGGGAGCGGCAAGCTCAAGGAAGTCGTGATCAAGGCGCTCCAGCACGGGGTGGAGTACCTCGTCTTTGATCAGGACCTGTCGCCGGCCCAGGCGGCGGCCATTGCCGAAATGACGGACCTCAAGGTCATCGACCGGACCCAGTTGATCCTGGACATTTTCAGCCGCCGGGCGCACAGCCGGGAAGGGAAGATCCAGGTCGAACTCGCGCAATTGCGGTATCTCCTGCCCCGCCTCGCGGGCCAGGGCACGGCCCTGTCGAGGCTGGCGGGCGGGATCGGAGGGCGGGGGCCGGGCGAGACCAAGCTGGAAGTGGACCGTCGCCGGGTCAGGGACCGGATCGCCCACCTGGAGCGGCAGATGGAGGCCTGGGCCCGGCATCGCGGGCAACAGCGAGCCCGACGGCTCCGCCGTGAGGTGCCGATCCTCTCGATCGTGGGTTACACAAACGCAGGCAAGTCCACACTGCTCAACGCGCTCACCTTGAGCCACGAGACGGCCGAGGACCTGCTCTTCGCCACGCTCGGGACGGCCAGCCGGCGGTTACGGTTTCCGGCGGAGCGGGACGTGATCGTGACCGACACCGTCGGATTCATTCGGAACCTCCCGGCGGAACTGATGGGAGCGTTTCGCGCCACCCTGGAGGAACTCCATGACGCCGATCTCCTCCTGCATGTCGCGGACATCAGCAGCCCGACCCTTGACCGGCAGGTGGCGGTCGTGGAACGTGTGCTGACAGATCTGGGCCTCGCCGGGGTCCCCCGCGTGTTGGCGCTGAATAAGGCGGATCTGGTCGAGCCCGCCCTGGCGTCCGCCTTGAGCGCTCGGTTTGGAGGTCTTGCGGTGTCGGCGCTCCGGCCGGAGACGCTGATCCCGTTGGTCACCGAATTCGAGGATCGCCTGGCGAGTTTGACCAAGCAGGGGATTCCTTGCTAACATACGTTCCATCTCGTCCAGATTCGACCAGTCCCTCCGTGGCTGGCCTCATCCGCTATCATCATGGTTCTTGCGGGTCGGTCGAGGAAGAAAGCGGTCGGATCGTAGGTTCCGGGGGCAGGCCGATGTGGGGGAGCCATGGCCGTCGGGAAGCGGCTCCTGAAGCTGCTCGATCAAGAATTCCCGGTTCCCGCAATGGCCCTCCGCCACGAGACGCCGCTGCAACTGCTGATGGCGACGATCCTGTCGGCCCAATGCACGGATGAGCGGGTGAACCAGGTTACCAAAGGCCTGTTTACCCGCTATCGGACGGCTGCCGATTACGCCCGCGCCGATCCGGCGGTCCTCGAGCAGGATATTCGGCCGACCGGGTTTTATAAAGCCAAAGCAAGAAGCCTGATTGGATGCGGGCAGGCCCTGGTCAGCCGGTTCGGAGGCAAGGTCCCCCGAACCATGGAGGAACTGGTCACCCTGCCGGGGGTTGGACGCAAAACCGCGAACGTCATCCTCGGGAATTGTTTCGAGGTACCGGCCGTCGTGGTGGACACCCACGTCATACGGGTCAGTCGGCGGCTGGGCCTGGTGGACACGGACGATCCGGTCAAGATCGAGACGGCTCTGCAACACGTGCTCCCGAAGGAACGCTGGACGCGGGGATCGCACCAGTTGCTGCTGCATGGACGGCACATTTGTCAGGCCCGGGCCCCCAAGTGTCACCAGTGCCAGTTGTATGCGCTCTGCCCCTGGGAGGGAAAGCGTCCCGCATGATCCGGAGCATGACCGGGTATGGCCGCGCGGAAGGCCGTCATAAAGGCACCCCGATCGTCGTCGAGGTGCGCTCGGTCAACCATCGTCACTGTGAGGTGGTATCGCGACTGCCCCGTGCCCTGCAGGCCTATGACGAGAGGGTTCGCGGGGTGGTGCAGGCCCATCTGTCCCGAGGGCGGGTCGATGTAACTGTGACCTTCAGCGGAGAGCGGGACACCGGCCGGGGGCTCATGTTGGACTTGACGCTCGCTCGCCGGTATCTCGCGCTCCTCACCGACCTCCGGCGGAAGCTCAAGCTGGCCGGGTCGCCCGACGTCGGGCTGGTGGCCGGGTTTCCGAACGTGATCAAGCCCGCCGAGCTGGCGGTCGAGGACCGGGGAGCGGTCCGGGCCGTCGAGCAGGTGCTGACCCGGGCGCTCAAGGCGGTGGCCGGCATGCGCGTTCACGAAGGGCGTGCCCTGGAACGGGACCTGTCGGCGCGCGTGGATGAAATCGAGCGGCATCTGGCGGCGATCCGCCAGCGCCTGCCGGACATCATCCAGGAGTATGCCGCGCGCTTACGGGGACGCGTCACACGCCTCCTGGAGGGGACGGGAGAGGGGAAGGATCGGATCGACCCGAGCCGCCTGGCCCAGGAAGTGGCGCTCCTGGCCGACCGGAGCGACGTCAGCGAAGAGTTGACGCGCCTGGACAGTCATTTGGAACAGTTCAGGGGGTTCCTCAGGAAGTCCGAGCCGGTGGGCCGCAGCCTGGATTTCCTGCTGCAGGAGATCAATCGGGAGATCACCACGATCGGCTCGAAGGTCGGGGATGTGGCGGTGACCCAAGAGATCGTGGCGGTGAAGGCGGAACTCGAAAAGGTGCGGGAGCAGGTCCAGAATGTCGAGTAGCGGGTCGGGCGTCCGGCGTCGGCGCGGCGTGTTGTTCGTGGTGTCCGCCCCCTCGGGAGCCGGCAAGACGTCGCTGTGCCAGGATCTGGTCACCGTGGTCCCGGATTTGCGGCACTCGGTGTCCTATACGACCCGCCCGCCGCGTCCGGCCGAGGTCCCTGGCCGCGACTACCACTTTGTGGATGTGGCCGCATTCCGGGCCATGATCACGGACGGGGCGTTCCTGGAATGGGCCGAGGTTTACGGGAATCTCTACGGGACCCCGCTGGTGCTCATTCGGCAATGGCGAGACCAGGGCATTGATGCCCTGCTTGATATCGACGCGCAGGGGGCCGCGCAGATCCGAAACCAGGAACCGGAGGCCGTCTCGATCTTCATCCTGCCGCCGACCCTGGAGCACCTGCGTCGCCGCCTGGAAGCCCGGCGGGCCGATTCGGCGGACGAGATTGCCCGGCGGCTCAGGAAGGCCAAGGATGAAATTAAGCGGTACCGGGACTACACCTACGTTGTCATCAACGATGACTTTAAGTCCGCGGTGCGCCAGCTTGAGGCGATCGTGCTGGCCGAGCGAAGCCGGACCTCGGGGTTGGACCTGTCCGGGTTGGAACAGACCTTATTGGGGAGTCAGGAGGAGGGATAAATGGAGGCATTGTCGTTGTTGCCGGAAATACAGGGATCGACGGTCGATTCCAGGAGCCGTCTGGTGATCATCGCCGCCCAGCGGGCCCGCCAGCTTATGCAAGGGGCCACGCCCTCGGTGATCACGAAGCATATCAAGCCCACCACGATTGCGTTGGAGGAGGTGCTGCGCGGCCGCGTGCCCTTCCTGGTCGGCAAGGAGGCGCGGCAGGCCATGAAGGAGGCGAAGAAACAGCGGGAGCGCGAACTCGAACGCCTGACCACCCCGCCGGTCGTCGCGGAAGACGCCAGCGAGATCAAAAAGGACCTGAGCGTCATAGTGGATGATTCCCCAAAGACCGAAGTCGGGGAAGAGGACTGACCGTCCCATGCCCCCCGCCACCGGCCCAGGCATCTCCGGACGCCATGTCGGGAAGACGATCGTCCTCGGCGTCACCGGCAGCATTGCGGCCTACAAGTCGGTAGGCCTCGCGCGCCGTCTGATGGCCGAGGGCGCGACCGTGCACGTGGTGATGACGGGGACAGCCCAGCGATTCGTGGGGCCGCTGACCTTTGAAGCATTGACCGGCCACCCGGTCGGCACCGATCTTTTTGCACCGTCGAGAGAAGAAGTGGGTGTGGGAGGGGCGTCTGCGGGGCCCCCTCCCACACGAATGATCATGCCGCACCTGGCCCTCGCGGAAGCGGCGGACTTGGTCGTGATTGCTCCCGCCTCGGCCCACTGTGTGGCCAAGCTGGCGCATGGCTTGGCCGACGACCTGCTGTCGACCCTAGTCCTCGCGGCGACGTGTCCCGTGCTGGTGGTCCCGGCCATGGACGGCGGTATGTGGGACCACGCGGCGGTCCGTGATAACGTCATCACGCTCCGCGCGCGCGGGGTCACCGTGCTGGAACCTGACATCGGACCGCTGGCCTCCGGGAAGGTGGGGAAGGGGCGCTTCCCCGAGGAAGACGCCATTCTTGCGGCGATCGCGGGCGCCCTGACCCCCCGCAAGGATTACCGCGGGCGGCGCGTGCTCGTCACGGCCGGCCCCACGCAGGAGGCCCTCGATCCGGTGCGGTTCCTCTCCAACCGCTCGTCGGGAAAGATGGGCTGGGCGCTCGCCGAAGCGGCCCGCGAGCGCGGTGCCGACGTGGTGTTGGTCGCCGGTCCGACCGCTCTTCCCCCGCCGGCCGGCGTGTCCTACGTGCCGGTCGTCACGGCTGAAGAGATGCGCAAGGCGGTCACGGTGCGCTTCCCCGACGCCGACGTGCTGGTGATGGCGGCGGCGGTCGCCGATTTTCGCCCGGCGCGCCCCGCCCGGAGTAAGATCCCGAAGGGCAGATTGGGAGGGGCGAAGGCACTGAAGCTGGCGCTTGAACCGACGCGCGACATCCTCAAGGATTTGCCGCCCAGGCGGGCCGGGCAGGTTATGGTGGGCTTCGCGGCGGAGACGGACGGCCTGATTTCCAAGGCCGGTCGCAAGCTGGCCGAAAAGGCCCTGGACCTGATCGTGGCCAATGACGTCACGGAGCCCGGAGCCGGATTCGGCACCGACACCAACCGGGCCACGTTGCTCGACCGGGCAGGCCGCTGCGTGCCGCTGCCCCTGTTGTCCAAGCGTGACCTGGCGCACCGAATCCTCGACACCGTGCTCGCGCTGTCGCCGGGCAAGGCGCGCTCCTAAAGGAGACCGGACTGATGGCCAAAGAAACGGGATCGCGGGCGTTCGTGACCAAGGCGAAGAGTCTGGCCGACGCCGGGAAGTTTGCGGACGCCATCAAAGTTCTCCAGGACGGATTGAAGCAATACCCGAGCTTTACGAGCGCGCGGGTGCTGCTGGGGGAGATCTATTGGACCTCCGGGGACGTCCCGCTGGCGCGGGTTGAACTTGAGCAGGTCACCAAGGCCGTGCCCGACAATTTCGCCGCGCATCGCAGGCTGGCCCTCATTTATCGTGAGGTGGGGGATTATCCCTCGGCGTTGGAGTCCTGCCGGATCGTCCTCCAGGGCAATCCGCGGGACCAGGAAATGCGGAGCCTGCAAGCGGCGGTCCAGGCCCTGACGGGCTCGAGTGCTCCCTCGGCCGTTTCGGAGGAAGGAAAGACGGACGCGCTGGCCACGGAGCCCCCTTCCCTCCAGATCCCGATCGAGATGCCCCAAACCTCCATCGATCTGCCGGTGTTCTCCAACGTCGTTCTGGCGGAGTCCGATGCCCTCGACAGTGAGACCTTGGCGGAACTCTACCTTGTTCAGGGGGAGCGTGAGAAGGGGCTCGCGGTCTACCGCCGGCTGGCGGCCAAGAGCCCCGGCAACGACCGCCTTCAGGCTCGGGTCGAAGCCCTCGAGACGGAGCCGGCCCAGGACACCGAGGTGGCGAGTGCCCCGGACCGGGCCCCCGAGCCGGCTCCGCAGGGCCGCGAGGAACCGCAAGGTCGGCCGGAAGCCCCGGCACTGGAAATGGAAGAATCCCCGGCCCCGTCGGCCGCGGAAGACACGGGCGCGATGCAGAAGCCTCCCCCCGCGGAGAAGCCCCTAGCCCAGGCGCCTCTTCTGGAGACGCCGGCTCAGACCCGGCGGAAGGCGCGGATTCGCCGCCTGGAAGGATGGCTCCAGGTCGTCCGGGAACGGCGGCGGGCGTGACGATGGATCGCGATGGAGTCGCGGCATGATCAGAATCCTGGTCCTCCACGGACCCAATCTCAATCTCCTCGGGTCCCGCGAGACGCAGGTGTATGGGACGGCTTCGCTCGAGGCGATCAACAAAGACCTGGAAATTCTGGCCCGGGCGGAAGGCGTGGCGCTCACGATCCATCAGTCCAATGCCGAGGGCGAGCTGGTGGACTGGATCCAGAAGGCGGACGGGCAGTTCGACGCGCTGGTGATCAATCCCGGCGGGTACACCCATACGAGCGTCGCGCTCCGGGACGCGATCGCGGGGGTCGGGATCCCGACCGTGGAGGTGCATCTGTCCAACCTCTATCGGCGGGAGGAATTCAGGCGGCATTCCTACATTGCCGGGGTCGCGGTCGGCCAGATCTGCGGATTCGGGCCGGACAGTTATCTGTTGGGTCTCCGGGCCGCCATCGCGCACCTCAAATCGCAGCGCGCGGTCAAGGAATAATCAGAGGAAACGAAAGGACCGGGAATTGATTACGACATCCGAATTTCGCAACGGGGCCAAGGTCGAATTGGACGGGGAGCCGTTCACCATCATCGAGTTTCAGCACGTCAAGCCCGGCAAGGGCGGGGCCTTTGTCCGCACCAAATTGAAAAGCCTGAGATCGGGGAACCTCATCGAACGGACCTATCGTTCGGGCGAGAAGCTCCCGACGCCCGACCTCGAGGAGCGGACGATGAAATTCCTCTATGCCGCGGGCGACCACTACACCTTCATGGACACCGAGAACTACGAGCAGTTGACCTTCGACCGGGCCCTATTGGGCGACGGGTGGGACTTGCTCAAGGAGGACATGACGGTCACGCTGCTTCTGCATGACGGAACCCCCATCGGCATGGAGCTTCCCATCTTCGTGGCGCTCACGATCGTCAAGACCGACCCGGGTGTGCGCGGGGACACGGCGTCGGGCGGATCGAAACAGGCCGTGCTGGAAAGCGGGGCGACCATCAAGGTCCCTCTCTATCTCGGGGAGGGGGTTGTGGTCAAGGTGGACACTCGCACGCGCGAATACGTGGAACGGGCTTGATGAAGCCTCGGGCTCCCAAGACGACTTCCAAGGCCAAGGCGGCGGGGCCGAAGCCCGCGCCGGATGCCTTGATCGATCCGAAGGTCTTGCACGAGCTGGTCGAGATCTTCCAAGCGGCCGGGGTCTCCGATCTCGAGGTGGAGCGGAACGGACTGCGTGTCCGGTTGCGCAGGGAAGAGCCCGGCTCTTCCGCCTTGGTCAGGGAAGTCACCATGCCGGTGTCCGACGCCGCGCGCGCTTTGTCCCCCTCGGAGGGCCTGGCTGCCGCTCAGGCCCGCGAAGGGCTGGTGACCGTGACGTCGCCGATCGTCGGTGTCTTTTACCGTTCGGCTTCTCCCGAGAACGATCCCTACGTCGAAGAGGGCTCCTACGTGAAGAAGGGCCAGGTGCTCTGCATCGTCGAGGCTATGAAGCTGATGAACGAGATCGAGTCGGAGACGGACGGGCGGGTCATCAAGCTCCTGGCCGAAAATGCGAAGCCGGTCGAGTACGGCGAGCCGCTGTTCCTGATTGATCCGAAGGCGGGCCCCGAGGGGTGAACGGTGTTCAAGAAAATCCTCATTGCCAATCGAGGTGAGATCGCGGTCCGGGTCATCCGCGCGTGCAAGGAGCTCGGTGTTCGCAGCGTGGCCGTCCACTCGGAGGCCGATGCGAACGCCCTTCACGTCCGGCTGGCGGACGAGGCCCTGTGCATCGGGCCCCCCGACGCCGCCCTGAGCTACCGGAACATCCCCCACATCCTGAGCGCGGCTGAAATCACGGCCTGCGAGGCCATCCACCCGGGCTACGGTTTCCTGGCCGAAAACGCCCACTTCGCCGAGGTCTGCGAATCCATCGGCATCAAGTTCATCGGCCCCACCTCCCACAGCATCGCGCTCATGGGCGACAAGTCCAAGGCGCGGGAGATCTTGAGCCGCCAGGGGCTTCCGGTATTGCCCGGCAGCGAGGGGGAGATCGCCAGCGAGCAGGAGGCCGCCGAGGTAGCCTCCAAGATCGGGTACCCCGTGATCATCAAGGCGTCTGCGGGCGGCGGGGGCCGCGGCATGCGCGTGGTGAACAAGGAGGAGGAACTGGCGCACGCCTTTCAGACCGCGCGGGCCGAGGCCGCCGCCACCTTCGGCGACCAGGGCGTATACGTGGAGCGGTACTTCCTCGAGCCCCGGCATATCGAAGTCCAGATCCTGGCCGACGAGCGCGGCCGGACGATTTCGCTCGGCGAGCGGGACTGTTCCGTCCAGCGCCGCTACCAGAAGCTCATCGAGGAGACCCCTTCGCCGGTGGTGGACGACCGCCTGCGTCGCGAGTTGGGGCGGGTGGCCGTCGAAATCGCGCAGGCTGTCCGCTATCGGAACGCCGGCACCGTGGAATTTCTCCTGGACAAGGATCACCGGTTTTTCTTCATGGAGATGAACACCCGGATCCAGGTCGAGCATCCCATCACCGAGGAGGTGACCGGGATCGACCTGGTCAAGGAGCAGATCAAGATCGCCGCCGGTCAGCCGCTGTCCGTGAAGCAGCAGGACGTGAAGCTGAACGGCCACAGCTTTGAGTGCCGGATCAACGCCGAGTGCCCGGACAAGTTCACGCCGTCCCCGGGGCGGATCACCCGGTTTCACGCGCCGGGCGGGCCGGGGATCCGCGTGGATACGGCGATCGAGACTGGCTGCGAGATCCCGTCCCAATATGATTCCCTCATCGCGAAGCTGATCGTGCATGGCCGCTCCCGTGACGAGGCGATGGCCCGGATGCGGCGGGCGCTCGAGGAATGCGTCGTCGAGGGGGTCAAGACCACGATCCCGTTGCACCGCCGGATCTTTGAGGACCCGGACTTCCAGAAGGGCCGGTTCTCCACGACATTCCTCGAGCGGTTCTGCGCGGTGTATCCCACCTAACCCCACGAGGCCGTGACCCGCACACACCCGCCCGCCCCGGACGCAGCTCAACGCGTCCTTTTCACGGGAAGACTCTATCTGATCCTCGATCCGTCCGTCGCGGGTTCCCGCTCTCTGCCTGATCTCGTGGGAATGGCGCTGGCCGCCAAGGTCCGAACCTTTCAGTTGCGGATGAAGACCCCGGAGACGGGTGCCTTCTATGAGATGGCGTCCGCGCTCTGTCCGTTGGTGCAGGATGGTGGGGGAGCCTTCATTGTGAACGACCGATGCGATGTGGCCCTGGCCGTGGGGGCTGACGGGGCCCATCTGGGCCAGGAGGATCTGCCGCTGGCCGACGCGCGGGCGTTTCTGGGGCGGGAGAAGCTCATCGGCGTCTCGACCCACAATCTGACCCAGGCGCTCGAGGCCGAGGCCGGGGGCGCGGACTACATTGGCTTCGGCCCGATCTTTCCCACGACGACGAAAGAGAAGCCCGACCCAGTGGTGGGCGTGGCGGGCCTGCGTGAGGTGCGCGCTCGCGTTCGCATCCCGATCGTGGCCATCGGGGGGATCACCGCGCGCAATACCGCGGAGGTGATGGCCGCCGGCGCCGACGCCGTGGCGGTCGTCTCGGCAATCCTGGCCGCCGCTGATCCCTCGGCGGCCATTGCGGAGCTGATGAAGGCGATCGAATCCAGGGCTTAGACGCGGGTCCTGCCGCCGGTTTCCCCCGCCGGCTTCGGCTGCGAAGACTGGCCTCTAGGCGGCGGGTGGCCCCCTACCAGCGCCACCCGCAAGAAACTCAACCTCCGCTCAAGAAAAAGCGTGTGGCGGTGAGGCCTTGGGAGGAAGAAAAGGCCTGGCAACTTCCTGAGAGTTGCCAAGCCCCTCTCCTGCTTCATCAGGACTTGATATCACCACTCGGCAATCCAATATCCACAAGAATTGTAGTTTCTCCAAGTTCCTGCAGCACATTGAACCAAGCGTTCTGGCTCTCTGACAACCTATCATGGGGGCCTTTAACCTCAGCGAAAGCATGCTCGGTATTCTTCCATATGAAAAGGTCTGGAAGCCCTCGCCGGTTTTCGTTGAAGTTCTTTAATAGTCGATGCATGATTGAAAGCAGTTGGGATTTGGGCAGGTGTGTGATGACATTCCGAAGATCGTTCAGCGAAAACTTATCCCAGTTTTCGATAGGCCGACATGGCTTCCCGTAATGATCTGAATAAGCCTGCTCCAATTCTTGGTTCAGATCAGCAAACTCAAGGACCTTCAAACGTTCGGTTATCAAGCGCTCTCGTTTGGCGAAAAACTCTGGATGGAAAAAGTCCTGCGGCATGTCCTGCATTTTCGATGGAAAGGGTCCGAACAGTGGCTCCCAGACGCCATCGATTCGAGCAAATATTACATCCCAGAAGAGCAGCGCCATTAGAGTCCACCAAAGTTGGTTCTCTCCCCATATCCCATCCCACCCTTCACTTCTCAGGTGGTGAAGCGCGACCTGTTCAACAAAGCCCTCAAATTGATCGGGCAGTTGAAATTGTGCCTTTCCATGTTCTGTGATCTTTGTAGCGGTAATGCTCATCGTCTGAATTTCTGGATGTTGTGCTGCTGGTATTAACCCTTGACCTTTGGGAATGGGTGCGGCAGACCTAGACGGGAACAGCAGAAAGAGACGATAGGTTTGCCCATGCCTTTCACGGCGAAGGCGTCCGGCCTTTTCGAGCCATTGCACCAATGTGCTTGGCCGTCGCCCATCTTCCGTGGCGAGATGCTTCTTGAGATCTGCTTGGAGCACGCCAGGATCACGGGAAACTAAATCCAGGATCTTATCGACGATATCTGCATCCTTCTCAGCCGTTTCCGCGGCACCTATCCACATCTGAAGTTCCGGGGTCTCCGATAGCGCTTTGCGCAAATCGGCGATCCCTCCTCTGTCGCCCATGACAGCCATCAGGGTACTTCCGGTTTCCACTGCAACGGAGTACTGGATGTCGAATCGTCCGTATTCCCGCTTCACTGCTTCAACAAAAGCCGGAAGGAGGGGATAAGTTCGGCGGGCATATAGGATTGCGGTCCGGTAATCGTGCGCTTTTTGGGCTGCCTCGATCTTTGCGTGGAGCTGAAAATACTTGTCAACGACGGGGTCATTTTTACCGATTGAATACGAAGGGGGCAATGGGTCCTTTGGACGAAATTCTGGAAGATTCCAGAAGAGGCGTTTCAAGAAATTGAGCATTTTATGGCTGTCTTGTGGGAGGAGAAAAAGATCCGGGAGTCTTTTCCAGATCTTCTAGGCGTTCTTCAGAGACGGTCTGTCGATCAATGCCTCCTGGCCAATTTCCCCACACTTTTCCAGCCCCTCGTGGCTGCTCACACCCATACCAGCGGCCGTCGGTTCAGGCGCTGGTTAGGCATCGACTCGCTACTCATACTGACGCCGTTGGCGGACAGATTAGAGATTCCATTTCAGCGAGATACTTGTCGTAAGTGTTCCAGCCGAGAGCCACGAGGAGCACCTCGTTTGCGTAAACGGTGATAGTCGGATTTGACAGTTCGAACGCGAGGTCGGACAGCATTTGTGGGTAGAAGGCGGCAGACAAAGCCTCGAACACCTTCTTGGTGATGTCGTGTGGCTCCTCTTCGTCCCAATGGCTGTATTGATTCCTGGCTGCGTAGACGATGAGCCCGACCGGGATACCGTGCCTTTCTCGCCCGATACAGAAAGGAATAGCGGACTTGTTTGAAGACCGAACCACACCTTGGCAGCTCGAAGGTATCAAGTCGTTTCGCGAAAAGAGTCTGATAGCCATGTAAGCCACTTGGAGTATCGCACCAGCAAACATGGCCTCTGAAAACTTTAAACTAAAGTACTTGCCAGCCAGCTCCAGGTACCTGTGTAGGGCTGCATTTCTATCCGGCGTCATAGGTTGGCAGATTTGGCTGATATCCCAATGTTCGAGGGCCTGCTGATAATACGACCAGCAAGAGTCCAAGCCGGCGTAGAGATGTCTCACGGCGTGCTCGGTATCTCGAAAGTATTCCTCGGGAGTCTTTAGCGCCGTGACCTTCATTTGTCGTATGCCTAACTAGAAATTGGCAGAACTGTCTCGCTACCTCATACCCTGTGATCCGATAGCCTATCTCATGGCCTCCATATTGGGAGGCTGAATTGAAAACAGGCTACTTTTTGCGTGGAGGTGTGTCAACTTAATACCATAGGTCAATCACCAGGTGGCAAGACCCAGAGCGAACTTCACTCATTCTCTAAGGTATGGTGGGACTTGGGTCGCGAATCGCGGAAACTCCCCTCGCCCTCTCCCCTGAAGCACGGGCGAGGAGTTTGTGGGGGGCTAGCGCTTACGCTTGGTTTTCGCTTTCGGTTCGGGCAAAATCAGCTTGCAACAGTTAGGCCCGGTATTCCAATTTTGGATCCACTGTGAGGTAGCTCGAAAAAGGAGGTCAGGAAAATGTCGAGGAGATATATTTCCTTGGGTGGTATGATCTTCGTTGCAATAATGGCTGCTGGATTTGCCGAACAGCTGACTGCGGAGGAAACGTTATTGGAGGGATTTTTCATCACCAAAGAAATTCGTTTCGATGAAAGCATAGGGGAACGAAAGCCAACACCTCAAATTCCCAAAAGTTGGCAATTCGTCGGTGTTAGTAACGGAGAAAAGATTAATAGCAACAACCTTTGGTTTCAGGATAAGGATGGCAATATCTATTTGATACAAGGGTTCAATAGTTACGGGCAGTTTATCGTTAGAGAGGGTATACAGAAATTGAAGGCAAAATAATGGACCAGCTCCTTCCAACCTGTCTTCCACTTGGTATCTGTGGGGGTATGGAGCACGTCCCAATAATTACCCTATCATTTTGATCTGATTTTCCAAGGGACCTCCGCTACGCGGAATTGCTTGCGTGGGACGTTATACCTGCACAACGGAAATGTCTAGTCGCGATAGGAGCGGGTGGCACCGAGCGGGTGCCCTGGTCGCCTGGAGCCGAAAGGCTGAAGCCTAATGGGGGAAGGGATGTATAAGGACCCGCGTTCAGGAAGGTGCGCCCTTCGACAAGCTCAGGGAAAGCGGAAACCCCTCACCCTAACCCTCTCCCGCAAGTGGCGAGGGGAAAAGCGAGACTTTTCGCTACGCTCAGCGTGACAACTATTAGCGGGTGGCGCCCTGATGGCTGGCGATGACCGCGAGAAAAGTCAGCAACATTCCCGTAACCTGCCCCTTCTTCTTGTCGGAAGCCTTCTGATCGCTTGCCGGAGGAACCTTCGCTTCCTTAGTTTCAGGGGTATTGAGGGGTGCTGTCGCCTCGATCTTTGGCTGAGGCGCGGTCGGCTCAGGTGTAGCGGTCAAGGCCGTCGAAGCCATGACGAGTGTCGTGGCAAGCGTCACGACGAAGGCGAGAATTCCACTCTTCCTCTTAGCAGCCATCGCACACTCCTTCCATTAGGAAGTTTCGCGTCTGAAGTCCTAAATCGTGGAGTGTGCAAACTCCGCGCCGTTGCAAAGGGCGTGTAACTCTATGGAACGAAAGGGCCTGGTGTCAAGAACAGCCGGCCTATGACGGGGGACAGGTGTGTCATAAACCCTATTAGTGAAGGCTTTTTAACGCTTCCAACGCTTCGATGTTGCTTAGGGTTTTGGTTTGCTGCGGAGGGCAGGAGGAGCTAGCGCTTGCGCTTGGATTTCTCTTTCGGTTTGGAGATGCGGGAAGGCTTGCGGGCGGGGCGTGAGGGTTTTGGTTGGCGGCGGCGGGTCGGCTTTGCGGCCGCTTTGCTTTCCAGCGCCTTCAGGCGGCCGTCCATATCGCGCAGGTGCTGGCGGAGTTCGGGGAGCTTCGCCACGATGGCCATGGCCTTGAGCCAGTCCATGCGGGGGAGCGCGGGGAAGCCGGCGACGACTTCCTTGGCCGGCACGTCGCGGCTCAGGCCCGTGCGCGCGGCGATCATGACGAGGTCCCCGACGGTGACGTGATCTGAGATGCCGGCCTGCCCGCCGATCATCACGTGGTGGCCGGTCTTGCTGCTTCCCGCGATCCCCACCTGCGCCACAAGGATGTTGTGCTCGCCCACTTCGACGTTGTGGGCGATCTGCACCAGGTTGTCCACCTTGGTGCCCTTGCGGATGATGGTCTGCCCGTACGTGGCGCGGTCCACCGTCACGTTGGCCCCCAGCTCCACGTCGTCCTCGATGACCACCGTGCCGATCTGCGGGATCTTGTGGTGCCGCCCGCCTTCCTGGAGATAGCCGAAGCCGTCGCTCCCGACGACCGTCCCCGAATGGATGATCACCCGGTTGCCGATCGTGATCCCTTCGCGGATCGTCACGTTGGGATAAATTAGGCAGTCCTCGCCGATGACCGTGCCCTCGCCGACGAAGACCCCGGGATAGAGCGTCGTACTGCGGCCGATAGACACATGGTTGTCCAGCGTGACGAACGGCCAGATCGAGACGCCGTCGCCGAGGGTGACATCGGTCCCCCGGTAGAAGGAGTTGCTCAGGCCGAAGGCCGGCCGCGTGCGGACAAAGAACTTTTCCACCACTTGCGCCATGGCCAGGGGCGGGTTGGCGACGACGATCTGCGCGCAGGAAAGTTCCTCGATAAGCCGAGGCACCAGCAAGGCGGCTGCGCGCGCGGACATGGCCTCTTTGACGGCGGCATCGCCGGCGAGAAAGGAGAGGTCGCCGGGGCCGGCCTCGGTGAGCCCTGCCACGCCGGTGACGGCCAGGTCAGATGGGCCGACCACCGTGCCGTGCACGAAGGCGGCGATCTGGCCTAGCGTGAGGGAGAAAGTGGGCAAGGGTGCTCCTGGGCATCGGTGACCTTAAGCCAGGTGAGGAGTTCATCGGGGGAGACCTCCGGATCGTGCTCGGCCGCAAACCGGAGCGACAGGAAGAAGTCCTCCCAGGGGAGGTCATTTTTCAGAATTTGATTCAGCCAGACGGCATCCAGATAAAGAGTGAGGGGCGCGGGCCGGTCCATCGCCTCCTCGTCGGTGTGGACCGCGGGCGTCCGCTCGACGATCAGCTCCCCTGAGCGGCCGTGCACCAGAAAGTCCCCGCCGTACGGGCCCTCGACGACGAAACAAAGGTCCATCTCCATTTTTTCAGGCAAGGCGCGCAGGCCCTTACAATACGCGGCCAATGGCTCGAACAGGCCGTCGGTCGGCGGAGGTAATGTCTTCAGATAGGCGGTGAGTGCGGGCCGCATCCGTTCGGCATAGGCCTTGAGATACCCCTCCTTCTGGTCGAACGAAAACTCCTGGCGGATGCGCTGATCCGGCTCGAACTCTCCGCTGATCAGGTTGAGGCGGTCACCCGGCAAGGGGATCTCAAGGCGGCGGGTAAAGCCGCGCTGGCGGAGCCAGGCCTGGCTCCGCTGCTGATCAGCGAGCAGGCCCTTCCCGCCGCGGTCGTCGTTGAACCGGAAGAGCGAGTCCTCCAGGAACGCCGGCGGGCCTGCGTAGGGGAGGCCGATCCGCGGGGCCAACAGGTCGAGGGTCTGGAAGGCGTCTTCGAGCGTGGCGATCCGTTTCGCCGACGACCGGGCCGCGAGTCGTTCGTCGGAATAGCGAAAACAGATCGGGTCCCAACCCGCGCCTGAGCCCTGGACCAGGAGGGCGTCGATGCGTCCCCGGAGGCGATCCTTCAAGACCTGTCGCTGTTTGGTCTTGAGCCGGGCGTTGCTCATCGCGACCAGATGGGCTTCGCGTGTCAAGAACGTCACGGCGGCGTTCCGGCTGTCGGGTGAATCGTCGGCGGTGAACAGCACGCGCAACCCCTCCCCAAGCGGATGCTCGTCGCCGGGCTTGACCTCGACGATCGGATTCGGACACGCTCGCCGGATTTTGTTCCAGAGAGCCCGTGAGGGGTACCCCGGTACGATGAGGGGAGTCTCCGGTGTCAGCTTTTGGGCCAGAAAGGCGGCGTCCAGGTGGTCCTGGCGATCGTTCGTGATGACCACCGCCGTCAGCTCGCGGTAGTCGCGCTCCCAGAGGCGGTGGTTGCACGGGAGCTGGAACCAGCTGGCGTGATAGGCCCCGAGAGGCGACAGCCAGGGGTCGCAGGCCACGCGGGTGTGCCCGTGTGTGACCATGAAACCGGCGTGACCAAGAAATTCGACCAGCATGCGCAACCCTCACGAAAAATCGTTTCAGCATAATCGGTTCTCCAAGGCCGGTCAAGTTTGCAATCATTTCGCCGGGTCCTCTACAATCGCCTTCTCATGGTCAAGGTCAAGATCTGCGGGAACACCACGCTGGACGATACGATGGCGGCGGTCGAAGCCGGCGCGGACGCGGTGGGGTTCGTGTTCTATGCCAAGAGTCCTCGCGCGGTGGACCCCGAGGCCGCCGCCGCGATCATCGCGCGCCTGCCGCCGTTCGTCACCCCGGTGGGGGTCTTCGTGAACGAGGACTTGAGCGTCGTCCGCCGGGTCATGCGGGAGTGCGGCATTCCCCTCGCCCAGTTGCATGGCGATGAATCCCCGCAGTACTGCGCCGAGCTCGGGCGCGCGGCCCTCAAGGCCATTCGGGTTCGTGACCGGCGGGACCTCCAACGGCTGGCCCAGTATCAGGTGGGAGGGTTTGTGTTGGACGCCTTCATGGAGGGCACGCCGGGAGGGACGGGGGTGACGATTGATTGGGACCTGGCCTGTGAGGCGAAGGCGTCGGTTCCCATCATCCTCGCCGGGGGGCTCACCCCTGACAACGTGGCCGAGGCGATCGGCCGAGTGCGGCCGTACGGCGTGGATGTGAGCAGCGGCGTGGAGGCGTCCCCCGGTAAGAAGGACCATGCGAAGGTCCGCGCCTTCATCGCCAACGCCAAGGGCGTGGGGTAAAAAGCGGGCGGTTGATTGCCCTCCCTTCCTAGCCTATACTCACCCCTATGACTCGCATTCCTGATGAACACGGCCGGTTCGGCGCCTTCGGCGGGCGCTACGTCCCCGAGACGTTGATCCCCGCCCTCGATGAATTGGCGAAGGTCTACGAGAAGGCGCGGCGAGACCCGTCATTCCGGGCTGAGTTGGACTATTATCTGCGGCAGTACGTCGGCCGGCCAACGCCGCTCTATTACGCCGAGCGCCTGACGAAGAAGCTCGGCGGCGCGAAGATCTACCTCAAGCGGGAAGACCTCTGCCACACCGGCGCACACAAGATCAACAACACGATCGGGCAGATCCTCCTCACCCGCCGGATGCGGAAGCCCCGGGTCATCGCCGAGACCGGCGCGGGCCAGCACGGCGTGGCGGTGGCGACGGTCGCCGCAATGTTCGGCCTCCGGTGCGAAGTGTACATGGGCACGGAGGACATGGAACGCCAGGCGCTGAATGTCTTCCGCATGCGCCTGCTCGGGACCACCGTCACGGCCGTCAACGCCGGGAGCCGCACCCTGAAGGACGCCATCAGCGAGGCCATGCGGGACTGGACCACCAACGTCCGCACCACGCACTACATCCTTGGGTCGGTCCTCGGCGCCCATCCCTATCCGATGATGATCCGGGATTTCCAGTCGGTGATCGGCCGGGAGACGCGCAAGCAAATCATGCAGGCCGAGGGCAAGCTGCCGGACTACCTCCTCGCCTGCGTGGGCGGCGGCAGCAACGCCATCGGCTTGTTCACCGCATTTCTGAAGGACAAGAAAGTCAAGATGGTGGGCGTCGAGGCGGGGGGGCTCGGGATCGAGAGCGGCAAGCACGCCGCCCGCTTTGCGACCGGCTCGGTGGGGGTCCTTCAGGGGACCATGACGTATCTCCTGCAGGACGACGACGGGCAGATCCAGTTGACCCATTCCGTCTCAGCGGGGTTGGACTATGCAGCGGTCGGGCCGGAGCATGCCCTGTACAAGGAGCAGGGACGCATCGGCTATACCTTTGCCACTGACGACGAGGCCCTGGCGGCCTTCGATCTCCTCTCCCAGGCGGAGGGCATCATGCCGGCCCTGGAGTCCGCCCATGCCATCGCGGAAGTCGTCAAACTGGCGCCGACCCTGAAGCGCAGCCAGATCATCGTGGTGAACCTCTCCGGCCGGGGCGACAAGGACGTGCAACAGGTGGCGCGCATCAAAGGCGTAAGTCTGTGAGACCGTTAATCGTATAATCGTTAAACGTTAAACGGGAATTCTTTTACGATTAACGTGTAACGAATAACGATATGAGCCGCATTCAAAGCACGTTCCAGCGATTGTCAACACGAAACGAGAAGGCGCTGATCACCTATCTCATGGCCGGCGACCCGTCGCTCGAGGAGACCGAATCCTACGTCCTGCAGTTGGCGGAGGCGGGTGCCGACATCGTCGAACTTGGCGTGCCGTTTTCAGACCCCATCGCCGACGGCCCGGTGATCCAGCAGGCGGCGGAGCGTGCGCTCCGCTCGGGAACCTCGTTGAAGAAAATCCTGGCCACAGTGCGTTCGCTCCGCACGAAGACTCAGATTCCGCTGGTCCTCATGGCCTACTACAACACGATCTTCAAGTACGGCGAGGCGGCCTTCTGCCGCGATGCTGTGGATGCCGGCGTGGACGGCCTGATCGTGCCAGACCTACCGCCGGACGAAGCGGGGACGTTGCGTCCGCTGGCGGAGGCCGCCGGGCTGGATGTAATCTTCCTGCTCGCGCCGACCAGTCCGGCCCGCCGGCAAGCGTGGGTCGCCCGGCAATCCCGCGGCTTCATCTACTATGTCTCACTGACCGGGATCACGGGGGCGAAGTTGACGGACAAGGCCGACGTGGAGAAAAAAGTCCGGGAGATTCGCCGCTACACGAAGACGCCGGTCGCGGTGGGATTCGGTATTGCGACCGCCGCTGACGCTCGCGAGGTGGCGCGTCTTGCGGATGGGGTGATCGTCGGCAGCGCCCTCGTGAAAATCATGGCCGACGGCGCCCGCGCCGGCGTCGCCGACCGCCTCGCGTCCTTCACCCGCTCCCTCAAGGCCGCCACTCTGCCGTCATAACTCCAGCCACTCGCCAGCTACCTGGATCTGATCTATCAATCTAATTTGTCAGATGAAAACGCTGTATGACGTTTGCCTGCGTGCAGATCAGCTTAGGGGCTTGACTAAAAAATGGGTAAAGGATATGGTAAGGTCCGGAGGCCAGGACATAGTTGAGTTTCTCGGACGGTTCGCCATGGATTGGAACTGTCGCCTTATCATTGTGTGCCTGGCACTTCTCGGCCAGTCCTGCGTCGGGCCGTCGCGGGTCGAAGCGCCGGTTCATGAAGAGCCTGATCGTTTTGTCCGGGTGGAGGCCCGTTATGGCGATGCCGACCGGGAAAAGCTGAACCGGTTCAATCACCCGTTCGAACTTAGCGGAAAAGAATGGGCCCGTATCCTGGAAAACGTGTGGGTCCAGTACGAGCCCGGCGGCATCCTCCTCGTTTCCCCCAAGGAAACCTCGACTCCAGCGTTCACCTCCGACGAGATCGCCTTCCTCAGCAAATGGCTCAGCAAGGCGTTTAAGCATGCCCATCCGGACGAATGGGTCGTCTTCGGCCTCACCAAGCGCCGTTCTCCCGAGCTGACCGAGATCACCACCGGCGGGTGGTTTGTAAAAGAAGACCGGCTGTACCTGAGGCTGGCCAATTATCGCCACGTCGTCACAATGGCGTCGGTCCGGAACCAGCTATGGGACGATCCCCTTCTGTCGATGGGTGATCGCTACTATAGTTTTGCCTCCGGCGACTACCAGTCCACCGCCCTCGTCGGCGGAGGGCCTTTGAGCGACCTGCGGGGGACCTCAGTCCCGCAACTGGTCATGGACTACAAGAGCCTTCTGGGCCCTCCTCCTACCGCCAAACCCGCGCAAGGACCCGATGTGCCCAAATCTTCGGTCGCTCCCGAACGGGACCGCATGGGCGATTCAGCCCAGAAGCTTCGTGAGCTCAAACAACTCCGGGACGAAGGCGTGATCACGGAAGAGGAGTATCGGACGAAGAAAAGGCAATTGCTCGAACGCTTTTGATCGGAGTGAAATGCCATCATTGGAAAAACTCGGTATGGAGGTAACACAATGAAAGCCGCACGGTTTCTGATCATCGGGCTGATCCTCGCTGTGGTTGGAGTTCTCAGCGGGCTGATCCAGGATGTGCGGGATGCCCAAGCCATCCCGGCCTTTGCGCGCAAGTATGACTTTGCCTGCAATGTCTGCCATGTGCCGTCGTTTCCGAAGCTGAACGATTTCGGGAACCTCTTCCGGGACCATGGCTATCAGCTCGGCACCGACCAGGAGCTCCCGACCTGGGAAGGACTGACCAAGGGCTACTGGCCGGTGTCGTTACGGACCACCGTGGGATACCAATTCCAAAGCAAAGGGGGCCTGGTTAACGCGACCTCCGGTGTGGGCGACGTCACAGCCACGACAGGGAGCTTTGGGTTCACCGGCCTGGATATCCTGAGCTTTGGTATCCTGGCCAGGGATATCACATTTGGCATGGTGTACACCCCGGGGCTTAAAAGTGCCGGATTTGGCACTGGGGCCAGCGATAGTGATCTGGAATCGGCCTTCATCAGGCTCGACAACCTCCAGCGCTTTGTGGGTCTTGGCGACAAGAGCTACCTCATGAACCTGAAGGTGGGCAAATTTGAGCTGGATCTCCCCTTTAGTGAGAAGCGGAGCCCCACGCTCAACACTCCCTTTTTGGTCTACCACTATTCCGCTGGATTTCCTGTCATTGGTGGTGGATTAACCGGCACCGTCAATCCCCTAGGGGAACCGATCAACGACTTTGGCCTTGGAGATAACCACCCAGGGGCCGAGCTGGCCGGGATTGTCGCCACACCAGGCAATGGCTATTTCCGGTATTCGCTGAATGCCATTTCGAACAGTGACGTCAACGACGACATGACCGGAGGGGGCCGGGGCTTCCATTTTTATGGCCATGTGACTCAATCCATTGACGGCTATGGAGTCGTGTCCGGGCAGCGGATCGGCGCGTACGTCTTGGCGGGGCGGGCGCCCACGGGCCCTAACCAGGCCTTCCCGGCGGCGGTCCCAGGCGGCCCCCCCCCAGGCCCCGGGACGGGTGAGAACAACCAGCCATTCTCACGGGTTGGCGTGGACGCGAGCCTGACCTGGGGGGGGCAGGTGAACGTCTTCGGAACCTGGATGTTCGCAAGGGATAGTAAGGACCTCTTCATCAATCAGGCGGCTCCTGTCGGGACGTTTCAAGCGGCTCACTGGAACGGCGGGTTTGTCGAAGCGGACTACAACCCGATTCAGATACCGAAGTGGCTGTTCATCTACCGGTACGATTGGATCACGAATACCCAACAACCGGACACCGGGCTTGCCCTGCCGGACGGCAGAGTTATGGGAAACTTTAACAACACGCAGCAGCACACGGTGGGAATTCGGTACAACTTTCACATCTCCACCCGTACCGATACCGCCCTTCATCTCGAATACAGCAATCTGCGAGGCAGGTACACTGCCGCATCAGGAGGGGATCAAATTCAGAATACGATGCTGGTCGGACTCGACTTCGCGTTATAGGCCGCCTTCGAGGTCCGTATAGACGCCGTCGGGATCGCCCATGGCAGTGCGGGGTTGTCGGACCAGGCCGAGCGGGCCTGGTCCGTGACTCTGTTCGAGCCTATTTGACGGCCAAGGCGTCCACGCCCGCCTTCGCGACCGCCTCGTCCTGCTCGCCCTTTCCGCCGCCCACTCCAATTGCGCCGACCACTTTCCCGTCCTTCACCAACGGCTGGCCTCCCGGGAGCGTAGTGAACTTCCCGCCGGTAGTCGAGGAGATCTCGGCCGTGATGTTCGGGGGAATCCCGCTGGCGCCCGAGGGTTTTTTGATGGATGCCGCGGTGTAGGCTTTGCTGTAGGAGGTGTGGTTGGTATGGACGAACGCGCCGTCCATCTTGATGAACCCGATCAGGGTTCCCCCTGCATCCACGATGGAAATGCCCATCGGAACGCCGATCTCCTGGGCCTTGGCCACGGCCGCGGCCAATACTTTTTGAAGATCGGCCGTTGTCAGCGCGCCTTGCGGGGTGTCCGCAATTCCAGTTCTCGCCCCTGCGAGGAGGAGCACTAAGGCAAAGACCATGATCGCGAATTGTCGCATGACCGTTCCTCCGGGTTGGTGGACCATAGGGTATGGCTTCTTCTTTGAGATCAGGTGCGCGGGGGTGTGTCCCGGCGCGGGACTTCCCGCCTTTCTTCGAGATCCAGCAGGTCGATCCAGGTGACGATGTCGGCCCGCGAAGGATCGATCGCGTCTCTGGTTTTCTTGAAGTAGGCCCACTGGGCGTCGTCCTGGGGGCCTCGTTCCAGCATCTGCTTGTTCCATAATTCGATCTGTTTCTTGGACCGGGGCCGCGCGTGCACGGCCAGCCAATCGAGGATCAGGTCGTCCGTGCGGGTCTTCGAGGCGTAGGCGAAGTCCTGTTCCGTGATTTCAAGGAAGTCGAGCAGGGCCTTGTCCAGCGGACACGCGTAGATGTACTCGCCGTTCGTGCCCGTTTCACGGGCGCAGGCCTTGTCGATCATCCTGGCCAGATGGACGTAGCCCCCCAGCAGCTTCCGCGGGCTTCTGGGAGGTCCCTTGGTCAGATCCTTCGGCGCGGGCCGGGCCATCTGGCCCATCATCGTGTCCGGGGTCTTCCCCTTCATGTCGCCCATTCCGGTTGAGCCGGGAATGTCTATTGACATGGCGAAGCCGCTCCTTTTACAGCAGGCGATGGTTGGTGAACGTGAGCGTCTTGACCGTGACGGTCCCATTGTCCGCTGAGATGATGCGGCGCGAGGCCGGCAGGTCGGCCTTGCCGAGGCGGACGTGGGTGTCGGTGAAACTCTCCACGTTGGTGAGCTTCCCGTCGGCCGGATTAAAATAATACACGGTGTAGCGCGTCGTCAAGTACTTGGCGTCCGCCGTGACCATGCTGTCCTCGACGTTGATGGTGAACTTCATCGGCCCCATGGTCCGGTTGATCTGGATGATCCGGTCATCCTTCACCCGGTAATGGGATTGAAGCTGGTCGTGGATGCGAACGGTCTGGCCCATCGGGTGGGCGGCCCCCCGCTCCAGGGTCAGCACGCTCTTGCCGTCCGACTGGTCGAACGTGCGGGGTCCCCGGTGGACGGCGATCATGCCGATGGTGCCGGCGGCCCACTTTTGGACCTCGGCATCGGGCAGGGACACATGAACATCCTGGGCGGACTTCACGGTGACCGATCCCGTGAATTCTTTCCCATCGAGGTTCGCCGTGAGATCGGCCGTAAACCCCTTGAAGTCGGCGGGCCAGCGGGCCGTTTTTTCGAAGGCCCGGCGCAACACCTCGCGGGCTTCAGGGTCGTCCTTGACGCCGACCGGGGGTCCTTCGCTCTTGTAGGATTGCATGTGAGAGCTCCTTTCGGGGTGAGATGCGGATTGTCGTGGCCCCATTATAGAAGCCTGTGAGCGACTTCGTCCAGGAACCCGCCCTGGAACGCACGGGGCGGGCACGCACGGGTTGGTTGGTGAGGGAAAACCGTGGTCCGATCAGGAGTTGGCAGAGACGATAAACCGTATAAATATCACTCAGTTATCATGAATAATTCATGGAAGGCACACGATAATTTGAGCCAAGGCGAGGAGATTTCTCACAGAGCACCCGTGGTTTGTGGTAGTATAATCAACCGATGACTCAAATTGGCGGGGACGAGGACGATCGCACATGAAAAAGAGTCGACAAAATAAGGTGGGGCACCTGAAGGGACGGCATCGTAAACCGGGGGCGGTCAAGATGGCCCCCGTGAAGGCCAGACGACACGAGGAGACCCCCCACCGGAAGATCTCCGGACATCACAAACCGCCGGAAAAGACGAAGGGACAGTCCGCTCTCGCGACCGCGATGGCGGAAGATGAGCTCGAAGAGCGGCGTCGCCTGTTCGCGAAGGCTCGGAAGGGAGACAAGGGCGCGGTGGCGAGGATCTCCGAACTCTACGGAGCGCGGATCTACACCACGGCCCAGGTCAAAGAAGTCAGTCCTGCTCGCATCATCCTGTCCATGCCCCCTATGCGGAAACGGGCCCAGCGGGCCTGACCGTCGCGGGGACGGAAAAACACGGCGATGAAAGAACGTGATCCGGAGAAGCTCCAGCTTCTCTACGAGCGGTTTCGCGATGTGTGCCTGGTCGAGAAAGAAGTGTGGCGTGAGGTCTTTATGCCACGGGAGCAATCGACGGGCGCCCGCCTGACGAATATCCAGGATCGGTACGAAGTGGTCATCGACAATCCTGAGGCGGAGGCCACCCTGGAGGCCAATATTCCGCTGGGCCCCAAGGCGTTGGGCGCGGCCATCGCAGAATTCAAGGGCGCCATCAGCTTCGAAAAGAAGGGGTGACCGGCGGGACCGCCACCCTACTGTACCACCACCCGTAAGCCCCCGTCGGCCAGAATCACCGCAACCTGTTCACAGATTTTATGGGCTCCCGAATAGACTTCCGCCGATCCCATATGGTCGATGCGATACGCGAGCTCGAAGGCCCGGGTCGGCGTCATCTTGGGAACCGCCCGGCAGAGCAGGTCGATGACTTGTTGGTAGGTATGGCAATCGCAGTTATAGACGATGACCCGCGCCCCAAGCTCATCGTCGGTTCCTGTGGTGGTCTCCTCAAGGACCTCGGGGACTGGGGCTGACGGGAACGTGGCCATGGGTATCCTGTCAGGATTTAATTTTACCACACAATGGGTCGGTCACAGTATCCATTGCATTCCCATCCTTCGCGCTTGTTGGCTCACCGGAGGATCTACCGGGACTCGTCGTATCTCGCTCTGAACGTGACTGCCCTGGGATCCATGACGGCGATCTCCCTCAGCGGCAAAGTCTGGTGGCCGCTGTTTCCCGTTCTCCTCCTGGTAGTGGTCGTGGCCCTCAGCGCCGCGGTGGTGTGGGCCGTCCGAAGAAAGGCGACCAAAACCGACGTCCTAGTTCAGGTCCTGACGCTGCTGTGCTATCTCATCACTGCGGTGGTCGCGATGGCCAGCGAGAGAGGAACCGTCTCACCCCACATTCACAGGCTCCCGTCGCTCCTGACGCAGGGCCTCATTCTGACGCAGTTGGTCCGCATCTGGCACCGGGACGGCGGGCGTCCGCTACGCCTTCTCAACATGGTCGCCTGGGGCGGCATTCTGGCCGACACGGCGCTGCACTATCTCATCAGGCCTGGGCCCTAGCCGGTCCCCGCATGGGAACAGGAGGCCTCACTTTCGGAGGCCGCACGCCCGGGCGATCCCGTCCCGGTACCGGAGCCAGTTATCCAGGGCTTCCTGCATGGCATCGAGGATGAGTTGCTGGTCCGCCGCGCCGGTCGCGTAGGTCAGCACGGACTTCCAGGCGGACTGGCGATGGCTGGCCTCGACCATGAGATGGACCCTGGTCAGGTCCAGGTACTTCGGATCAATACAGTGGTTCTGCACCAGATAGTGCTTCCGCACGGCTTCCTCGATCTGCGCCGGGTCCATGGGCGGAGAAGGATGCAGGAGTTCCCGCCGGTCGTGGAGACTGCCTTCGACAAAGACGGTGACGACGGCGAGCGCGGTCAGCCAATCCCCCATCAGGGTGATCTTGTCCAACCACTCGCGGTAGGCGCGGCTCTCGGAGAGGAGGCTGACGTCGCGGAAGTGCGCCCGCTCGAACCCCAGCCCGAGCATCATGTTCAGGAAGAGGTCGGGATGGGATTGGCCGAGGGTCAGGCCGCCGGTGTCCTCCTCGTAGAGATTGCGGGCCAGATCGCTCCGCACAGGGCGGGGAGGGTTCTTACCGTGGATCCGGCTTAACAACACCGCGAAGTCCCGAACGTACACGGCGTATTCTTGGCGGTAGTGGATTTCGAGCTGGGCCTTAGTGGTCTGGGGACCGGAAAACAGCGGCCACGCCCAGTGGTCCTTCCGGTCCATGATCGCCAGCAGCTTGTCCCGGAACTGATCGCTGGAAAGAACCTTCATACGGGTCTCCCTTGCATCCTTTTAAGGCGGTCGCTAGAATGAGTTATAAGCCGATGGAGCCGATTACGCTGAACAGCCCGGACGACATCTTCAAGGTCCTCGCGGAGGTGTCGCTCAAGGGGCGTGGGATGACCGCCGAGTGCCTCCTGGATCGCGTCCTTGATGAGGGCTTCACCGAGCCCATCTACCTCAATGCCAAGGGGGAGGACCCCGATGCCTTTTATCAGGGCCACCCCAACGCGTGGGCCGTCTATACGATCCGCGAATGGAAGCGTGTCCTGATGATTTCCGGCGGCCCCGGCCAGGAACGACGGCTCCAAGTCACCGAGACCCCCTGACACGCTCGAAGCCCCAGGGCCGGGCCGGCGGGAACCCCGGCATTGCGTTTCCCTCCCCCGGAGGGCTACCATACGCGCATGACCATGCTCCTGGTCCCCCGGGACGAAAACGAACTTCTCCTCGTTTCGAGCCTCTTGGAAGGGGCCGGCATCGCGTACTTTGTCCAGAACGAGCATTTCGGCGGCCTGTATCCCGGGTTGAACCTGTTTCCGTTCAACGAACGGATCATCTTCGTTGCCGAGCCCGACCTCGATCGCGCCTCTCTGCTGCTGCGGGATTTCCTGGAGGCCGTGGAGGGGACCCCCGAAGCGGACCAGGCGGGCTGAGGGGCGTCAGTACCACCCGCCGACCAGGGCGTCCTCCTCGAAATACAGATAGCGATGCTTGACGGTGGCGCTGTCGATCCAATCCTCATACACCCACGATTCCCGGCGGATCCCGGCGTCGGTATAGCTGACCTCGATCTTATACGGAGACCCCCAACTCCGCAGCACCTGTTCGCGGTTCATGCCCACGACCACCCGCTTCTGGGTGATGGCCGTTTCCAAGGTGGGATACCGGTAGCTCGGCAGGACTCGCCACACCAGTATCCCCAGCACCGCGATCACGAGCATCAGGTACAGGACGAGCCGGATCGGGCGTCGGCGAAGGTAGGGGAGCGGCAGGGACGAGGCGTTCGAGAGACTCATTGATGGAAAAAAGTCTATCAAGGAAGCCTTTGCGAGGTCAAGCCTTCCTCCCGGATGAGGCGCTGCATGTACGTTGAAGTGGAGTCCAATCCCAACTGCGAGGGCTCAGTCTTCCTCCGGTTCCGGGAGCAGGGGCCCGCGCGCCCGGTGGCGCAGGTCCGCCTCTACGACCGCGTCTCAACGGGAGAGTGGTGCTGGGTGACCGGCTGGCAGGGAGACCCGGCCAATGCCCTCTGCCCGGCGTGGGCCCTGCCGGTCGAGGATTCCGGATCAGGGGTGGCGTATCTCGTGCGCGGGGGAGAGTGGGGGCTCCGGCTCAGGCCGGTCAAGGCCGAAGAGCCGTGGACGTTGGACAGCCCCTGCCAGTGGGGAGAGGCCTACCTCCTCTTGACGGATCTGCGGGATATCCGGTTCGCCGACACCGCCGAAACCGCCTGATCGACCTCGGACGACCACGGAGCGATGCTCGACCCGGACCCGCGCGTCCCGTCAGGGGGCATAGCGGGGCAGGGGGATCTTCTTCTTGACCGGTTCCGCCGGCGGGGGAAGGGATGCGGCCTTGGCCGAAAAGGGGTTCAGCATCGCCTCATGGGTCAGCTTCGAGTGGTCCTTGATGAATTGCAGGCTGTCCACGGCGAACTCCAGCCGGCTCACCTTGTCGTTCAGGGTGAGGCGAGGGGGCAGCTCCTCGAGGGTGTACAAGCGATAGGAGAGCGACCAGTCATAGCCGGCCTTGGCCGGCTCCCTCACCAGACGGCGCCCGTCCTTGGAGACCTGATCCTGGATCAGGATGACGAAGAGGTTGGATCGGAAGGTCGGCGCGTCGTCCGAGGGCGACGGCCGAAACTCGGGCACGAGTTTCTGGAGATCCGCAATCGGCACCGGGTAGGGGACGGATACGGGGCCTTCGAGCGAGCCGGCCGGGAGATCGGGACTCAGGAACTCGACATCCACCAGAGTGACGATGAGGGGCGGCGCGTCGGCGCCGGTGGTTTTCTCCTCGGCAAACTGGAAGGAGTACCGGATATTCACCTTCTCCCTGGTATAGACGTACACGTCTTCCCCTATCACGGAGGCCATCTGTTCCTTTAACACGTTCTCCCATTCGTCGAAGGCATGGTATTGGTAGACCCGCTGGGCGGCCAGCTTGGTCCGGATCTTGTGGGGTTGCCCCAGCGTGGCATGTAGTTCGGGCCGTGCCAGGCCCAGGTACCCGTCCGAGAAGAGACTCCCGGCGTGCGCGGCGGGAGGGGAGAACCACCAGACCAGGAGGCCAGCAAAGAGGATCGCCATCATTCGCATTGAGGGGCTCCGAGGGTACGCAAATGCTACGGACTGCCCCCCGGATTGTCAAGGCGCCCCGCTTGCGCCGCTTGGACCTATCCAGTATAGTCACCGGACGATCCATCGAGAACTCTGTAGGTAGTTCCAGCCCGTCGCCCGTCGACGGAACGAGGTCCCGATTTCCATGAGCGGCGTGTCCCCAAGGCCTCTGGAGCTTGAGCAACTGTTGCGCCGGCGCATCGCGATTCTCGACGGCGCGATGGGCACGATGATCCAGGCGCGTCAGCTCGATGAGGCGGGCTTTCGGGGGCGGCAATTCGCCGACCACCCCACCGATCTGAAAGGGTGCAACGACCTCCTCTGCCTGACCCAGCCGGACATCATTGAGGAAATCCATCGCCAATATCTCGAATCGGGGGCGGACATCATCGAGACGAACACGTTCAACTCCACGGCGATCTCGATGGCCGATTACAAGCTGGAGCCCGTGGTCTATGACCTGAACGTGGCCGGCGCCCAGGCCGCCCGTCGTGCGGTCGAGGCCGTCATGGCGAAGGACCCGTCCCGCCCGCGGTTCGTGGCCGGGGCGATGGGGCCCACGAACCGCACGGCGTCGATGTCGCCGGATGTCAACAACCCCGCCTTTCGGGCGGTCAGCTACGACCAACTGGTCGCCGCCTATACCGAGCAGGTCCGGGGACTGCTGGACGGCGGGGTCGATCTCTTGTTGGCCGAGACGGTCTTTGACACGCTGAACCTCAAGGCCGCCCTCTTTGCCATCGATCAGTATTTTGAGACCCAGGGACGGCGCGTGCCCGTGATGGTCTCGGTCACCATCACGGACCGGAGCGGCCGGACGCTTTCCGGCCAGACCGTGGAGGCGTTCTGGAATTCGATCTCCCACATGCCGTTGCTGAGCGTCGGGATCAACTGCGCGCTCGGGGCGAAGCAGATGCGCCCCTATATCGGGGAGCTGGCCTCGCTCGCGCCGGTGTACCTCAGTTGCTATCCCAATGCCGGCCTGCCCAACGCCTTCGGAGGGTTCGATGAAACCCCGGAGATCATGGCCGCCGACCTCCTGGACTTCGCGTCGAACGGCTGGCTGAACATCGTCGGCGGATGCTGCGGGACGACCCCGGCCCATATCCGTGCCATCGCCGACGCCGTGCGCGACTGTCCCCCGCGAGTGCCGGTCACCCCCGAACCGTTTACCCGCCTGAGCGGGCTGGAACCGTTGACGATCCGCCCGGAGACCAACTTCGTCAACATCGGGGAACGCACGAACGTCACCGGGTCCCCCCAGTTCGCCAAACTGGTCCTGAACGCCGAGTACGAGGCCGCCCTGTCTATCGCGCGCCAACAAGTGGAGGGCGGTGCACAGATGATCGACGTGAACATGGACGAGGGCATGCTGGATTCGGCGGCGGCGATGGAGCAATTCCTGAAGTTGATCGCCTCCGAGCCGGACATCTCCCGGGTGCCGGTCGTGATCGACAGCTCCAACTGGGCGGTGATCGAGGCGGGGCTCAAGTGCGTCCAGGGCAAGCCGGTCGTGAACTCGATCAGCCTGAAGGAAGGGGAGGAGGCGTTCACACGCCGCGCCCGGTTGATCCGGCGGTACGGCGCGGCGGTCGTGGTCATGGCCTTCGATGAAGCGGGGCAGGCCGACCGGGTGGAACGCAAGGTCGAGATCTGCACGCGGGCGTACCGGATCTTGACCGAGGAGGTGGGGGTTCCACCACAGGACATTATTTTCGATCCCAACGTGCTGACCGTCGCCACGGGCATCGAGGAGCACAACACGTACGCGGTGGATTTCATCGAGGCCGTCCGCCGGATCAAGGCCACGCTGCCTCACTGCAAGGTCAGCGGGGGCATCAGCAATATTTCCTTCTCCTTTCGCGGCAACCACGCGGTCCGCGAGGCGATGCACTCCGCCTTTCTCTATCATGCGATCCGGGCCGGGCTGGACATGGGCATCGTCAACGCCGGTCAGCTCGCCGTGTACGAAGAGATCCCCAAAGACCTGCTGGAGCTGGTCGAAGACGTCCTGTTGAACCGGCGCCCGGACGCCACCGAGCGGCTGGTGGCCTTTGCCGAGACCGTCAGGCAGCAGGGCAGAGTTGCCGTGCAGGAGGATGCCTGGCGGGCGGGCACGGTCGAGGAGCGTCTGTCGCACGCCCTGGTCAAAGGCGTGGTGGAGCACATCGAGGCGGACGTGGAGGAGGCCCGCCGGAAGTACGCCAAGCCTCTGGAGGTGATCGAAGGCCCCTTGATGGCGGGCATGAACATCGTGGGGGACCTGTTCGGCTCCGGCAAGATGTTTTTGCCCCAGGTCGTCAAGAGCGCGCGCGTGATGAAAAAGGCGGTGGCTTATCTGTTGCCCTTCATGGAGGAAGAAAAAAAGACCTCCGGCATCAGCCGGGCCCAGGGGAAAATCCTGATGGCCACCGTGAAGGGGGACGTGCACGACATCGGGAAGAACATCGTCGGGGTGGTGCTCGGGTGCAACAACTATGAGGTGATCGATCTGGGGGTGATGGTCCCCTGCGACAAGATCCTCGCGACCGCCCGCGACCGCCAGGTGGACCTGATCGGGCTCAGTGGCCTGATCACCCCCTCGCTGGAGGAGATGGTGCACGTGGCGCGGGAAATGGCGCGGGAGGGAGTGCAGGTCCCGCTTCTGATCGGCGGGGCCACCACGAGCAAGGCCCATACGGCCGTGAAGATCGCGCCCGCGTACGCGCAGCCGGTGGTCCACGTGTTGGACGCCTCGAGGGCGGTGGGGGTGGTCAGCCGCCTCCTCAGTCCGGACCAGAAGGCGCCGTTCGCCGAACAAAACCGGCTTGACCAGGAGCGAGTCCGGCACGCGCACAAGGAGCGCGGGGAGAAGGTCTTGCTCACGTTGGCCGAGGCGCGTGAGCGGAGAACGCCGATCGAGTGGCGAGCCGCCGACATCCCGAAACCGGCCTTCACCGGCATTCGGGTCCTGGAATCGTGTCCGCTGGGTGAGATTGTCCCGTTCATTGACTGGTCGCCGTTCTTTCACACGTGGGAGCTGCGCGGGCGCTATCCCAAGATCCTGGAGGACGCGACCGTCGGCCCGAAGGCCAAGGAGCTGTTCGACGACGCACAGGCGCTGCTCAACGAGATCGTGCGCGGCAAGCTGCTCACGGCGCGCGGCGTGTACGGTTTCTTCCCGGCGAACAGCGTCGGCGACGACATCGAAGTGTACCGCGACGAGTCGCGCACGTCGGTGCGGATGGTGTTCCATACACTCCGCCAGCAGACGCCGAAGCCGGAGGGGCAGTTCAATCAGGCGCTGGCCGATTTCATCGCGCCGAAGTCCACGGGACTTCCGGACTACCTCGGCGCGTTCGCGGTCACGAGCGGCATCGGGCTTGAGAAGATCTGCGCGCGCTTCGAGAAGGAGCACGACGACTACAACTCGATCATGGCAAAGGCGCTGGCGGACCGGCTGGCGGAGGCCTTTGCCGAGCTGTTGCACAAGAAGGCGCGGGAGGAATGGGGCTACGGCGCGGCGGAGGGGCTCGGCCACGAAGACCTGATCCGGGAACGCTACCGGGGCATTCGCCCGGCCCCCGGGTACCCGGCCTGTCCGGACCACACCGAGAAGCGCACCTTCTTCGATCTGCTACACGCGGAGAAGAACGCGGGCATCACCTTGACTGAAACCTTCGCGATGCTTCCGGCCAGCTCGGTCAGTGGATTGTATTTCGCGCATCCCGACGCGAAGTACTTTGCGGTGGGCAAGCTCGCCCGAGACCAGGTCCTGGACTATGCGCGGCGTAAACAAATGGACGTGGGCGCGATCGAGCGCTGGCTCGCCCCCAATCTGAATTACGAGCCGGAGCGGTAAGGTGTCTGGCGCCCGGAGGTGTCTTGCTCGATTATCTGAGGTGTCTGGCTCAATTTTTCTTCCGAGAAAAATGTGCCTGACACCGGGTTTGCTATGCGTCCATCTAGCCACGGGGGATCCGAGGCATCACCTATGAGACACCGCGACGAGGGGAAAGGACTAAACAAGGTAACCTGTCCCCTTTTTCTGGCCGCCAAAATGCCTGCTGAAGCCTAAGCACAGCAAGTCGAGTGATCAATGATGTGGAAAACACTTGGAGAAGCAGCATTCTATTTTGGCTTTGGGAGCCTGCTGCTTGGTTTTCGTAAGGCCATGACCCCTTCTCGAGAATCTGAGGATAATACCCGACAAATCTTCTGGTGGACCATCAAAGTGTCGCGATGGGAGCAACGCTATAACTACTACCTTGCAAACTTCATCATCCTGGCGACGGCCAGCGTCGCATTCTTCTTTGGCCTGGTCACACTCTATGCCCTGATTACGGGCCAGCCGTCGCCTATACGCTAAGAATTAAGTGAGGAGTGCGTTCAGAAAAAGGGAAAGGCTACCTTCTTTACGGCGTGAGAGGACCAAACAAAGTAGCCTGTCCTCTTTTCTGCTGCCGGGTAAATGATGCCAGATAAAGCAACGCTTGGTGCGAGCGGAGGAGCACCTGAAGATCGGACGGCCATCCTCCGCCGAAGACCGGCTCGGACCAGGATACGAATTCTCAACGTTCGGAAAATTTTCCCTCCGGATGACGAGCTTGCAACAATCATCGCTCGCTTATGCATTCTGAGGGAAGATCTATCTCTTGAAATCCATGGCATTGTCTTTGATCCAATGGAGTTCCTAGACAGGAATTCGATCCCATGGCGGCACAACTACTTCTTCAGGAATTCGGTCAGGACGCTGATGGAGATCAGGGGAGCGCTACAAACCTTGAACTGCAATGTGGAATTCAAGCGGATCCTTAAAAGGTGTGAACCTAAAGCGCAAGAGTATTTCAAAGAATTTTGTAAGCGCATTAACGAGGCCCATGGACTTATTGAGGAAGTACGAAACAGCATTGGGGCACACGTCAAGCACAATGCTGTTGGACGGGGTCTGAAGTCGGTTCCCTTCGAAAGAACTGGAGTCTGGGAAGAGTCGCAGGATTTTATCCATACACATCATCGTTTTTCGAATGAATTGTTTATTGCCATCTTGCAGGGAGGGGATCGTCCTTATGATGTTCCAGACAAGGACATAACGGAAGTCCTAGAAATGACAGGGACCATGGCTCGCCTGACAGAGGCCATTCCGCTCATTGATATGCTATTTAGGCTTTACCTTCATGAAAGGCATCTGCTCTAATCCGTACAAAGAAGGTCAGGGCAGGTCTTGCAATCATCCATCGTCGTAATGCAAGACGTCACTCCGAGAAGTTTCCATGGTTCCATCTTCTTTGCCTACAACGGTAGCTTCCGAGGCACTGCATGATCATCGCTATTGATGAATCAGGGTCTTTTGCACCGGACGCAAAGGAGCGACACTTCTTTTCTGCGATTCACCTCCGTCAGCGGAGGACGTTCTACAAACTGAAAGAGCGACAATTTACAGACTGGGAGATGTCGTTGCCTCGAACTCTGAAGAACGCAAAGGGAGAAATTAAAAGTTCTAGTTTGTCCGATGATCAACTATCGGAGTTTGCGCGCGTTGTTCTTTGCGGCCAACACTATGTGGGTGTGACACCATTTGCGATTAATCCAACCGATAATCCTAAATCGGTCGTTGAAAAGCATCGCGCAGTCGCCTTGGTTGGTATTCAGGAGGGGGTAAAAGGCTATACCGCTCAGGGAAAGAAAAAATTAGCAGCTGTTTATCAGGACTTTGGGAATTGGCTACAAAGACTAAGCTATTCGCAGTTCCTTAAGATTGTATTACTCGGTTCGTGCCTGTCCTCGGCGATCGTAAACACAATGGGGCATGCGATCTCTGGAGGGCATGATGAAGAGCTGATGCGAATGGAATTTCTTATCGACCGGGATTTCATAAAAGAACCGAGACACCAATTTTTTTGGCGTAACATTTGGCGTAATCAGCTTTACCACGCCAGTAAATTAAATCCTTTCCCGATGTTAGAGAAGTGGAAGGAGAAGGGCCATCCCTTTTTGACGAAATATATGCGGGAGGGCCATCTGGATTTCAGTGATCTTTTCTCTAATCACCTCAGGTTCGTTCAATCGCATGCGTATTTCGAGATACGGATAGCCGACGCCGTAAATACCATCCTTTTTCGCTTTTTCAATCAACGGCGGTGTGCCCTCGCATACAAGTATCTTCGCAGCTGCATTCTGTATGATGGAAAGGTCCATCAGATACTCTTGAGAGACTTTGATCTTGATGCCTGGCGCTATGACCCCGACGCAAATCCTTGGGGGAAGTTTCCGAGTTCTTCAGAGAAGGTCATGTAAGGGAATTGTGAAATTAATCTGGGTTGGAGTTGACTGTTCAGCCCGCCTAAAACAAACGTGGCGTCAGTCACCGTTTTCCGATTCGCAAGCAAACAGATAATGAAAACGGTGACAGACCCCGACCTATGACTCCTCGGAGAAAACGGTAACAGACACCGTTCCTCGCTACGGCTGCTTGTCGGTCTTCAGTTGAACGACCTGCTGCGGGTAGGGCATCCGGCGGAGGTCATTTTAGCTTGGAGCGGGCGTCGTCAAAAACCTGAGCAGCGGGTTTGGGAGCGAGTGTCCCTCGTCGGTAGTCCTGATAGCGGCGCTCGGCCTCTTGCAGCCATAGCTCTTCCGCCTCCACATCCTCACCGATGTCCAGGCTGGCGATCAGACTGTGCGCGAGATGGGCGCGGTCAGCCGCGGGGAGTTGTTTGGCCTCCTGTTCAAGCTGTGATAATGCTTTTCCCATGGTCTCTCCTCTATGGCTGGCGACATTCTGACTGTACTCGTCCAGCCATGAATTTTCAATATCCATTGAAACTGGTGTCAGTCACCGTCGGATTTTTTGCTTGACTTGTGAAGTAGGAATTCATACCATGATGGTATGAAAACCGTGGTTTCGGAAAAGGGGCAGGTGACGATCCCCAAGCCGATCCGTGATCGCCTGGGCATTCGGGCGGGCCAAGCCTTGGATTTCCGTGCGGAGCAGGGGCAGTTGGTGGCGACCAAGATCACGCCTCAGGACGCAGTCGAGAGCGTGTACGGGATACTTAAGCTTGGACGGCCGACGGATGCGGTGATGAAAACGTTGCGCGGGACGGCCGGCGCGAGGTGATCACGGCAGTCGACACGAGCGTCCTGCTCGACATTTTCGGCGCCGATCCTGCCTTCGGGAGTCGCTCCAAAGCGGCTCTGCGTTCCTGTATCAGCGAAGGCGGCCTGATTGCCTGCGAGGTCGTATGGGCGGAGGTGGCAGGCCTCTTTCCAACATCCGAGGCCGCCCAAGACGCCATGAGGCGTTTAAGCGTGGAATTCAGCGCTATCGAAATCGAAACGGCGCTGGCAGCCGGCGCGTCCTGGAAGAAGTATCGGGATCGGGGTGGACGGCGGAATCGGGTGGCGGCTGATTTCTTGATCGGCGCGCATGCGTTGTTGCAAGCCAATCGGCTGTTGACGCGGGATCGTGGATTCTATCGGGCCTATTTTTCCTCCCTGAAGGTGGTCGACTCTTCAAAAGCCTGAAGAGGCTCTATATCTGTTCGGTCGGCTTGTCGGTCTTCAGTTGAACGACTTGCTGCGGGTAGGGCATCTCGATCTGTTCGTCCTTGAACCGTTTCAGAATGCGCTTGCGGAGCTCGTGCTGGACCAGTCCCTGGTCCTCGAATTCCCGGACATGGACGCCCAGGGTGAAGTCCAGCGACGACGCGCCGAAGCCGGGAATGAGCCTGACGGCGGGCGCCGGCTCCGCCAAAAGCCCCGGCACCTGGCCCACGGCTTTCTGGGCCTCCTCGAGCAGCACCCGTTCGACGCGGTCCGGATCGGTCCCGTACGACACGCTGACGGTGAGGGACACGGCCATGCGCGGGTCGGGGAGGAAGTAGTTGGTCAGGATGGACTGCGTCAGCTTGTTGTTGGGGATGATCACCAGATTGTTGGGAAGCATGCGGATCCGCGTCGTGCGCCACCCGATGTCCACGATGTAGCCCTCCTGGCCCGTTTCGAGCTTCACGAAGTCGCCGATCCGCACCGGCTTCTCGATCAAGAGATGAATGCCGGCGAAGAAGTTGGACAGGGTGTCCTGCAGGGCCAGCGCGACCGCCAGCCCGCCCACGCCCAAGGCGGTGAGAATCGGCGCGATCGAGACCCCCAGGCCGCTCAGGAGCACCAGCCCGCCGACGATCCAGATCGTCACCTTGATGATCGTGATGGAAAGCCCGGTGGCCGGGAGCGCCAGATTGTTCTTCCGGAGCGTGTCCCACAGGGTTGACGCCGCCACGTTCGCCAGCGCGGCCGTCGCCGAGACCACCAACAGCGCGTACACGATGCTGAGCGCAGCGGCCCCGGGGCGCGGCGGCAGGGGCGCGAGATCGAGCGCGACGTACAGGCCGATCAGCACGCACCAGACGGCCGAGGGAAGGCGGAGGCTCCGCACGAGGACATCGTCGAGCCGGGTCGGCGTGCGCGCGGCCCAGCGGTAGAGCGCGCGGAGCGCGAGGTGACGAAAGCCGAGCGCCAAGCCGGTGACGACGGCGAAGGCGGCCAGGCCCTTGAGGGCGGTGATGACTTCGGCGGATAAGCTCTTCATCATGGAGCGCCCAATATAAATCCGGCCGGTTTTGTTATGATAGCGCGTTATGGCGGGTGAAGAAAGGTGGGAACACTTCCCCCATCAGGCCGACATGGGCGTGCGGGGGATCGCGCCCTCGAAGGAGGGCGCGTTCGAGCAGGCCGCCCTGGCCATGATCGCCGTGATCACCGATCCCCTGGCGGTGAGCCCCACGGAGGCGGTTACGATCGCCTGCGAGGCGCCCGACGACGAACTGTTGCTGGCCGATTGGCTGAATGCCTTGATCTACGAGATGGCGACGCGCAAGATGGTCTTCGGCCGCGTGGAGGTGCAACTCACCGACCATCGCCTGCAGGCCACCGCCTGGGGCGAACCTGTGCTGGTGGCGAAGCATCAGCCGGCCGTCGAGGTCAAGGGCGCGACCTATACGAGCCTCTCCGTCACGCAGGACCGGCACGGAACCTGGATCGCCCAGTGCGTGGTGGACGTGTGAGCGGTAGGCGATAGTGCGGAGGACGCCATGGATCTCGCCTTAGTGCACCGGCAGTCCGACTATGAGTGGCGGATCAAGCCCTTCGGCAAGATGCGCGTGCCGGGGATCATCTACGCCGATGAGGCGCTCATCCGGGACATGGACATGAAGGTCTATGAGCAGGTCACCAACGTGGCCACCCTGCCCGGCATCGAGCAGGCCTCCTACGCGATGCCCGACGCCCATTGGGGGTACGGGTTTCCCATCGGCGGGGTCGCGGCGTTCGATCCCGAGCGGGGCGGAGTGGTGTCCGCGGGCGGGGTGGGGTTCGACATTTCTTGTGGCGTGCGCAATCTCCACACCGGGCTCACGGCGGCCGATATCCTGCCGGTGAAGGAGCGGTTGGCGGAGGCCCTGTATCGCAAGGTCCCCGCGGGGGTCGGGAGCACCGGCCGGGTGCACCTCGACCGCAAAGGGATGGACGCCATGCTCCTCGGCGGCGCCCAGTGGGCGGTGGACCTTGGGTACGGCATGCCGGAAGACCTGGAGCGGATCGAAGAGCACGGCCGCATGGCGGAGGCCCAGCCCGAGCAGGTTTCCGATCATGCCAAGAAGCGGCAGCAGGACGAGATGGGCACTCTCGGGTCCGGCAATCACTATCTCGAGGTGCAGGAGGTCGAGGCCATCCACGACGCCGGGATCGCCGCCGCCTACGGGGTGCGGCGGGGGGACATCCTGGTCAGCATCCACTGCGGGTCGCGCGGGCTCGGCCACCAGATCGGCACCGAATTCCTGAAAAAGATGGCGATCGCGGCGGCCGGCCACGGGATCGAATTGCCGGACCGCGAGCTGGCCTGCGCCCCCATCGAATCGCCCATCGGCCGGGAGTACCTGGGCGCCATGCGGGGGGCCATCAATTGCGCCCTGGCCAATCGCCAGATCATCACGCACTTGGTGCGGCAGGTCTTCGCCGAGGTGCTGCCCGGGGCACGCCTGCCGTTGCTGTACGATGTGTCGCATAACACGTGCAAGGTCGAGGAGCACGTCATCGAAGGCCGCCCACGGCGCCTCTTCGTGCACCGCAAGGGCGCCACGCGCGCCTTCGGCCCCGGGCATCCCGACATCCCCCCGGCGCTGCGCGACGTCGGGCAACCGGTCCTGATCGGCGGGACCATGGGCACGGCCTCGTACATCCTGGCCGGGACCCGGGAGGGCATGACGCTGGCGTTCGGCTCGGCGTGCCACGGCGCCGGCCGCAGCATGAGCCGCCACCAGGCCACCCGACAGTGGAAGGGCCGCGAGGTCATCGCCGAACTGGCCGGTCGCGGCATCCTGATCCGCAGCCCCTCGTACCGCGGCGTGGCCGAAGAAGCCCCGGGGGCCTACAAGGACGTGGGCGCGGTCGTGCAGGCCGCGGACCATGCGCACCTGGCCCGGACGGTCGCGAAGCTGGTGCCGCTGATCTGCGTCAAAGGGTAGGGAGGGTCCTCTGATCAAGCACCCGGCCGAGCGTGGCGGAAAGGACGAAGACCACCGAGGCATAATAGAGCCAGACCAGGAAAATGAGGAGCCCGCCCAGAGCGCTGATCAGTCCCGTGCCCGCCTGCATGATCATGACGACCCAGGGAAAGGCCCACTTGGAGAGCTCGAAGAGTCCCGCCCCCGTGAGGGAGGCGAAGGCGAGCGCGCGCCGGCCGATCGTCTGGGCGGGGGAAAACCGATAGAGCACGTAGAATAGAGCCGCGGTAAGCGCGAAGGTGAGCAGGGCGCTGGCAAGAACCCAGCCCGGCTGCATCAGAGGCCCCAGGAAGGGAAGCCGTTCGCCCACGCTCCGGATCAAGGCCAGCATCGAACCGAGTGCGACGGTCAGGGTGAGGAGCCCGGAGGCGATCAGCATCATGAGAAAGTCCCCCACCTTCCCTTTCCAAAAGCTCCGTGGATGCTGGACTTCAAACACCGTATTGAGGACGATGCGCACCGATCCGAACGTGGTGCTGCTCAGGATAAAGAGCAGGACGAACCCCACCAGGCCCAGTAGGCCCCGGTTGGCGGCGACGGCGGCGAGGTTCTCGGTAAAGGCCTGGTGCGAACGTGGGAGGAGCTGTTGCAGGACGGCTTGAACCTCGGCGAGGGCCCGGTCTGACCCGTAGAGCGTGTATCCCAGGGCCGACACAAGCAGAAGGGAGAGCGGCACGCAGTAGAGCAGGAGATCGAAGGCGAGCCCGGACGCCAGGAACGCACCGTTGGTGGCATAGAATTTTCGGGCCACCTCTTTGACGACGTGCCAGAAAAGCCGGACGTCCACTGCACGCGCCATGATTTTGAGTCTCTCGTCAACGCCCTGCCGCTCCGCCGTGGCCGGGTCGGTCGGGGATGGTAGGCTGACTCGTGAGGGGCTGTCAAGTGACCTTCTTTAATGAGATAATGGGAGTGGATGGACTGATCGGGCGAAGACCACCCATGCAACGATCCGAAGACATCGAACGGCTCATTCGAGGGGAACACTGGGATCCCTTCGGAGTATTGGGTCCCCATCCCGCTTCGAAAAACGGGGAAGAGGCCACCATCGTGCGGGCCTTTCTCCCGGAGGCGTTGGAGGCGTTTCTCTTGCCTGAGGAGCCCGTCCAGACCCCCGTTCCCATGAAACGCGTCCACGCCGCCGGTCTGTTCGAAGCCACTCTGCGGGTCAGCCCGGAGAAGCTTCGATACCGGCTGCGTGTGGCGGACCGCTCCGGCGTCGTGACGGAACGGCACGATCCCTATGCTTATCCATGCTCGCTCACGGATTTCGACCTGCATCTGTTCGCGGAAGGCCGCCACTACCGGGCGTATGACCTGATGGGGGCGCACCTGCGCTGTGTGGAGGGGGTGAGCGGCGTGCGGTTTGTGGTCTGGGCCCCCAACGCCCTGCGAGTCAGCGTCGTGGGGGATTTCAACAACTGGGACGGACGGCTGCATGCCATGCGCAATCGGGGGAGCACCGGGCTCTGGGAGTTGTTCATCCCGGACATCCCCGAGGGCTCCGCCTATAAATATGAAATTCGGGCGCGAACCCAGGAGACCCCTTTTCTCAAAGCGGACCCGTACGCCTTCGCGGCTGAAATTCGACCCAAAACGGCTTCCATCGTCCGGAGCCTCTCCGGCTATACCTGGGGCGATCGGGGGTGGATGGACGACCGGGCGAAGCGCGACCCGCTGAGCGGGCCGTGGGCCATCTACGAAGTTCATTTCGGGTCGTGGAGGCGGGTGCCTGAAGAGGGCGGCCGCTGGCTGACCTACCGGGAACTTGCCGCCACGCTCATTCCCTACGTCAAAGACATGGGCTACACCCATCTGGAACTGATGCCGGTCACCGAACATCCGTTCGACGGGTCCTGGGGCTACCAGACCACGGGCTATTTCGCGCCCACCAGTCGGTTTGGCCCCCCTGAGGACTTCATGGCGTTTGTGGACGCCTGTCACCAGAGCGGGATCGGCGTGATCGTGGACTGGGTGCCGGCGCACTTCCCGGACGACCCGCACGGCCTGGCCTTGTTTGACGGCACGTACCTCTATGACCATGCGGACCCGCGCCTGGGGTATCACCCGGAGTGGCACAGCCGCATCTTCAACTTCGGTCGCGCGGAGGTGCGGAATTTTCTCCTGAACAGCGCGCTGTTCTGGCTGGACCGGTACCATATCGACGGCCTGCGCGTCGATGCCGTGGCATCCCTGCTGTATCTGGACTATGCCCGAAAGCCCGGCGAGTGGATCCCCAACCAGTTCGGCGGCAACGAAAACCAGGACGCGGTCGAGTTCCTCAAGGAGTTCAATGTCCTGGTGCACCGGGAACACCCCGGAGTCGTCACGATCGCGGAGGAGTCCACCGCCTGGCCGGGCGTGTCGCGTCCGACTTACACAGGCGGCCTCGGCTTCACCTTCAAATGGAATATGGGCTGGATGCACGACATGCTGGAGTACTTCAGCTTCGATCCGGTCCATCGGAAGTTCCATCAGGGAAAGATCACATTCGGCCTGCTCTACGCCTTCACCGAAAATTTCGTCCTGGTCCTGTCCCACGATGAGAACGTGCACGGCAAAAAGGCGCTGCTGGATAAAATGCCGGGCGACCCGTGGCAACGGTTCGCGAACATGCGCGCGCTCTTAGCCTTCATGTACGGGCATCCCGGCAAGAAAATGCTGTTCATGGGGGGGGAGTTCGGGCAGTGGTGGGAATGGGACCACGACGACAGCCTGCAATGGCACCTGCTCCAGTACGATTCTCATCAGGGCCTCCAACGGTGCGTCCGCGACCTCAACCGGCTCTATCACGCCGAACCGGCCCTGTATCAGGTGGACTTCGATTGGACCGGGTTTCAATGGATCGACTTCAGCGATGCGGAGCAGTCGGTGATCGCGTTCCTCCGGCGCGCCGGGGACCCTTCCGACTTCGTCCTCTGCGTCGGCAACTTTACGCCGGTCCCGCGCCATGGGTACCGGATCGGCGTGCCGGCGCCGGGGTCGTACCGGGAACTCCTCAACACCGACGCGGCAGCCTACGGGGGCAGCGGCCAGGGCAACGGCGGCGGGGTGCAGGCCGAGCCGACGCCTTCGCACGGCCAGCCCTATTCGGTGTCGCTCACCCTGCCCCCTCTGGCGGTGCTCTTCCTGAAACCGGCGTGAGGGCCGGCGCGGCAGGCCGTCTTAATCCGCGGTCAGCAACCGGCACGCTTCCCGGTAGCGCTCGCTCGTTTGTCGGATGACGTCGGGGGGAAGGTGCGGCGCGGGGGGCCGCTTGTCCCACTTGATCGAGGTCAGGTAGTCGCGGACAAACTGCTTGTCATAACTCGGCTGGGGACGGCCGGGGACGAATCCGGCGCGGGGCCAGAACCGGGAGGAGTCGGGCGTCAGGACTTCGTCGATCAGGATCGGGTGGCCCGTCGCGGGGTCCAGGCCGAACTCCAGCTTGGTGTCGGCGATGATGATCCCCTTGGTCTCGGCATATGCCGCCGCGCGCTGGTAGACCTTCAGGCTGACCTCCCGCACCGTCTTGGCCAGATCGGATCCGATCTTCGTCTCCATGACCGGAAACGGGATGTTGATGTCGTGCGCGCCCTGGTCGGCCTTCGTCGACGGCGTGAAGAGGGGCTCCGGCAGCGGCTGCGATTCCACCAGGCCTGAGGGGAGGGCCTGGCCGCAGACCGCCCCGCTGCGCTGGTAGTCCGCCCATCCCGATCCCGAGAGATAGCCCCGGACGATGCACTCGACCGGCAGCGGGACCGCCTTTTGGACCAGCATGCTCCGTCCTTCCAGGATCGCCCGGTGGCGCCGGCAGACCTCCGGAAAGTTCGCCGCGTCGGTCGCGATGAGATGATTCGGGGGGAGGTCTTCAAATTCAAACAGCCACCGGAACCAGAACGCCGATAGCTGGGTGAGGACCGTGCCTTTGCCCGGGATCCCGTCCGGGAGGACCACGTCGAAGGCCGAGATGCGATCGGTCGCGACGATCAGGAGCGTTTCCCCGAGGTCGTAGATGTCCCGGACCTTCCCGCGGGACTTCAGCGTGAGCCCCTCAAGATGGGTTTCAAGCACGATCGGCGAATCAAATGGGGTGATCATCGTCGGAGGCTCCTCTCGGATGGATGGGCCGCGCGCGAGCCCTGAAGCTTACGGAGAGTCCGCGGTTCTGGCAAGAGGGAAATTCCCGCATTGATCTTGGTCCCGAGGGGGCATAGAATGGCCCCGTCTCGTATGAAGCCGATCCGCAATCCCCCGAACCCTTACGAGAGCCTGCATCGCGAGTGGCTGGAGCCGCCTCCGCCCGTGAAGCTCCAGGTGTTCGAGGATGAGAGCCGAACCATTCTCAGCCGCAACGAGAGCCCGGACCTCTCCTTCCGGTGGAGCGTCAACCCGTACCGCGGGTGCTTCCATGCCTGCGCCTACTGCTATGCGCGCCCGTCGCACGAGTATCTCGGGTTCGGCGCCGGGACCGATTTTGAATCCAAGCTCGTGGTCAAACCCAAGGCTGCGGCCCTGCTGCGCGAGGCGTTTCTCAAACCGTCCTGGCGCGGGGAGTTGGTGGTCTTTTCGGGCAACACGGACTGCTACCAGCCGCTCGAGGCGGCCTGGGGCCTGACCCGCGCGTGTCTGGAGGTCTGCGCCGAGTTTTGCAATCCCGTGGGCATCATCACCAAGGCGGCCCTGATCCTGAGGGACCTGGATGTCCTACGCCGCCTCCACGAGGTCACGGCGGTCCGCGTCTATCTCAGCATTCCCTTTGCCGATAACACCATGGCTCGGAAGGTGGAACCGCAGGCGCCCTCTATCACCAAGCGCTTGGCAGCCCTGAAGACGCTGGCTGATGCCGGCATTCCGACCGGCGTCTCGATTGCACCGGTGATTCCGGGGCTCAATGACGATCAGATGGGCGAGATCCTTTGCCGCGCGCGCGAGGCGGGGGCCCAGACCGCGTTCTACAGCCTGCTTCGACTGACGGGGAGCGTCGAGCCGGTCTTCCTGGAGCGGATGAAGGCGGGGTTCCCCGATCGGATGAAGAAAATCACGCATCGGCTGAAGGAGGTCCGGGGTGGGGCGCTCACGACCTCCAAGTTTTTCGACCGGCATCGGGGCCAAGGCCCATACGGGGACATGCTGGACCGCCTCTTTGCCGCGGCGAAGAGCCACGCCGGCTTTCCGGACCTCCCGGAGGCCCCGATCCCGGAGACCTTCCGCAGGCCCAGGCCGCTTCAGACCCTGCTCTTTTAATGGGTCTTCCCGATCCCCCCGACGTCACGGATGCGGGCCTCCTCGGTGGCCGTCAGCGGTCCGGTCTTGAAGGCTGAGGCCAGAAGATCGCGCAGCGGGATTGGGTGATCGCGCTTGTCCGGGATCGGGAGAAACATGGTATAGCCGTCCCCGCCCTCTGCCAGAAACTGATCGACGACCACTGAATAGCGGCGGCCAGGGTCCAGGGGAGCCCCGTTGATCTGGATCTCCTTCACCCGCGATCCTGCCGGGGCCCTCGGGTCGAAGGCGTAGCTCAGCCCGGACACTTGCAAAAAGCGGCCGGAGGCGTGGGGGAGGCGGCTCACGCTGTTCTCCAGGGCCTCGCGCAAGTGGGCCCCGCTCACCTTGAATGAGACCAAGGTCGAATCGAAGGGGAGCACCTCCAAGATCCGCTTCAGGGTGACCGGTCCGGCGGGGATGCTGCTCCGGACGACGCCGCTGTTCACCAGCGCGAGGTCGGTTCCAGCATGGCCCCGGGCCAGGTCGGCCAGGAGATTGCCGAGGTTGGTCTCCCGCGTGCGGATCTGCCCGCTGTCGCCGTCGAGGCTGACGGCTGCCACGCCCACTACGTGATTGGACGCCTTGTCGAGCCGCCGGACATACTCCTGGACCAGGGCGGCGACCTGGGGGTCCGGAGGGAGGGAGGACGAGACGGGCAGGTTCCGGGCCTCCGCGACCATGACGGTCTTCTCGTGATACAGCAGATCCAAGCGTCCAAGGGTCTGTCCCTGCCGGTGCGTCTTGACGAAGACGGGCCCGACCCCCACAAGCTCGATGCGTCCTTCGACCGGCGCGGTCTGGCCGGGGGGCACCAGGCCGTCAAAGCCCTTCGTATGGCCCCCGATGATGACATCCAGCGCCGGGACGGCCTTGGCCAGCGCCAGGTCTTCCTCGGTGTCCTGGTGCGTGATCGCCACAAGCAGATCGACCCGCTCACGCAGCTCCGTCGCCGCGGCTCGGGCCGCCTCGATGGGATCCTGGAACTCGACCTCCCGGACCGCGGCGCGGTTGAACGTGTCCGGATAATTGCCCTTTCCGATGAGGCCGAGCAAGCCGATCCGCAAGGGCCCCACGGACTTCACCACGAAGCGCTGGCAGATATTCGGGGCCTTCGGCCGGAGGTTGGTGCAGAGGAACGGGAACCGCGCCTCTTTTTGGAGCGTCCGGAGATGGTCGGTGCCGAAGTCGAAGTCGTGGTTGCCGGCCGCGACGGCGTCGTAGCCCATGAGATTCATCGCGGCGATGTCGGCCTCTCCCCGAAAGGCCGAGGACATGGCGGTGCCTACCAACAAGTCCCCGCTGTCCACCAGGAGGACATGCGAAACTTCCTTGCGGACCTGCGCGATCAGGGTGGCGCGCCGCTCGACTCCGCCGAGCCCCTTGAATGGGCCATGGTCCAATGCCTGGAGGGTGCCGTGGTGCTCGCTGGTATGGAGGATCGTCAGCGCCGTCTGCGCGCGTGCGGGCGATGCGACTGCTCCGAAGAAGGAGAAGAGCAGCGCGACCAGAAGCAGGGCCGCGGCCCGCGGGCCCCGCGCAGACTGAGGCGAATCCGGGTATGGCATCGGCGGTGGGGTGAGAATACTGCCGGGTCCGGCGCCTGTCAACCGCCGCGCCCGGTCCTCCTTGACTCCCTTGCCACCCCGTGGTAGAGTCCCACTCCCTTCCCATGCACGAACATCTCCTCGAGTGGATCGAGTGGGTCCGGCCCTTCGTTGATGATTATGGGTACCTGATCCTGTTTCTGGGGGTGATGGCTGAAAATGCCTCACTGCCGGTTCCTGGGGAGACCATCCTCATCATCGCCTCCTTTTACTCCCATCATGGTCATTTGAACCTCGGCTATGTCATCGGGCTCGCCACGATCGGCTGCATCATCGGGGACAACCTCAGTTTTTATGTGGGACGGCGGCTGGGCCGGCCGGTGATTCTTCAATACGGCAAGTACATCTTGATTACCCCGAAACGGCTCGACCACGTCGAACACTTTTTTCAACGACACGGGGACAAGACGATTTTCATCCAGCGGTGGATTACCGGGGTGCGGGTGATCGGGGCCCTGGTGGCCGGCACGACGAGGATGCCCTGGCCGCGGTTCCTGCTGTTCAACTGCCTGGGCGCCATCACCTGGGTCGCCACTATCTCGATCCTGGCTTATTTCTTCGCTGTCAATCTTCCTCTGCTCCTCGAAATTTTGACCCGGTCAGGATGGGCTCTGCTCGCGCTGGTCATGTTGCTCGGGGTGCTGTTCTACCTGAAACGGCGCCGCCTCGTCGGTCGTCAGGCCCCCCCGGCTCTCTAGCCGGCGCCCCCTCCCTCTAAGTCCCTGAAACATTTGTCTAGTTTCTCTTGACAAGGAATGGGCGGACTCCTATAATGTGCTGTTTCTTGGGCTAAGAGTAATCCCATCTCGTTCGGAGCATCGAGGGCGGTAACATCTATATCACCTGCTGAAGGCGGAGAGGGTGTGTCCCTGACCAGCCGACGGGAGAGTGTCGTGTCGGCAAGGCTGGGCGTAATGTCATATGTAATAATGCGTAAGTTCGTAGAAGGCCCTCCGGCGCGAAACAACTGAGTCGGTCATGGGCAGGTACCCGAGTGGACAAAGGGGGCAGACTGTAAATCTGTTGCCATCGGCTTCCAAGGTTCGAATCCTTGCCTGCCCACCAAACCGAGCTAGCTCGACCCGGAGCGCTCTTAATTTTGCGCGACTGGATACAACCGGCAGTCCTTGAGGAGATCAGGCAGTGACTGGCACATCGCGAATGGGCGGGCGTAGCTCAGTGGTAGAGCTCCAGCCTTCCAAGCTGGCTGTCGCGAGTTCAAATCTCGTCGCCCGCTCCACCTTGTGGAAGGACGTTAATCGTTATTCGTTACACGTGCGGGAGGCAGCGACGACGATTGTTGCGGCTAACGTTTCACGTTTAACGTTTCACGAACTGGCCCACGTAGCTCAGTTGGCAGAGCACGTCCTTGGTAAGGACGAGGTCACGCGTTCAATCCGCGTCGTGGGCTCCACCCCGAGCTTTTCTTAGGAGGCGGTCATGGCGAAGGCGAAGTATGAGCGGCGCAAGCCGCACGTGAACATTGGGACGATCGGCCATGTGGACCACGGCAAGACGACCTTGACCTCCGCCTTGACGAAGGTGGCGTCGGAGCGGGGGCTGGCGAAGTACATCTCCTAC
>JBGPTH010000015.1:0-71259 GCA_041490525.1 Nitrospiria bacterium
CACTCCTGCAACACCGCCAGTTTCTGCTCGGCGTTCCACCGACGCCTCCCCCCACGACCATTCTGGACAGGTCTCACAACTGTTTCCATGAGCCCTCCTGACCAATTATACCTGTCCAAATTTTAATGGGGGCACAACAGTTTAGCGAACGAAGAATTTTCCCCGTTTAGCCTTACTTTGGCCCGTCACTATTTTGTTTTGAGGCAGGCTGAGCATCCTTCTCATGCGCTTCTATCGACTCCTTCAGCGCTCCCGTCGGCTCGGGTGGCGTAAAACCTTCTATCGCAAGCACCCGGTCGTTGGCATCATAGACAATCCGCGTTTCCTCTTCGTGCCCCATCATGGCTTCAATGATGGGGCCGGGCAATTCCCATATGCCAATCGTGGCGAGATCAATGTACAAGTTCATCATTGCCCTATGCCCATTGGGCGAGTTACCCATTTCAAAATGATAGGTATCCTTTTTCTTCCCTTCTCCAAGCGGCTGCGAGGTAACAGGTTTGCCAAGTTGTATCTCGACCTGCTGGCGGCTTGAGCCGACCTCAAAAGCTTTGAAGTTCGGTTGCGGCGTCCCGCTCAAGGCCATCGCCACGGAGCACCCGGCTAAAGCCAGCACCACATATACACCAGCCGCTAGAGCTGCCAGCGCCGATTTCATAATGGCTTCCTCTATGCTGCGCTCGGAATGGAAAAAGGGACGGGCCGCTTTTCTCAGTAGTCTGTCCTTGGTAGTGGGAAGTGTCAACGAAAATAAAGATGGCCTGGTGCGCCGAACGGGCGCCCTGGTCGCGCAGAAAACGGGGGTCAGGCACATTTTCTCAGAAGAAAATTGAGCCAGACCCGCCACGGCGACAGGACCCGCGCCACTGCGTCAGGCCTCTTCGACAGCGACTCTACGGTGAACAGATAAAAGGGGAGAGATATTCTGTATAATGCTCACGGACGATGGGGACGATGGCCGCCAACGACACGCCTGCGCCGGGGAAGGAGATCGCCACGCTCGCCGGCGGCTGCTTCTGGTGCCTGGAGGCGGTCTACGACCAGATGAGGGGCGTCGAGCGGGTGGAGTCCGGATACACCGCCGGAGCAACGCCGAATCCCACCTATGAGCAGGTCTGCGGCGGCCAGACCGGGCATGCCGAAGCCGTGCGGCTCACCTTTGACCCCAAAGTCGTCTCGTACCGCGAGCTCCTTGAGGTGTTCTTCGCCATCCACGATCCCACCACCCTCCACCGGCAGGGCAACGACGTCGGAACCCAATACCGGTCCGCGATCTTCTACCATTCGCCGGAGCAGAAGACCGTCGCCGAGCAGGTCATCGCCCATTTCACGCGGGAGAAGGTCTTCGAGGCTCCGATCGTGACGCAACTCGCGCCGGCCGACGTCTTCTATGAGGCCGAGGACTATCACCAGGAGTATTTCGCCAGGAATCCCGCTCAGCCCTACTGCGCCCACGTCGTGAGCCCCAAGGTCGCCAAGTTCCGCAAGCACTTCGCCGAGAAGATGAAGAAGTAGAGGCCGTTTCCTAGTAACGGGGGAAACCGCCACCCATCCCACCCATGCCGCCCCGGCCGCCTCCTCGACCTCCAGAGGAGCCGCCCCTATCCTGGCGGGACGGAGTTGATCGTATTTGCTGGGTGGTCGCTGTCACAGCGACGGCCACGAGCGCACCTTGTATCGGCAACTGCTGAACCTGCACGAGGGTACTCGCCACCGCCGGGTGTTCAGAATACACCTCTCGCCTGACCTTCGAGGCGGCCGCCACCGCCTCTTTCATGTCCGTCACATAAATCGTCTCTTCGACCACGTCCTCCATCTTGGCATTGAACTGGTCAAGGACCTTCCTCACGTTGACGTAGGCCTGACGGAGCTGTGCGTCCATGCTGCCGGTGCCCACGAGCGCACCTTGCCCATCGACACTGAACTGCCCGGCGACATGGATCGTCGGCCCGGCTTTCACCCCCTGCACGTACCCAAATTCGTTCTCCCATGGAATTCCGAAGCTCTTGGTTTGCTTTTGTACCGGCATGGGAGGGTCGGCGCGAGGCGGGTCTTTCTCGGGACCGGCACAGCCCGACGCGATCGTCAGAGTAACGAGGACCAAGGGCACGGCGAGTGTTCTGGCAAATTGGCTGATCATGGCGCTCCTCTCGTCGAGAACATGACAGGGGAAATTACAATCCTATTCGAGACCTTCCTGGAGCCAGGATACCGCTGCGAGGCTCCCGGAATCGCTGTTCCAGCTCTCCTTGGACCTGAGCGGTGACATCCGTCGCCGGTGGACGAGGCCGTTCCTTCAGAGTCACCGGAACATTTTGAAGTTTTCCGTCCCGCAGGACAGTCAGTTCGATGTTCTGATTGACTGCCAGCCCCTTGATGACCTCTTGGTACTGCTCACCAACAGTCAGATCGTGGCCGTTCACGGCCTGGATGATATCACCGCCTAATACCCATTGCTCGCCTTCGATCATCACATTCAGCGCGCCAGGCCGCAGTCCGGCCTTTTCCGCCGGGCTTCCCTCCTCCACATCTTCGATCAGCAGACCTTTGCTCAGCGGGAGCGAAAAAAGATCGATGATTTCGTCGGTCAGCAACTTGCCCTTGACCCCCAGCCATGGACGGATCACTCGGCCGTGCGTCTGTAATTCGGCCATGACCGTCTTGGCCATGTTGATCGGGATTGCAAATCCGATATTCTGGGCGTCCACCAAAATAGCAGTATTGATGCCGATCACGCGGCCTTGCAGATCCACCAAAGGTCCACCACTGTTGCCGGGATTGATGGCGGCGCTGGTCTGAATGACCCGCTCTGACGGCGCTCCAGGAGGACCAAGTGTATTGGCCCCTAACCCGCTTACCACTCCGGTGGTCAAGGCATAGCCCAAGCCGAAGGGGTGGCCAATCGCCAACACTTTTTGCCCGATCTCCAGCCGGTCGGAGTCGCCAAGTTTCACCACTGCTTGCCGATGATCTTGAGGGAGGGCCACACGGAGCAAGGCCAAATCCGAAACCGGATCGCTGCCGACCACCTCCGCCGGTAAGCGCGTGCCGTCGTGCAGAATCGCCATGATCTTGGCCGCGCCTTCCACCACATGCGTATTGGTGAGAATCAACCCCTGTTCGTCCACCACCACACCTGATCCAATCCCGGTGGTCTGCCCGTTCGTCCACTGGTGCCGGGTCACATAGGCCGAGGCGATAAAGACCGTGGCCGGCGCGACTTGCTTGTACACCCGGATCGTACTGTCTTCTTCCATGTCCTGCGCATACGGGCCGGCATGCCCTCCTGAGCCGTCCCAGATGAGCATCAACAGAGTCAGCATAAGGGTGAGTCGAGCAAGTTTCATACGCATCGCGGGTGTTCTCCTGTTCCGGGGGTAAGGGCTTTCTCTACTCTCTTTCATTAAGACACCGCAGAATTAGAAAAGTGACACGTCGAAGAGCAGAAGGGAAGTTTTTGTGGACGGGAAGGTGAAAAAAAGGGGGGGGAGGCACCTATCAGAGCCCGACCCCTTCATTCCATGGGTCGGATGCCGATTTCGTCCAGGTGCTTCATCAAATCGGCCGGGTCCTGATAGACCCGATATGCTCCGGCGCGGATCAACTCATCTTCTCCGTACCCGCCCGAGAGCAGGCCGACGCCGAGCGCCCACGCGCGGCGAGCGGCCAGTTGGTCCCAGACGCTGTCTCCAACGACGACGCATTCTGAAACCGGGCGTCCCAGCCGCTCGGCCGCCGCGAGGAACAGATCCGGATCAGGCTTGGCATGCGCCACTTGATCGCGGGTGATGATCGGCACCTCAGGGCTGACCTCAAGAACTTTCAGGGTATGCTGGGCGGTCTCCATGTGACCGCTGGTGGCGATCGCATGGGGAATTTTCTTCTGAGAGAGAAACGCGAGCAGTTCACGCGCGCCCGGAAGGGGGCGGACTTGTTGAACCAGGCGCGTATAGGCTTCCTTGTGAGATCGTTGGATCCGCTGCGCCTCCTCGGCGCTCACTTGGCGCCCGGTCTCTCGCATCAGGGCATTCACGAACAGCCCGCCGCTCATCCCGATTTGTCGGTGGATCCTCCAGACCGCCAGCTCGATTCCGGCCCGCTCGAATGCCTCCCGCCACGCCAGCACGTGCTCGTAGACATTGTCCACGAGCGTACCGTCCAAATCGAACAGGAGCGCTCGCTGGCGAGGAGCGTTTCTGGCGTCTCCCAGTGGCTGGACCATTGCGGCTCTCCCAGAAATCAATCAACCCAGGCAACCACAAACAAGAAGGGCAGGGATGAGCCCCCGCCCTTACAACGTCGATATTGACAGGATGGAATAGGTCAGGCGGAGGCTGCGGCAGGGGCGGGTTTTGGAGCCGCATACACGCTCACCCGCCGGCGGTCCTTCGGGCCTTCGAACTTCACGGTGCCCGCGATTTTGGCGAAGAGCGTATCGTCCTTCCCTCGCCCGACGTTGAAGCCGGGATGGAACTTGGTGCCGCGCTGGCGGACGATGATGCTCCCTCCGGGAACGACCTCGCCCCCGTAACACTTCACGCCGAGATGCTGCGGGTTGCTGTCCCGCCCGTTCCGGCACGACCCTTGGCCTTTTTTGTGCGCCATGACTAGCCCTCTGATATTCCGGTGATCTTGAGTGCGGTGAAGGATTGCCGGTGCCCATTGGTCCGGCGATAGGCCTTGCGCCGCTTTTTCTTGAAGACAATGATCTTGCGGGAGCGGCCCTGGCCCACGACCTCCCCGGTAACCTTCGCGTTGGCCACGGTGGGAGTCCCGATCTTGGTCTCCCCCTCGCCGGCCACGAAAAGCACTTTTTCCAGCGTGATGGTCGAGCCTACGTCCCCATCCAGGCGTTCGACTTCCAGGACCTGTCCCGGCTCGACCCGATACTGCTTTCCGCCCGTTTCGACGATCGCGTACATTGCTTGGGATCCCTGTTCAACCGAATGGATTGGAAGAATTGCCTTTTTAACACAAGGATCAGGGAAAGTCAAGGAATGGAAAGATGGTACAATATCACTCACAGGCCTATGGGCATCAGGCGAGGTTGGACCACGCTTCGCCAGAGGAGGAGCGTATGAACGTGAGAAGAGAGATCCAGGAATTCGCCAATGCGAGCAACGGGGTCTTATCGGCCCTTCGTGGATGTTCGTTGAGCAGGATTGAAGAGGACATATTAAGCACGACCCTGACGAAGCTTCGCACCGCGTTGAACAGAAACCAGGCCAGGGGTGACGCGCCCCGCGTTTGACATGGTCCGGAGCCGCTGTTATCATCGCGCCCGAGAGCGGAGGGAGGAATCGGGGTGCTGAAGGAGTCCGAAAAAATCTGGCTGGACGGCGCCTTCGTGCCCTGGAAGGACGCGCAGGTCCACGTTCTTACCCACAGCCTTCATTACGGGCTGGCCGCCTTTGAGGGCATCCGCTGCTACAAAGGGACCCGGGGCTCGGCGATCTTTCGCCTCACTGAGCACGTGGACCGGCTGTTCGCCTCGGCCCACATCACGCTCCTGACGATCCCGTTTGGAAAAAAAGAGATCGGCGACGCCATCCGGGAGACCGTCCGCGTGAACAAACTCCAGGAATGCTACATCCGTCCCATCGTCTTCATAGGCTACGGCGATATGGGGCTGTACGTGCCGGAGAACCCGATCCGCGTCGCGATCGCGGCGTGGCCGTGGGGGGCCTACCTCGGCGAGGAAGGGCTCAAGAACGGCATCCGGGCCAAGGTGTCGTCCTTCACCCGGCATCACGTGAACGTCAGCCTGACCCGAGCCAAGATCTCGGGTTACTACGTGAACTCCATCATGGCCAAGCGCGAGGTGAAGGCCTGCGGCTATGACGAGGCCATCATGCTGGATCCCGAGGGGTATGTCTCCGAGGGGACGGGGGAGAACCTCTTCCTGGTGCGGAACGGGATCGTCAAGACCACCCCGCTGACCTCGATCCTGGAGGGGATCACCCGCAACTCGATCATGCAAGTCGCCCGCGAACGCGGGTTGACCGTCGTGGAGGAGCGATTTACCCGCGACGAGCTCTACATCGCCGATGAGGTGTTCATGACCGGTACGGCGGCCGAGCTGACGCCCATCCGCGAAGTGGACGACCGCACCGTCGGCACCGGCAAGCCGGGCCCCATCACCAAGGACCTCCAGACCGCGTTCTTCGATATCGTGCAAGGGCGCGATTCGAAGCACGCTTCCTGGCTCTCGCCCGTCTAATCGCCCTCAAGATCCCGGGCTAATTCTCTTTATTGGAAGTTTCAGGGTAGCGCACGGAATGTTCCGGATTCAGTTCCGGGTACCATTTCGCGAGGCAGTCCGAGCAGATCCCGTGGGTAAACTGCATCTCCGAATGTTGTTCGATGTACTGGACGAGGTCCTTCCAATACCCTTGGATGTCGCGGATCCGTTTGCACGACGCGCAGATGGGCAGCAGTTCACGCAGGACCTTGATCTCGGCCTGCTTTTGCTTGTACCGCAGCACGAGAATCGCCGTCATCCAGATCATGAACACGATGAGGATGCGATTGGCGATCGACATCCAGAGGACTCCCCCCGGTGGTGACACGAAGTAGCCGAGGACGGTCAGCACGGTGGATCCCCCGGCGACGAAAAGGGTGAACCGTCGCTGCGGCGACCAGAGCGAGGACAGGACCAGCCCCACATACAGCACCGCATCCGCCACGCCCAAGGGAGTCAACAAATCCAGGCAGAAGACTCCGCCCGCCAGCACGGCCGTCACGCCCGCACGGAGAACGTTGGTCTGTTCGGCCGGTTTCATCATGACCCGTTGCAAGTCTCCGGGATCAAAGAACCAGCACTATGAGGGGAAATGATGCCCGGAGTCAAGCGGGGGCTGAGATCCGGCGGGGGACGTGAACTAGGGGGTGGCCGGCGCAGGGGCGGCCGGGGCCGGTGCCGGCGCGGCTGAAGGAGCGGGCGCATCGGGTGCAGCAGGCGCCGATGGAGCGGCGACAGGCTTGTCGAGCCCGATGGTTGAAGAGTAGTTCTGCTGCTTCGACATGATCGCCAGGGCGAGCGAGGTGACCATGAAGATCGTCGCGGCGACGGCGGTCATCTTGCTCAGGAACGTGCTGGCCCCGCGCGCACCGAACACCGTCTGGCTGGAGCCTCCGAAGGCGGCGCCGATCTCGGCCCCCTTCCCCGACTGCAGGAGGATCACCCCCACCATGATGAAGGCGACCAGGACATGGAGAATGATCAGCGCGGTGTACATGCGGCTCCTTGTTAGACGGCCCGGGCGATGGTCAGGATTCTAGCAAATTGGAGGGGATCGAGGCAAGCACTGCCCACGAGCGCCCCATCGATCTCGGGGGTGGCGAGCAGCTCCGCGATGTTGTCCGACGTCACGCTCCCGCCGTAGATGATCGGTACCTGCCCCGCGGCATCCTGCCCCCAGAGGGCCCTGATCCGCGTCCGGATGTGCCGGTGCGCCTCGCGGGCTTGGTCCGGCGTGGCGGGGTGGCCGGAGCCGATCGCCCAAACGGGCTCGTACGCGATCACGACCTCGCCGGCCCGCTCCTTCGCCACGGCCGCCAAGCCCTCGGCCAGTTGGACCGAGAGGACCTGCTCGGTCTGTCCGGACGCGCGCTGGTCCGACGTCTCGCCGATGCACAGGATGGGGCGAAGCCCGTGGCGCAGCGCCGCGGCCGATTTTTTCTGGACGGCGGCGTTGGTCTCCCCGAACACCTGGCGGCGCTCGGAATGGCCGACGATGACATACCGGCAGCCCGCATCCTTCAGCATGGAGGCGGAGACTTCGCCGGTGAACGCACCGTGCTCTTCCCAGTGCAGGTCTTGGGCGGAGAGGGCAAAGGGATGGGCGCGGATTGCCGCGGCCACTGAGGAAAGCGCCGTGAATGGCGGGGCGAGCACAATTATGACGGGAGGGGGCCCCGCTGACGCCCCTCCCGTACCCACCTTACCGGGAGGGGGCCCACCACCCGCAGAGCCGGGTACCCGCGCCCCTCCCGTGCCCACTATTTCAGCGGGAGGGGGGGGCTGGCGAAGGAGATCCGCCAGGCGGTCCACGAAGGCGTTGGCCTCCGGGATCGTCTTGTGCATCTTCCAGTTTCCGACGATCAGCCGTGGACGCTGGGGCATGGTGGACAGGGGGAGGGCTCAGGTCTGCTTGTTGGGAAGGGCGGCGATCCCCGGAAGGATTTTTCCTTCCAGCAACTCCAGGGCGGCGCCGCCGCCGGTGGAAATAAAGGACATGCTCTCGGAGACCCCGGCCCGATGGACGGCCAGGGCGGTGTCCGCCCCGCCGACGATGGTCAGCGCGTAGGCGTCGGCGACGGCGTGGGCCACCGCCAACGTGCCGCGTGAATAGGCGTCGGTTTCAAAGACCCCCATCGGGCCGTTCCAGAGGATGGTCTTGGCATTGCCGAGCGCCTCGGTGAACAGTTTGACCGAGGCCGGCCCGATGTCCAGGCCGTACCAGCCCTGGGGGATCTCCTGGGACGTGACGATCTTGGTCTCGGCGCCGGGATTGGTGGAGGCCGCGACGACGCAGTCCACCGGCAGGTAGAACTTCACCCCTCGGCTGACGGCGTGCTCGTAAATCTCCTTGGCGAACTTCAGCATCCCGTCCTCCACGAGCGAGTTCCCGATCTCATAGCCCAGGGCCCTGAGGTAGGTGAAGGCCATCCCTCCTCCGATGATGACCTTGTCCACCTTCTTGCCCAGGTTTTCGATGACCCCGATCTTTCCGGATACCTTCGCCCCGCCCAGAATGGCCACGAAGGGCCGCATAGGGTTGGCCACGGCCCCTTCGAGGTATTCGATTTCCTTCCGCATGAGAAAGCCGGCGCCCGCCTCGGGCAGAAACTTCGTGATTCCGACCACGGAGGCATGGTTGCGGTGCGCGGCCCCGAAGGCGTCGTTGACGTAGACGTCGGCGAGCGAGGCCAGCGCCTTGGCGAAGCGCTCGTCGTTCAGCTCTTCCTCGGGGTGGAAGCGGAGATTTTCGAGCAGGAGGACGTCTCCCGGCTTCATCTTGTTCACGAGCGTTCGGGCCTGGGGCCCGATGCAGTCTTCCGAGAAGCTGACCTCTTTCCCCAGCAGGCGTTGCAGGCGCCGCGCGACCGGGGCCAGGCTCAAGCGCGGGTCAACCTTGCCATTGGGTCGCCCGAGGTGGGAGCAGAGGATGACGCGAGCGCCCTCGTCCACAGCGTAATTGATCGTGGGCAGGGTCCCGCGGATGCGGGTATCGTCCGTGATGTGGCCGCTTTCGTCCAGCGGCACGTTGAAGTCCGCGCGGATAAGGACGCGCTTGTCTTGGAGGTGCAGGTCCTCGATGGAGACTTTGTTCAGGTGCATGCGAAACCGGCGGCTATCAGTCGTGAGCGGCCATGAACTTGATCAGGTCGCGGACCCGGCAGGAATAGCCCCACTCGTTGTCATACCAGGCCATCACCTTGACAAGGCGCTTGCCGATGCCCATGGTCAAGGGGGCATCGAAGATGGCCGAGTGGGGGTTGCCGTTCAAATCCACCGAGACCAGCGGGTCCTCGGAGTACTGGAGGATGCCTTTCAGCTCGCCCTCGGCCGCCGCCTTAAAGGCCGCGTTCACGTCCTCGGGCGTCGCGTCGCGTTCCACTTCCACGGTCAGATCGACGACGGACACGTTGGGCGTCGGCACCCGCACGGCCATCCCGTCGAGCTTGCCCTTGAGTTGGGGGATGACGAGGTGGAGGGCCCTGGCCGCGCCGGTGCTGGTGGGGACCATGGAGACCGCCGCCGCCCGCGCCCGGCGCAAATCCTTGTGGGGGAGGTCCAGGAGCTGCTGGTCGTTCGTGTAGGAGTGGATCGTGGTCATCAGCCCGTGCCTGATGCCGAAGCGGTCCAGCAGGACCTTGGCCACCGGCGCCAGGCAGTTGGTCGTGCACGACGCGTTGGACACGATCTGATGGGCCTTCGGGTCGTAGGTCTTCTGGTTGACGCCCAGCACGAACGTCGCGTCGGCGTCCTCCGAGGGGGCGGAGATGATGACCTTTTTCGCCCCGGCCGAGAGGTGACTGCCGGCGGCTTCCCGCCCGGTGAACCGTCCGGTGGACTCGATCACGTAGTCCACGCCGAGGTCGCGCCAGGGGAGGGCCTTGGGGTCCTTCTGGGCCAGGATCTTCACGGGCTTGCCGTCGATGAGCAGGCTGTCGTCCTTCGCCTCGACCGAGACCCCGAGGGCGCCGTGCACCGAGTCGTACTTGAGCAGGTAGGCGAGGGTCCGCGCGTCGGTCAGGTCGTTGACCGCCACGAACTCCAGCGCGGGATCGCCGAGGGATGCGCGCAGCACGTTGCGCCCGATGCGCCCGAACCCGTTGATGCCGATGCGTATTGCCATGTTCTGGTGTCGTCCTGCCTCGAATTCAATACGATAGAGGACCGAATCCTATTCGAAAAACGGCGCGGAGTCAAATGCCCTGATCGGGCGCTTGCTGCGGTCAGACTTGCATCGCCTCGCTGGCCTCGGCGATGGTCTCGCGGGCCACGGCGCGGGCCCGCGCCGTTCCCGCCTCGATCACGTCCTCCACGCGGTTCGGCTGCTGTTCCAGCTTGCGCCGGTTCTCCCAGATGGGGGTCAGGCGTCCCACGATGGCGTCCGACGCCAGTTTCTTGCAGTCGATGCAGCCGATCTCCGCCGTCCGGCATTCCCGGTTGACCCGATCGATCACGGCTTGGGGCGACACTGGCTTGTGCAGCGTGAAGACCGGGCAGACGTCCGGGTTCCCCTTGTCGGTCCGCCGCACCCGCGCCGGGTCGGTGACCATCGTTTTGAGCTTGGCCCGCACCTGCGCTTCGGAGTCCGAGAGGTTGATCGTGTTGTTGTAGCTCTTGCTCATCTTCCGGCCGTCCGTGCCGGGGACCTTGGGGGTCTCCGTGAGCAAGGCCTGGGGCTCCGGAAAGATCGGCTTGTACAGGGAGTTGAACCGCCGGGTGATCTCCCGGGTCAGTTCGAGATGAGGGAGTTGATCGACTCCCACCGGCACGAAGTTACCCTTGTACAGCAAGATGTCCGCGGCCTGCAGGACCGGATAGCCGAGAAACCCGAGGGTGGAGAGGTCGCGTCCTTCGAGGTTCTCCTGCTTTTCCTTGTAGGTGGGGTTCCGCTCCAGCCAGGGGACCGGCGTGATCATGGAGAGGAGCAGGTAGAGGACGGCGTGCTCCGGCACGCGGGACTGGATGAAGAGCGTGGAGCGGTCGGGATCGAGGCCCGCGGCCAGCCAATCGAGCAGCATCTCCCGGACGTAGAACCGGATCTTGGAGGGGTCTTCGAAATTCGTGGAGAGCGCGTGCCAGTCGGCGATGAAGTAGAAGCATTCGTGATCGGCCTGCAGCCGGATGAAGTTGTCGAGCGCCCCCAGGAGGTTGCCGAGGTGCAGCACCCCGCTCGGCTGCATTCCGCTGAGGACTCGCGTGGGCATCCGGGCCGTCCTAAGAGGCGAAGGTGTTGAGGATCGTCATGGTCAGGCCGTTCACCAGGGGCCCCATCAGCGTGCGAAACACGTGGATCTGGGGGTCCGCGATGACGAGGATGAAGATGATCGCCATGCCATAGGGTTCCAGCCGGCTGAGCGCCGCGGCCTGGCGCACGGGCAGGAGATTCACCAGGATGCGGCCCCCGTCCAACGGCGGGATGGGAATCAGGTTGAAGACCATCAGGACCACGTTGATCATCACCGAATACATGGTCATCCAGGCCAGGGGCACGAGCAGCATGCCCTGGAAGTCCGTTCGCGGGACCAGGCTGCCGCGGGCGGAGATGGATTCGGCGACGGTCGGGTCGATCGCAAGGATGCCGCTGAAGAGCAGGCCGCTCGCCAGGGCGAGGAGCAGGTTCATGGCCGGGCCGGCCGCGGCCACGAGCGCCATGTCGCGGCGCGGGTTGCGCAGGTTCATCGCATTGATCGGCACCGGCTTCGCGTAGCCGATGAGGATGCCGGTGGGAAAAATCACGCACAGGAGCGGGAGGATCACAGTGCCGAACGGATCAATATGGGCGAGCGGGTTGAGCGTGAGCCGTCCTTCCAGGCGGGCCGTGTCGTCGCCATAATAGGACGCCACCTTGCCGTGGGCGTACTCGTGGAAGACCATGGCCAGGATGAGGGGAATGGCCATGTACGAAATGGTGTGCAGGATGGCGCCGAGTTGGGTCACCGTGGCGTCGTCACCGGTACGAATTTCCCTCCCTTCACCTGGATGAGCTCATACCGCCGCTCCAGGTAGCCCGCCGGGGACATGGTGATCGTTCCCGACAGCCCGGCGACGTTTTTTGTGTTCTTGAGGCTGTCCCGAAGGCCCCGGCCGGTGGTGGCGCCCCTTCGAACGGCCTCCAGCACCAGCCGCGTGGCCTCATAGGCCTGGGCCGCAAACGCCGACGGGGAGGTCTGGAATCGTTTCATGTACCCCTCCGCGAAGTTTCGCACGGCGAGGTCGGGGCTGTCCACGAAAAAACTGTCGGCGAAGATGGCTCCTTCCACCGCACGGTCGCCGATCCGGATCAGTTCAGGGGAGTTCATGCCGTTCGTCCCGAGGATGGGCACCTTTGCGGCGTAGAACGCCAACTGGCCGGCGATCAGGCCCACTTGTTCCGCCTCGCCGGGCAGGAAGACGGCGTCGAAGCCCGGCGTGTACACCTTCGTGTCTTTGCCCGCCTTCTTGGGCCCCGGCTCAAGCTTCCCCTCCCGCTTGAGGTCGGCCTCTTTGATCCGCTTGATCGAGGGGCCGAAATCTTTGTCCTCGGGCGCATAGGTCTCGGTCGCGATGATCTCCCCGCCGAACCGGCGGACCTCTTCGATGAAGATCTGACTCATCTCGGCTCCGTAGGGGTCGCGGGGGTACAGGACGCAGAATCGTTTCCATCGCATCGGACCGGTCGCGTACGCCGCGAGTTCCTGGACGAGGGCGCGGTTGTTCACGGAGGTGTTGAAAAGGTACCGGCTGGTGCGCTGTACGTCGGGGGCGGTCGCCGTGGGGGTCACGAACACCACTTCATGGGAGTCCGCCGCCGCGGCGACCGCCTTCACCTCGCGGGTGAGCAGGGGGCCGATCACCGCGAGAGGCCGGAAGTCCCCTAACAAGTCGTCGAGCTCGAGCGTCAGCTCCTTGGGGTCGCCCGCGGTGTCTTTGACGACCAGGCCGACGGACTGGAGCCCGCCCTCCGCGACCATCTCGTCGAAGGCCATCCTGATCCCGTTGAGCACCTCGTCTCCGTACGGGCTGAGGGGCCCCGAGAGCGGGAGAAGGGCCCCGATGAGAAGGCTCTTGGCCTTGAGCTGCTGGCGGTGGTCGCCCAGCATTCTGCTCACCACGCCGATCTGCTCGTGCAGGGGGAATCGTCGGAAGAATTCCCGGGCCGTGCGCGCGGCCTTGTAGGATTCCCCCCCGGCCAACTGGAGGTCCAGCAGGCGGAGGAGCGCGGCGTCTCCCGGGAACGCGGTCGGGTATCGATCCGCAATGCGCCGGAGGTCCTGTTCGCCGCGCAGGGATCGCAAAAGGTCCCGCACACGCTGCTCGAGAAGGAGCCGGGTGTCGTCGCCCGAAAGAGCGCGGGTCTCGAGAATGGATTCGACGGCACGGACGTAGTCGCGCTTGGCAAGATACAGCTCTTCAAGGTGTTGCAAGACCGTCAACTTGAAGGCCGGGTCCGGAGCCTGGTCTTTGGCCTCAAGGAGCGGGGTGAGCGCGTCCTCAGGACGGCCGGCCTTCATGAGGCCGAGGGCCAGCCGGAGCCGCGCCTGCGGGGCGAACTCGGAGGACGGAAATTCTTCCAAGAGAAGCCGGTAATAGGCGAGCGCCTCTTCCGGGTGCTGTTGATCGGTCTCGATCTGCCCGAGCAGCAGATAGGCTTCGGGCACGAAGGGGCTCTGAGGAGCGGCGTTGATGAACTTCAGGAGCGCCTCGGCGGCCGGCTCGAGCTTGCCCGCCGCGATCAGCGCTTTCGCCTTTTCGATCTGGATTTTCTGTGCCTGGACCTGCACCGCCGCTTTATTCGGGAGGTCGGGCTGAGCCCACAGGGGCGGCCCGGAGACCCCCACCGACAGGCAGAGCGCCGTCATCGCCAGAGCGAAAAGGGGCCGGCTCGGCCTGAGGAACCTTGGAGCAGATGGTGACAACATGGATCGGCGGAGCGACGTGTGTGCGCGCATGCGGCAGAGTCACTATAGAGGCCAGCGGAGAATGAAGTCAAGGGTGGGTATGCTAGGATACGATTACGGAATGATGGCGAGGGAGTGGACGTGCATCCAGCGTGGGTAGCGGCCTGTCTGCTGTCGGCAGGTACTTCTATCGGCGTCGCAGCCGCCGCGGATCTGCCTCAGGAGATCACCGGAAAGGACGGCGCGCCGATGGTCCTGGTGCCGGCGGGGGAATTCTGGATGGGTCTGGCGGAGGGCGAAGGGCTGGACGACGAGCAGCCGCGCCACAAAGTCTATTTGGATTCGTATTATATCGACAAGTTCGAGGTGACGACGGAACGCTACGCGAGGTTTTTGGAGTTCACGAGCTGGGAGAAGCCCTTCAACTGGTCCCTGGTCAGGCTTCCGGACCATGCCGACCGTCCGGTGATCGGGGTCAGTTGGGGCGACGCCGACGCGTACTGCCGGATCAGCGGCTGGCGCCTCCCGACCGAGGCCGAGTGGGAAAAGGCGGCACGGGGCACGAACGAGCGCAAGTTTCCCTGGGGCGACACCAAGCCGGCTCCCTCACGCGCCTTCTACGGCCAGGGGTCCCGGTTCTCGTACGATGTCCTCAAACCCGTCGGGAGCTTCCCGGCCGGGCAAGGTCCCTATGGAGCCTTTGACTTGGCCGGAAACGTCTCGGAGTGGGTCCAGGATTGGTACGACGGCGAGTACTACCGCGACACCCCCGAACGGAACCCCCCGGGACCCAAGAACGGGCAGTACAAGGTCGTGCGCGGAGGGTCCTGGTCCGACATGCCGGTCTATCTGCTGTCCGCGAGTCGCACCACGAAGCTGCCGCCGGGCACCCGCAATGCCTTCATCGGCTTTCGCTGCGCGCAGTCGGCAAAGTAATCCCGATCGCGGGTCCTGTCGGCTTGGCATCCCGCCGTGCTCCGAGAAGCTGCGCGCGGCGGGAGCCCTGCACCCGCCGCCACCCCGCCGCCTTCGGCGACATCGGCGCCACCCGCATGGAGGGATCAACTCAACTGGACGGGGCCGCCGGCGCAGTCGCGGAATTCCCCGGAGTGGGAGGACTCCCCTAACTTCCAGAAGGTCGGCGTTACCTCGAAGGGATGGCCCTTGCTGGTGAACAGCTTGGCCTTGTTGATCTGGACGTGGTCCTTGTCCAGGAACTTCACCTCCAGCACCACCTCTTCGTTCCCGCGCCGGATGACCTTGACCACCGAGGGCTCGGTGAGGACTTCGAATTCGCCGCGAATGTTCAACAGCAGGCTGCTCTCCGCGATCTTGGCCGCCAGTTCGCCCTTTGAATCGAAGAGGGTGCCCCTCAGCATCATCTCATTGTAGCGGCGGGTGAACTCGAACGAGAATTGTCCTAATCCGTCGATCTCGATGCTGTTCATGGCGTTCCGATACTGATTGGAGCCGATGTCGAAGTCCATGCCTCATGCCCTTTCTTGGATGCCCTGCTGAGCGCTCATCGTTTTGATCGCCGCGGCCCGGACCTCCGTGAAGATGACCTTGATCGTCTCGCGAAAGTTGTCGGCTGTCAGGGGATCCTCGATCGGCGTACCCAGGATCTGGATGGCGGCCGCTTCTCCAAGCAGTTTATAGGGGCCGGTTTTTTCCTCTCCCTCGATCGCCTGGGCGTAGAGCCGATAGCGCGCCGTCAGGTTTTTCTCGTGCGCCTCGGCGATGTCCTGCCCGGTCTGGTCCGCGATGTGGCGGAGGAAGGCGGTATGGAAGGCTTTAAGGATCGCGGTGGTCCGCCCCGGGTCACTGGTGGAGGAGGTCCCGCCCCCGGTCGTGATGGCGAACAGGATAAGGTAGGTCAGTTCCCACTCGGCGGCATTGAGCTGGGGCTGGTCGAATGTCTTGAGGTCTGCCGCCTTGCCGACGTGCTGCTCCAGCCAGTTCTGCTCGACAATCCCGAAGGCCAGGTCGGACAGCTCGCGGCCGACCTCCTCCGGAGACGACGAAGGCATGCCTCAAAATTCCTCGATCTTCCCAAGCCGGCAGTGATCCATCCGGATGAGATGAAAGTGACCCTGATCGTCGGCGACGAGGAGCCCGGGAAGATTCCCGGTGCCTTGATAGAGGACTTCCAGGACGGGGTAGGTGGCTTCATGGGTGAACGCCGGATGGGGCTGGCCGTTGCCTTCGGTGATGTCGGTGATCTTGAAACGCCTCATGCCGCTGCCTCCTCAAGGTAAAATTGAAGTATACCACGGACCTTCTCCTAATCAAGCGGCCCGACGGTCTGTCCACCGCTCAGCGCGTCCGCTGCCGGCAACTCCCCGCAGGGGTTTGACGCCCCTCGGGAAACCTGCTATCAAGCGGGGAGCGCTCTCTTTTAACATATCGGATGATTCCTGCGTGAGCACAAGCCGGCGAGGGCGCTATTTTGTCGTCGGAGCAAGGTGCCATTTCGAATACCGGGTTAGCAACAGAAGGCCGGGAGCCATCGCGAGTACGCTGAGGAGAAAGTATTGCTCCCATCCCAACGCTTTGGCGAGATACCCGGTCGGCGCCCCCCCCAGGACTCGACTCAATCCCATGACACTTGTGAGAAGCGCATACTGCGTGGCGGTAAATCGTTTATCGCAGATGCTCATCATGAAAGCGGTGAACGCGGCGGTCCCCATCCCGCTGCAGAAGTTTTCGATGGCGATCGCGGCAACCATCATGGGATAGTGATGCCCAAGATGCGCCAGCAGCATGAAAGAAAGCCCGGAGATCCCCTGGCTCAGCCCAAACGCCCAAAGAGAGCGCTGCATCCCGAGGCGCACCATCAGTGCCCCACCAGCCAGAGTTCCCGTTAAGGTTGCGACAAGGCCAAAGCCCTTCGTGACGGCACCGATGTCGGTTTTCGTGAACCCCATTTCCAACAAAAATGGGGTGGTCATGGCCATCGCGATCACGACATCGATTTTATAGAGGATGATGAAGAGGAGAACCTCAAACGCTCCTTGTCGTTTGAAGTACTCGAGAAAAGGAAGAACCACTGCGTCAGCGATCGTTTGGGGGGGCTTGCCGGCCTCCTTGGGTTCAGGAGCAAACACAGATGCAACCACTCCTATCCCCATAGCCGCGGCCATCAGCAGATACACTTCTCGCCAAGACAAATAATCCGATAAGATCAGAGCCAGCGCACCCGAAACCAACATAGCAATCCGGTATCCCGCAATATAAAGCGCAGCAGCAGGCCCCATTTCCTCCTTCTCGACCAGGTCTGTCCGGTATGCGTCCACGACGATGTCTTGACTCGCGCTAAAAAACGCAATCAGCACCGCAATCACCGCTGTTGCCACTGGGAATCGGACGGGGCTGGTAAAGGCCATCGCGGCAATCGACACCACGAGCGCGAGTTGGAAGACTAACATCCATCCTCGACGACGGCCTAAAAATGGGGGGATGAAGCGATCCATGGCAGGGGCCCAGATAAATTTCAATCCGTAAGGCAGGCCGACCAGCGAGAACAATCCGATGACTGTCAAATCGATGTTCTCAGACTTCATCCAAGCTTGGAGAGTCGTAGCCGTCAATGCGAGAGGGAGACCGGACGAAAATCCCAACAAAAGGACGACCGCCATCCGCCAGCTTGTAAAGGCGCGAAGAATTACTCCCATGGACTCCACGCTAGCACAATGCGCTCAGGCACGGAACACCCTGTTCTTTTTTTATGTAGCCCGCGTTTCTGCAATAAAAAAAGGGCCGACCCCCGTTGGGGATCGGCCCCTCACATTGAAAACGGGTCCCGTTATTTCGGCGCGGCGTTGACCTTGGTGGCGTCTTTGATCATGTTTTCCTTCACGCCCCGCTCCGGATAGCCGGGATGGGTCGTCTCGCGCGGATCGCCGGTGTTGGCGAGACCGGCCCGCGTGTTTTCCTCCGCTTCCTTCACTTGATCTTTGTTGGCCTTCGGGGCATCTTCCGCGGCCTTCAACGATGCCGCCTCACCCGTGGCCGTGGTGGCTTTGCCCGTCTCGTCGGGGTAGCCTTCGTGTTTCTTCATCAAGGCCGGGTTGGCGAAGGCCGAAGAGGCCATGAACAGGAATCCGGTCACCATTGCGATCCCCAATAAAGCGTGTCTCATAAGAACCCTCCTTACTTAAATTGGAATGACGTTCTTTTGAATGACCCCCTCGATGGCCGAAAAAGACGGATGGACCATATCTGATTCCCTCCTCGCCTGTCAAGGGGCCGCCCCCTAGCGCCGGTGGGGGCGCCGACGGCCCCGGCCGCGAGGGCGTGCGGGGGCGTGCGCCGGGAGACGGATGACCACGGCCGTGCCCTGGCCCGGTCCGCTGGCGATCGAGATCTGCCCGTGGTGCTCCTCGATGATTTTCTTCACGGAGGAGAGCCCCAGCCCCGTGCCGACCTCTTTGGTCGTGAACCCGGGCTCAAAAATCTTGCCGATGTGCTCGGTGGGAATGGGGGCGCCGTCGTTCTTGACCGTGATGGCGACCTCGTGGCGGCCTCGGGATCCTTTATGGGGAACGGCCTCAAGAGCGATGTGCCCCCCCGGCACCATCGCTTCCAGGGCATTCTTGAGGATGCTGAGGAATACCTGTTGGAGCTTGCCCTCATCCGCCCTGACGGCCGGAAGGCCCTCGGAGAACTGCCGCGTGACGGTGATGCGGTTTCGTTCCAGCTCGCCCGTGATGACTTCGACGGCGCTCTCGAGGACATCCGTGATCCGGATCACGCGGGGATGCAGTTCCAGCGGCTTGGCGACGTCGAGGACCTCGTTGAGGATGGCCTCGATCCTGGTCAGGTCGCGGTAGGCCTTCTCGATGCGCTGCAGCGTGCCCACGGTGACCGTTTTGCCGCCGCCGGCTTCTTCCGTCACCTCTTCCATTTCCAGACGGATTTTCGTCAGCGGTCGCTGGATCTCCTGCTCCAGAAAGCCCGTGAGCTCGCGGATCGCCGCTTGCCGTTCATGGCGGAGCAGGAGCTCGCGGGATTCGAGCGTGTCCTGCGGACCCGCCAAAAACTCCGTGGGGGAAGGTCGTTCCAGGTGCCCCGGGGGACCGCCCGATTCTCCGGCCGGGGGCTGGGCAGGCCTGGGGCTCATTGTCGGAAGGAGGGCGGCCAGCCGCCCCAGCAAGGCGGAGGAGGCCCGCGCCATGTCAGGGTTGTACAGGTCCGGCGTGCGCGACGACAGGGCGATCGTCCCGATGAAATCCTGGCCCCTCCTCAAGGGAAGCACCAGCGCGGTCTTGAATTTGTCCTTGTACAGTTCCTTATAGTCCAGGAACCGTCCCTGGGTGGAGGCCAGGTCGCGGTCCAACCTCGGCTTCTTGTGCCGGATGACCCACCCGGCTGCCGAGCCATCGAGGGTTAAGGTCTGTCCCTGTCTCCAGTCGATATGGCCGGGGGTGTGGGACAAGACGGCGTCCAGGGTCTTCGTCCCCTCCTCGTAGCGCGTCACAAGGGCGCGGTCGTAAGGGATCAAGGCCCGGATTTCGGCCATGAGCGATTCAATGACCAGATCCTCGGTCCCGATGACGGGGGCCAGGGCCGGTTCGGCAAGCGCGGGCACGCGACCCTCACGGGCACGGCCGCTGTCTCGCATTTTGGCGGCCGGCAACACCGGCGCCGGTGGAAGGCCCGGTGCAGGGAAGAGGCCGGATTTGGCGAGCGCCGCCTCGAGCTCGCCGGCGGTGTCCTCCACCCGTCGCCGATCCTTTTCGGAAAAAGCCGCCCGCTCCTTGCGTCCGATCACGAGCGCGCCGTAGACCCGCCGTTGGCACCGCAGGGGGACACCGATCAGGGAACGATGGGCGGGCGCGGTCATCCGGATGCGGAACGGTTTCTGCCCGTTGGCGGCCCTTGCCTCGAACCCCGCCTCCGGGTGCGAGATGGCACGAATGAGGGCCTGGATCTCGCGGGGGGCCAGGCCGCGGTGCGCCTGAGATTGAAACGGCCCGTAACCGTCTTCCTTCAGGGCGATCAGAGCCGTTTCGGCGTCGAGTTCGTTGAGGGACGTGTTAAAGGTCTTCAGGAGATGTGGTGGTATCTGCACGGTCGGTCGGTCCTCCGGAGGGTTGTCTTACGCGAGACATTGTAGCAACGCTTGGCGGCGCGATCAATCGGGATGATTCGAATTCCCGGCCGCCCCATTCTTTCTTGCACGCTTCCTGGAAAATGTAGGATACTGGGGCGCCGGCCTTGCTCAAAGCGTGAGACTCCACCGCGAGGATTCGTTCAATGAGGGCGCACTGCATTGGAATCGGGGTCATGACCGGACTGGCGGCATGGATGCTCTGGTCCGGGCCCGCGATCGGCCAGCGATCCAAACTCGATCGTCCTAACCTGGATGAAGGAGCCCGGATCTTCAAGCAGAACTGCCTCAATTGCCATGGGCCCGCCGGCAAGGGGGACGGCATCGTCGCGGCCCAGCTCGATCCCAAGCCGGCGGATCTGACGTCGGCCAAGACCCAACAGAAAGCGGACTCCGATCTGCTCGAGGTCCTCAAGTTCGGTCGGCCGGGCACGGCCATGCCGGGCTGGATGAGCGAAATCAACGAACGCGAGATGCGGGACATGCTGGCCTATATCCGATCGCTGGCGCCTTAACGGTCACCATGGACCTTGGCCCCTCCAACCCGGTGGACGAACGGACGTGAGCGACGTCATCGACTTCGGCCGGGGCATCGCCGGCGATCTGCAGAACGCGGAGAGCCGCGAATGGCTGGTCACCAACGGCATCGGCGGGTACGCCTCCGGGACGGTCGCCGGCCTGCTCACCCGGTGCTACCACGGCCTGCTCGTGGCCGCGCTGAAGCCGCCGCTGGGGCGCACCCTCCTGGTCGCCAAACTGGATGAGACGGCCGAGTACGCCGGCCGCATCTATTCCTTGTTCACCAATCGCTGGGCGGGCGGGGCGATCAATCCCGAGGGGTATCGCTACATCGAACGGTTCCGGCTCGAGGGCGCCATCCCGGTCTGGACCTTTGCCCTCGCCGATGTGCTGCTTGAGAAGCGCATCTGGATGGAGCCGGGGGCCAATACCACCTACGTGCGCTATGAGCTGGTTCGCGGGTCCGGTCCCGTGAGCCTGGTCCTCAAGGCGCTGGTCAACTATCGCGACCACCATGGGTGCACCCGGGCCGACGGCTGGCAGATGCGGGTGGAGCCTGCGGAGGACGGGTTCACCGTGACGGCGTACGAGGGCGCCGTGCCCTTCCGTGTTCTGTCGGAGCGGGGGCGGGTCGACGTGACGCACGCATGGTATCGCGGCTTCGACCGCGCCGCTGAACGGGCTCGGGGTCTGGAGGACCGCGAAGACCATCTTTGGGCCGGCACGATCCAGGCGACGCTCGAAGCCAGAAAGCCGCTCACGGTCCTCATGAGCGCCGGACCGGACCTTCCGCCCGATCGGGCCGGGGCTCTCCAGCGCCGGCAGCGTCACGAGCGCGCGCTCCTTACGGCCTTTGCCAAGGCCCAGCCGGTGCTCTCGAAGAACCGGCCGCCGTGGGTGCCCCAGGTCCTCTACGCCGCCGACCAGTTCATCGTGGCCCGGCCCTCGCCGGCGGACCCGAAGGGGCTGTCGGTCATCGCCGGGTACCATTGGTTCGGGGATTGGGGGCGCGACACGATGATCGCCCTTCCTGGGCTGACGCTCACGACCGGGCGTCCCGCCATCGCGCGCGGCATCTTGAGGACCTTTGCCCGTCATTGTGTGGAACACGGGATGGTGCCCAACCGGTTTCCCGACGTCGGCGAGACACCCGAGTACAATACCGTGGACGCGACGCTCTGGTACGTCGAAGCGATCCGCGCCTACCATGCCGCGACGGGCGACGAGAAGCTCGTCCGGGACCTTTTCCCCGTGCTGACCCAGATCGTGGACTGGCACCGGCGGGGGACGCGGTTTGGCATCCGCCTGGATCACGCCGACGGGCTGCTGCTCGCCGGCGAGGAGGGCGTCCAGCTTACGTGGATGGACGCCAAGGTGGGCAGCTGGGTCGTCACGCCGCGCATCGGCAAACCGGTGGAGGTCAATGCGCTCTGGTACAACGCGCTCCTGACGGTGGCGCGCTTCGCCCGGATCGTGAAGAAGCCCGCCGGGGAATACGAGGACCTGGCGAAGCGGGCGGCCGCCGGCTTCGCCCGGTTCTGGAATCCCGCCGTGGGATATTGTTATGACGTGCTGGACGGCCCGGACGGGGACGACCCCTCGCTCCGGCCCAATCAGATCTTCGCCGTCTCCCTGCCGGAGAGCCCGCTGGAGCCGGACCAACGGAAGGCCCTCGTGGACGTCTGCGCGCGCACGCTCGTGACCTCGCACGGCCTCCGGAGCCTGTCTCCCGACGATCGGCGGTATGCAGGCCGGTACGAAGGCGACCAGCGGAGCCGGGACGGGGCCTATCACCAGGGCACGGTCTGGGGCTGGCTGCTGGGGCCGTTCGTCACCGCCCATCTCAAGGTCTACCGCGACCCGGTCCTGGCGCTCTCGTTCCTGGAGCCGATGGTCCGGCATCTGGAGTCCTCCGGGCTCGGGACCCTCAGCGAGATTTTCGACGGGGACCCGCCGTTCGCTCCGCGCGGCTGCATCGCCCAGGCCTGGACCGTGGCCGAGGTCCTCCGCGCGTGGGCGGAAGCCGCGAGGGCCCGCTAGCGGTATGGATCAGGACGCGCTCAAAAAGATGGCGGCCGAAGCGGCCGTCGAGTTCGTCCAAGACGGACAGGTGGTGGGGTTGGGGACCGGCTCGACCTTTCGCTACGTGATTCCCAAACTGGCCGAGCGGGTCAAGGAAGGGCTTCGCATCCGGGGGGTGGCTACCTCGCTGATCACCGCGCGCCTGGCGATGGATGCAGGGATCCCGCTGCTGGCCGACGACGCGGAGTGGGACATCGACGTGGCGCTGGACGGGGCGGACCAGGTGGATCCCCAATTGGCCCTCATCAAGGGCGGCGGCGGCGCGCTCCTGAAGGAAAAAATCGTGGCGGCGGCATCCCGCCGGTTCGTGGTGGTCGTGGACGAGACCAAGCGGGTGCCGGTGCTTGGGGGGCCGGTGGTCCCGGTGCCCGTGGAAGTCATTCCCTTCGGCTGGCGGACCCTGGCGAAACGGCTGGAGAGATTCGGCTGCCGGGTCACCCCGCGGATGAAGGACGGAGCGCACTTCCTCACGGAAGCGGGCCACTACATCCTCGACCTGTGGTTTCCGACGATCGAGGCTCCCGCGCGGCTCGAAGGTGAGCTGGAGCAGACTCCCGGGGTGGTGTGCGCGGGTCTCTTCGTCGGCCGGGCCGACCTCGTCCTGGTCGCCACGCGGAAGGGCCTCGTGACGCTCCACCGCTCCCTCGCCCGTCCGTGAAGGTCCGCCGACTCACTCCCCACGCGAAGCTTCCGGTCAAGGCCTCGGAGGGCGCGGCGGGTTTTGATCTATTCGCGAGCGAGCGGACGGTGGTCCCGGCCTCGATGGCGCGGGACGGGCGCGCCGACATTGGGCACGCCCTGGTGCCGACCGGGATCGCCCTCAGCCTGCCGGCGGGTCATGTGGGGCGGATCGGGTCGCGGTCCGGCCTCTCCACGCTCAAGAACCTCGAGGTCGGCGCGGGCTGGATCGATGCGGATTACCGGGGGGAGGTCAAGGTTGAGCTGAAGAACTTCTCGGGCGAGGACTTCGTCGTGGAGGCCGGCGCGCGGATCGCCCAGTTGCTCATTCTGCCGGTCGCCTCGCCCGAGATGGAAGAGACCGACAGCCTGCCGCCGTCCCCCCGCGGTGCCGGCGGCTTCGGCTCCACCGGAATGCAGTGATGGGGAAGATCCTCACAGGACGAGGTCCACGGCGGCCTGGCGCTTCGTGACCTTGTCCTCGGGATTGTAGGTGGCGGTGATCTCCTTCTTGGCGTTGTTGGCGGAGACGACGATCTTGGTGCCGGAATCCTCGTTGTGGATGTGGAGGAAGATCTCGTAGTAGCCCTCCTTGTTCGTCTTGCCTTCGTGCCCCTCGCGGCCTTCTTTTAACGGCTGGGCCTTGATCGGAAGGTCGGGCACCGGCTTGCCGCTCTTGTCGCGCACGTACCCGTATACGATGAAGCCGTGCTCCACCTTGGTCTTCACGAAGATCGGTTTCGGGGTCTCGACGGCCGGGTTCTTCAGCGAGGCCAGGTAGGCGGCCAGGGCGGAAACCTCCTCATCGGTCATCAATTCCTTGTACTTGTCGGGCATCAGGCCCTTCTTGTGCTCCTTCTCGAACCCATCGGCATAAAGGTACCCCGGATCGAACACCTTCTTTTTGATGTCGTCCTGCGTCAGGAAGCTTCCGACGTTGTCCAGCACGGGCCCGCGCTTCTTGACCGACCCCTTGCCCCCGATCTTGTGGCAGTTGTAACACTCGTGCAGGTCATAGACCTCCATGCCCCGCGCGATGATGTCGCTTCCGGCCGCGGAGGCCGGCTTGGCCATGACGCCGGCTCCCGGCGCGCCGCCCGCGGGCTCCGGGGCGAGCCGATTGAGCTCCGCCATGAGGGTGCTGGCCTTGGCCTCCAGGTCCGCGGACTTCTTGAGGAGTTCTTCCAGCTTCGCCTTCCGGGCCTCCGGCGTCTCCATCTTGGGCTTGACGATTTTCTCGATCTTCCCCATTTCGACCTTGGGATCGTACTGCGGGAGGAACGAGGCGCCCCAGATGTAGACGGCCGAGATCGCCGCGTAGAATCCGACCAGGGCCGCCCCGGCCTTCCAGCCGCTGATCCTCGGAACGGACGGCGCGTCCAACAACAGGAAGACCGCCAGGCCCAGCATGACATAGAGGACGAACATCGTCTGGAAGACCGGCGGGAAGTGCATGGCGCTGGTCCCAAACCACATGAGCGGGATCAAGACTGCGGCGATGATGAGCTTACGAATCATGGGAACCTCGCGGGGGGTGATGGGGGATCATTATACCGACGTGAGAGGCATGAGGCTAGGGCAGGGCCCCTGGCAAGCGCCCGGCGAGCTTTTTCAAGAAGAGGGCGGTGATCGGCAGGTACATCAAGAGCCCGGTGGTGCCGATGAGGGGTTCGCCGATCCAGAAGGTGACCCCTAGGAGGAATGCGAGGATACTGTAGTAGAGGGCGCAGCCCAGCAGGAGAGGCCCTGCGATGTTGTCCGCATGGGGGTTTGCCGGGAGGCGGCGGTCGATCTGCTGGTAGAGCCCGAGGGCGATGAGGCCCACCACGCCCCACCCCACGTAGTTCACGAGCGGTACGCCGAAATGCACGCCCGGTTCGGGATAGTAATAGATCCGGCCGAGGAACCAGCGGTCTCCCAGCAGGGCCACGGGATCGATGACCACGTCCAGGAGCACGAAGAAGAGCGCCGAGAGGGCGAGCACGGCGGGCGACGTCCGGACCGCCGGGTCATCGCGGATGGCGAATCCCAGGCCGCTCCCGCGAACGGGCAGGAGGAAGACAAGGGCCAGGCAGTAGCTGCAGAACAGGAGGAAGGTAAACGACAGCGAATCCATGAACGGCACGTTGCTGATGTAGAGTTCCCGGCCCCGCGTCGGGCCCGTGTAGACATACCACCCGAAAGGGAAGCCCGTCCGCGTTGAGGAGAACTCGCAGACGAACGCGGTCACCCAGGTGAGGAGGAAGAAGATCGCCGTCCGCGTGCGCCCCATCAGCCGGACGGCGGTGACAAGTGCGATCGCCAGGAGGAGGAAGACGTAGGGGCGGAAGAAGATGGTTTTTCCGAGAAGGGTCAGGACTTCCATGAAGAATGGTTAGAACGCCTGGATGAGCCGCAGCACCTCGATGGCCCGATCGCGCGGCCGGAGCATGAACTCACGGGCTTTCTTGTCGTGCCGCCGGCGGGCCTGCTCGAAGGTATCGTCCTTGCCCCACGTGGGAAGCGGTGGGTTCTCGATCCGGATGCGGTGCAGTCTTCCTTCGCGGCAGAACGTGGCGTAGAACACCGGCACGTCCGCGCGGAGGCCGACGGTGAGGGGATCGGAGGGCGTCCTCCACAGACGGAGCTCCAATAACTCCTCCCAAAGCAGAGCGTAGCGCGCCACGTCCACCTTGTCTTCCGCAAAGGCGGGAGCCGAGCCCGCGGCTCCGGGGGTCTCTACTACGAAGGATTGTACGTCGGCCTGGGTTTCCACGAGCCACAGGCTGTTGTAAATGTTCCGGCTTCCCGCCAGGCCTATTTCGATCGCCAGCAAGCTGCGAACGGGGCCGCGTTCATCTCCAAGCCGGCGGACCTTTTGCAGCATGGCAAGGCGCGTGGCGTTGTCAGCCCAGAACTGGACACGGTCGGCGGCCGGATCGGTCACACCCCGATCCAGGCAAGACAACGTCGGAGGTGGTGGGGCTGGGGGTTCCGCTCCAAGGGCGGATGAGGAGAGAGTCAGCGATACCAGAGCCGAGAGGAGGGTGACATGGAGGAGAAGTCGTCTACGCATACTTGTGGTCCCTGAACCAGCGCACCGCTTTCTCCAGCGCACGCTCTACCGGCGTCTGCGGCATTTCCAGCTCCCGGAGGGCTTTGGCGCAGTCGTAGTGCATCATGTACTTGGCCATCCGGACCCCTTCCAGCGGGATCCGCGGCGGCCGGTGCGTGATGTAATCGGCCAGCCACTGGTTGGCGTAGGCCAGAGGCAGGATGCTCAGGCGGGGCAGCTTGATCCGGGGCGCTGGGACCCCCGTCAGCCCGCTCAGGATCGTGAATACCTCATAGAGGGACAGATTCCGGTGGCCCAGGATATATCGTTCGCCCAGCCGGCCTCGTTCCATCGCTCGGAGATGCCCGATGGCCACGTCCTCCACGTCCACCAGGTTCATGCCCGTGTCGATGTAGGCCCGCATCCGGCCCTTCATGAAGTCCACGATCATTTGCCCGGTCGGTGTGGGCTTGACGTCGCGGACCCCGACCGGAGCGGTGGGGTTGACGATGACGACCGGCAGGCCCGCCCTGGCCTGCTTGAGCACCTCCTGCTCGGCAAGGAACTTCGACCGCTTGTAGTGGCCCGCCATCTGGTCCAGCGAAATCGGAGTGTCCTCGGTCCCGAGCCCCCCGCCCCGAGGGAGCCCGATTGCGCCGATGGTGCTGGTGTACACGATCCGTTCCACCCCGGAGGTGTGCGCCGCTTCCAGAAGGAGGCGTGTGCCGGTGACGTTGACGTCGTAGAAGATCCGCGGGTCCTGCGCCCAGAGCGCATAGTGCGCGGCCACATGGTAGAGGTGGCGGCAGCCGGCGAGGGCCCGTCGAAGCGTCGAAGCCTCCCGCAGATCGCCGTGGACCTGTTCGACCTTGAGCCTGTCGAGGTTCCGGAGGTCGCTGTCGGGCCGGACCAGGACGCGCACTTCCACGCCGTGCTCCAGCAAGGAGCGCGTCACGGCGGCGCCGATGAAGCCGGTGGACCCCGTGACGAGCGCTTTCATACGGTCCGTGCTAATTCTTTCTGGCGGTGATGTAGCGGGCCAACTCGCGGAGGGGATCGGCCTTCGCGTCAAAATCTTTCAGCTGCTGGATCGCCGAGGCGACGCGCTCCTCGGCGAGCTTGCGGGCGCCCTCCACGCCGAAAAAGGAGGGATAGGTCTTTTTCCCCCGCGAGGCGTCGGTCCGCGCGTCCTTGCCGAGCTCCTCGCGCGTGCCTACGACGTTCAGCACGTCGTCCGCGATTTGAAAGGCCAGGCCGATGTCCTCCGCATAGCGGGTCAAGGCGTCAAGTTGCGCGGGGGTCGCGCCCCCCACCGTGGCGCCGATGCGGACCGATGCCCGGATGAGCATGCCGGTCTTCCACCGGTGGGTGGATTCCAACGTGGCGAGGTCGATGTCCTTGCCCTCGGCCTCGATGTCGGCCACCTGACCGCCCACCATGCCTTCGTCGCCGGAGCCGACGGCCAGCTCCCGGATGGCCCGGATCTGAGCGAACGGGTCGAGACCGTCCACCAATTCCGGCCGGCTGACCAGATCAAAGGCCATCGTGAGCAGGGCATCGCCAGCCAGGATTGCCATGGCTTCTCCGAAGACCTTATGGTTCGTCAGCTTGCCGCGCCGGTAATCGTCGTTGTCCATGGCGGGGAGATCGTCGTGGATCAGCGAATACGTGTGAATGAGCTCCAGCGCGGACGCGAAGGGGAGGACGGGCGCGGGGGACCGCTCGACGGCCCCGCACGCGGCAATGGCCAGGATGGGCCGCACGCGTTTCCCGCCGGCGAAGAGGCTGTAGCGCATGGCCTTGTGAAGCGTCGTCGGCGGGGCGTCCTCGGCGGGCACGACCGAGTCGAGGAAGCGGTCAACCTCCTTCCGCTTGTGTTCCAGATACCTCGTGATGTCCATCCGTAACCGAGCTTAGCAAAGCTACGCAAAGGGTGTCAACGCGAGGAGGTCACGGGATGGCCGCGAAATCCAGGTCGAAGGAGACTTCCCGCCGCCGAGGACCAGGCCCAGATCGCCGTGGGGAGAAGCCACGACAAGGGCCCCCTCACGGAGTCATCCTTTTTCTGGGTCGCGGTTCCGCTCGGAGGATAGCCCGCGGATCATCGTGCGGAACCCGAAAAACCTCCAGCCGACCGCAACCAGGAGGATCCAGAACAGGTGGAGGCCCCCGGCAAAGGCCCAGACTAGTCTCTGCCAGGCCAAGTTTCCCTCGGAGCCCGTCACCATCAGGTAGACCATGATGAAGATGTACAGCGGCTCGCGTGCGGTCAGGATGTTCATTGTGCGGAAGAGGACCCGCCGTTGGTGGGCCGGCAACGGAATGGCCGCCCGAAGCGACTCCAGCCTCCACTCCACCAGGAAGCACAGGGGAAGCCCCGCCGCGATCGTCCATCCAGGGAAGGCCAGATGGCCCGGCGGGAGGTGCGCGGTGATCGACCAGGTCATCCCGGCCACCACCGCCAGGGCCACGAGCCCGTCGGAGAGATTGTCCAGGAAGTGCCCCAGGGACGACTCCGTCGCCGTGGCGCGGGCTAACTCTCCATCCGAATGGTCCAGGACGGCCGAGAAGCAGAACAGGGCGAGTCCCCACAAGCCGGAGAGGAGAGTCCCTTGGCCAAAGCACCAACCGGCGGCCAGCCCGAAGGCGAGACTGAGGATCGTGACCTGCGTGGCGGTGAGGGGCGTGTGCAGAAAAGCTTGGGTGACCCAGTGCGAGAGAGGCCGGTGAAGGCGCCGGTCCATCCAGCTGTCGGGAGTCCGGGTTCCGGCGACGGCGTGTCTCATCAAGCAGTCTTGTACCCATCCGTGTGGTTTCTGTCAAGCCAAGAATCTGTCGCGGGCCTCCGGCCGGCTCCGGCGGGCTTGCGCGACCGAACGTGCTCGTCTATAGTGAGGCCACCATGAGCTGGCGGCGAGTCGAACAAGGGATCGAACACCTGACCTTAGAAATCCAGCCGGCCACCTGTCCGGTGTGTGGGAAAGGTCTCTACCGGAACATCACCTTCCTGAAGGGGGGCTGGACCCGATGCCGGATCTGCGACCAATTTGTCCACTACTCCTGCCTCAGCGGAGGGCTTCTCCTCAAGGACCGTCCTCGGGTGTGTGTTGATTGCAAAGCCGGCCGGGTGCGGGCCGGTCAGCAGATGCCCTCGCTCCCGCCGGATTCCTCCGTCTCCTCCGTTTCCTCGCCGTCGTGAGCGGCTCGACTGCCGCAGAGAGCACCGCCGGCTGGCGCCTCCTGGGGGATGTCTTTCATGTGGTCGTCGTCCCGACCGTTCACGCCGCGGGGGGATTCTTCATCCTCGATTTCCTGCTCAGCGGCCAGTACACCTGGGGCCGGACCCTCCGCACCTTCGTCCTCTTCCTGGGCAACCTAATCCTGGCCTACGAGTTCGTGTATCGGGACTTGCAGACCCGTCATCCGGAATGGCCCGGACGGCGTCTTTTTATAAGCGTCATGGGCTATTCGGTGATCCCGTTCGCCGTCGGGATGGCGGCGCTACTGATCCTCCACGCGGCGGTTCGCCTGGCAAAATGAAGAGACCTAGGGGAGGGCGTACTTCGAGGTATGCTGGAAGGCGCACTTCGGACAGAGGTAGTGCAGGAACCGTCCGTTTCCCACCAGCTTCTTTCTCATCGGCACCTTGCACCAGGTGCACGCCCGGTCGGGGGTATCGCAAGCAGGACAGACGGTGGCGGTCCTCCCTTCTCCAGCGACCGCGACGGTGGATCCTCCGCACTTCAGGCAGGTCATGGTGTCCCCGGTTCAAAATTCTTTTCGCATAGCCCGAAGAAGCTTGTCAACGGAACCGAAAACGGTAGGGGAATTCTTTGAGGCGCTCCCCTCCCGGTTTCATCCCGACGCGGCGGAGGGGATGACGGCCGTATATCAGTTTGTCCTCTCCGGGGACCAGGGGGGGCAGTACCAGCTTTACATCGCCGACCGGTCGTGCCGCATCGCCGCCGGGGTCCATCCGGCGCCGGACGTCACACTTACGATGGCCGGGGATGATTGCATGGCAGTGCTGGAGGGGCGGCTGAACGGCATCACGGCGTATCTTAGCGGACGATTGCGGATCGAGGGGGATCTCGGGCTGGCGATGAGACTGGCAGCGCTCTTCCCGGATCTCCGCCCGAAATAACCTCCGACATGCCCCAGCCGTTCTCCCCACGACTCAGGCCGGTCGGTGAGATTGCGGCAGACCTGGGTCTCCTCGAAAAGGAACTGACTCCTTACGGGCGCTTCAAGGGCAAAATCTCCCCCGCAGTTGTGGAGCGCCTTCGCGATCGGCCTCTGGGCCGGTACGTCCTGGTCACCGCCATTAACCCGACTCCGCTCGGAGAAGGGAAAACCGTGACGTCCATCGGACTGGCCATGGCCTTGTGCCGGCTCGGCCGCCGCGCAATCGTCACCCTGCGCCAGCCCAGCCTCGGGCCTGTGTTCGGCATCAAGGGCGGGGCCGCCGGCGGTGGCCGCTCGCAGGTGGTGCCGCAGGAGGACATCAATCTGCATCTGACAGGGGACGCGCACGCCGTGAGCGCCGCGCACAATCTCCTGGCCGCCTGCCTCGACAATCATCTGGCCCACGGGAATGCTCTGGGGCTCGACCCGGCCCGGCTCACCTGGCCGCGGGCCATGGCGGTGAGCGATCGCGCCTTGCGCGAGGTCATCTTGCAAAACGGGCGGCGGAGTCAGTTCGTGATCACCGAGGCCTCCGAAGTGATGGCGATTCTTGCGCTCGCCTCCGGCTTGATAGATTTGCGGCGCCGGCTCGGCCGCATTCTGGTCGGGACAACGACCGAGGGGCGGCCGGTGACGGCCGACGAGCTTCGCTGCGCGGGGGCCATGGCGGTTCTGCTCAAGGACGCCCTGGGTCCCAACCTGCTGCAAACCTCCGAGGGGACGCCGGCCATCATTCATGCCGGCCCTTTCGGGAACATCGCCCACGGCAACTGCTCGATCCTCGCCGACGCGATCGCGCTTCGCCTGGCCGATTACGTGATCACGGAGGCCGGCTTCGGGAGCGAGCTGGGCGCGGAGAAGTTTTTCGATATCAAGTGCCGGATCTCCGGCCTTCGACCCCACGCCGCGGTCGTCGTGGCCTCCTTGCGGGCGCTCAAGCTGCACGGAGGGGGCGGCGCGGCCAAGCCGGGCCGGCCGCTTCCGCCGGCCCTGACCGGGCCCAACCGAGAGGCCCTGGCGCGCGGGGTCGCGAACCTGGAGCAGCATATCGCCAACGTGCGCGCGTTCGGCGTGCCGGCCATCGTTGCGGTGAACGCGTTTCCGGATGATCCGAAGGACGAGCTGGACTACGTGAAGGCGAGGGCGGTGGAGAGCGGCGCGGCGGCCGCCGCGGTGTCCACGGTGTTTACTGAGGGAGGGGCGGGGGGCGAGGCCTTGGCTGCGGCGGTCCAGGAGGCCTGCAGCCGGCCCTCCGCTTACCGGCCGTTGTACGAGGAGACGGACTCGGTCGAGGAAAAGATCGAGACGATCGCGCGCCGCATGTACGGGGCCGGGGGGGTGAGCTACGAGCCGGACGCGTCGGCCCAGATCGAAGCGGCCGTGGGCCTGGGGTACGGGCGCTTTCCGATCTGCATGGCCAAGACCCCCCTGTCGCTCTCCCACGATCCAAGTCTCAAGGGGCGGCCCACAGGATTCACCCTCCCAGTCCGCGAACTCCAGATTCTCGCGGGAGCGGGGTTCCTTACGGCGGTGTGCTCCGGGATTCAGCTCATGCCCGGGCTGCCGAGCCGCCCGGCGGCCGAGCACATCGATCTGGATCCCGAAACCGGAGAGATCGTCGGATTGTTCTAGGCCTTCTTCCTGGCCCCGTCCGTCGCCAGCGCCCGGGTGATGGCCTCTTTGGCGCCGACGATCACCGGATCGCCGTGGTGGGGACACAGAGTTTCGAAGCTCAGGCTGAGCAGGCGACGGACGCTCTCGCGGGTGCGCGCGGGCTCGTCCTGGTACTCGTCAGGGACGAAGGCCAGACCCTCGGCGCCGGCGTTCGTGAGCAGATCCGCGCAGAACACCGCGCCTCCCTCACGCTCCAGATAAAAGGCGTAGTGCGCGTCGGTCGGGCCGGGCGCATGCACGGCCACGAGGTTCCCTGGCAGGCGGTCGCCCGCGCGGTACCAGCGGTCCGGCGTCTCCTCGAAATCCACGCCGCCGTGCGGCGCGTGCACCAGGACGTGAAAGGCTCGGCGGTAGCGCCAGGCGGACCGCTCATGGCAGGAGGCCGTCAGGCAGATGGCCTCGACGGGGCCGAGGGCTTTGAGGTCTGCGTCGGCCATGGGCAGGGGGTCGATCAGGATGGCCTTGCCGGTGTCCACCACCACATAGCTGTCGCTTTCAAAGTCGATCCGGTCGTCATGGATTGTGAAGCGATAGACGCCCGGAAGGACTTCCCCGACGAGCGTTGCGGTGCCGCCTGGCTCAGGCATGATCCCCTCTATTTCTTCAATTCCGCCCAGGCCTGCTGGTAGTCCTCGAAAGTGTCCACCTCCATCCACCCCTTGTAGATGGTGAGGCAGGAGACCGTGTGTCCCTGGTCTACCAGCTCCTGGAGCATGTCGGTGAGGGAGGCTTTGGCGAGGGAGGCGGCTTCATGGAAAGGACGGTCGGAAGTACCGGCCGCTTTCTTGTAAGCGGCCTTCAGAATGTCGGTTCCCCGCTCCGACAGCATGGCCAGGCCGATGAACTCGCCGTGCGCCTGGTCCGGGTCCAGGTGCTGGCCGATCTTGATGAGCCGGGCCGGGCCTTCCGGCGGGACGAACCGGTAGCGGGCTTCCGGGGGATGGTCCATGAGCACGAGGTCCGGCTTCGCGTGCGGACGCGGCAGTCCGTGCCGGTGGTGATCTGCCCAGGCCTGGTCCACCACGACCGTGATGTCGGCGGGGCTCTTGAGGAGCTTCAATAAGATTCCGGTCTCGAAGATGATGTCGGCGTAGAGCAGCAGGCAGCGGCCCTTCAGCTCGTTCTCGGCGCAGAAGATCGAGGCCAGGTCCCCGGTCTCCTCATAGCGGTCGTTGTCGTAGTAGCGAAGGTTGGGAAGCGCGATCTTGTCTTTCTGATATCCCCTGATGACGGCGATGTCCTTGATGTGGACCTCGTTCAGGGTTGTCACCTGACGTTCCAGGATCGTCCGGCCCTTGATGTCCAGCAGGCATTTGGGTTTGTCCTGGATGAGCGGCATCAGTTGTTTCTCAAACCCGGCCGCCGGAATGATGGCCGTGATTTTCTCGGCCCCCACCGGGAGGAACTTGCGTTCGTCCTCCTCCAGCTTGGTGACCCCGACCAGGTCATAGACCTCCTGGAGGGACACCATCCGGTCCGCCACCGCCTCGGCGCGGGTTTCGCGCTTCAGCACGTCCAGGGTGTCGCGCATGGCCTTGATGGCTGTCCGAATGACCTGGTTGGCGAAGATGACGATCTTGAAGCCGTGTTGCTCGAGCTCCTCCGCCCTCACCGAGCTGAAGATGGTGGGGACGACGACCAGCGGGACCCGGCCGGACCACTGCCGGGCGACGGCGCGGAGCTCCTCGAACGTGGGCGCTTTCGAGTGGATCAGGACGGCGTCAGCGCCGGCGTCGGCATAGGCTTCGGCCCGCTTCAACGCCTCGTCCTGGCCCCAGCCCGCGATCAGCGCCTCGGTTCGGGCGATCACCACGAAGTCCGGAGAGGACTGCGCCGCCTTGGCCGCGCGGACCTTGCCGGCGTGCTCCTCGACGGACACCAGCTCGCGGCGGACTCCCGCGTAGAACGAGCACCGCTTGGGGAAGACGTTGTCCTCGATGCAGATGCCGGCGATGCCGGCCTTCTCATAGTCCTGGACCGTCCGCATGACGTTCAGGGCGTTCCCGAACCCGGTGTCGCAATCGGCGATGACCGGAAGGGCGACCGCCTCCACGATGTTCCGGGTCACGTCGAGCTGTTCCGTCATCGTGAGGAAGCTGCCGTCGGGGATGCACTTGAGCGAGGCCGAGATGCCGAACCCGGAGGCCCAGATCGCGTCGAACCCGGCCCGCTCGATGAGCTTCGCGCTGAGCGCGTCGTGAGCGCCGACCGTGCGGATGAGCCCCGGCCGGTTCATCAGCTCGCGAAGTCTTGTTGCGTGGCGCATGAGTCCCTATGGTGCGAGAGCCGGGGCGAGAAAGTCAAATGGAAAGTGGAGGGTCGGTGGGTTGTATGAGCCGAGTGGGAATGGTATAAAGCCTGGCCATGGCGGACAGGGCGGCTCTGGGCAAGGTTGCGGTGATCACCGGCGGGGCGAAGGGGATCGGCCGCGCCATCGGCGTGGACCTCGCTGCGAGCGGCTGGAACGTGGCCTTCTGCTACAGGACCTCCGAGCGCGAGGCCGCCGAGACGGCGGCGTTCATCAAGAACCACGGGCGGCGCGTGCTGGCCGAGCGGTGCGATGTCTCGGATCCGGCCGCGGCTGAGGCCTTCGTCCGGAAGGTGGAAAAAGAATTCGGCGCGGTGGACGCCCTCATCAACTGCGCAGGCCCCTACCATCGGGTCAATGTCCTGGAGGAGACCCCCGCCGGGTGGACCGACATGTTCGCCCACAACCTGCACCCTGTCTTTTACATGAGCAAGGCCGTCTCGGCGGGCATGAAGGCGTGCAAGTGGGGGCGGATCGTGACCTTCTCGATGGCCAACGCCGACCAGATGGTGGCTCAACCCGAGGTGACCGCTCATTACATCGCCAAGGCGGGGGTCCTGATCCTGACCCGCACGCTGGCGAAGACGCTGGCCCCACACGGCATCACGGTCAATGCGATCTCCCCGGGCTTCATCAACTCGGGGAGCGCGCCGGAGGCGGAACTCGCCGCCATGGTGAAAAAAATTCCGGCGGGCTACGTCGGCGAGCCGCGCGATGCCGTGGCGGCGGTCCGGTTCCTCTTGTCCGACGAGGCGCGGTACGTGACCGGCACGAACATACACCTCAGCGGCGGGTGGGGGATCTGAATGGCCCAGGATTTCGATCAGACGATTAAAGACGGCTATCGGTTTGAGGGCGCCGTGCTTGATGTGGGGCGTGCCCTCCGAGGCGGCAACGTGTTTCCCGACCTGCCGGTCAGGTTGCCGTTGGCCATGATGAACCGCCATGGGCTGATCGCGGGGGCGACGGGCACCGGAAAGACGAAGACCCTCCAACTGCTGGCCGGAGAACTGTCGGACGCCGGCGTGCCGGTGTTTCTCGCCGACCTGAAGGGGGATCTCTCCGGCCTGGCCAAACCCGGCGTGCCCACCGAAAAGCTCCAGAGCCGTTGCAGAGATCTTAAGATCACGTTTTCTCCGAAGGCCCACCCGGTCGAGTTCCTCAGCCTGACCGGAAAGCAGGGCGCGCAAGTCCGCGCGACCGTGTCCTCATTCGGCCCGCTGCTGCTCGCGAAGGTGCTTGCCCTCAACGACACACAGCAGGGGGTTCTCACACTCCTCTTCAAGTTCTGCGACGACCATCACCTGCCGATCCTGGACCTCCCGGATCTCAAGGCGGTCCTGGCCTATCTTCAGGGCCTCGACTCCCAGCAATTGGCCGGGTACGGGGGCATGGCGAAGGCCGCGCTGGGGGTCCTCAACCGCAAGCTCGTCGAGCTGGAGCAGCAGGGCGCCGACCTCTTCCTCGGCGAACCGGAGTTCGACATCATGGACCTGTTGCGGACGACTCCGGACGGCAAGGGCATCGTCAGCCTTCTCTCACTGACCGATATCCAGGACCGGCCGGCCCTCTTCTCGACGTTCATGATGTGGCTGCTGGGAGAGCTCTTCCATCGGCTTCCCGAACGGGGGGATGTGGACAAGCCGGTGCTGGTGTTTTTCTTCGACGAGGCGCACCTCCTGTTCGAGGAGGCCTCGAAGGCCCTGGTCAATCAGATCGAGCAGGTAGTGAAGCTGATCCGCTCCAAGGGGGTCGGCGTCTACTTCGTGACCCAGACGCCGAAGGACATCCCAGCGGACGTGCTGGCCCAGCTCGGGAACCGCTTCCAGCACGCGCTGCGGGCCTTCACGCCGGACGACGCCAAGGCCCTCAAGGCGACCGCCGGCACGTTTCCGAGGACGCCGTTCTACGAGATCGAGAAAGAACTCACGTCGCTTGGGATCGGAGAGGCGCTGGTCACGGTCCTCGACTCGCAGGGACGTCCCACGCCGGTGGTGGCGACGCGCCTCATTCCGCCGGACTCGTTCATGGGGGCGCTGGAGGAGAAGGACTTTCAGACCAAGGTCAAGGCCGGGACATTACAGGCCAAGTACGCGCAGGCCATCGATCGCGAGTCCGCGCGGGAAATCCTCCACAAGAAGATGGCCCTGCCGACGGAAGCCGGTGGAGCCGCTCGTGGTGAGGTTGAAGAGGGAGAGCCGATACCTCAACCGGCGGGGGGTCGACGTGGGAAGCCAGAGCCGTCGCTCGCGGAGGAGATTCTCAAATCCCCCCTCACCCGCCAGATCGGAAAGGAAGTGGTTCGCGGCCTGTTCGGGATGTTGAAAAAGAGTCTTCGGTAGACGTCGCCCCCCTGCGTCTTACGGCATCAGGTAAAACCCAAGGGCCTCCTTCAGAAAAGGATCCGGAGACACGTATTCCACTCCCAGGATGAACCGGGCCTTCTCGGGAATGATTTCGCGGATGGAACAAAGCGGGTCCAGCTTCGTCCGTTGAAGGTCGTCGAGAACCACCCGGATCGTAACCAATTGGCCTTCGACGAGATTCTTGGCGGAGGTCACGGCCAGTCGCATGCCTGTTTGGGAGATATCAAGGACCGTGCAGCTACGCTCAAATGTCCTGACGTCGGAGTCGACCGTCAGACTGCCCTGAAGATTGACGCTCCTGCGATAGGTCCTCCGGAAATTCACCAAGACGCTGGAGGGCTTCCCACACGGACACTCGTAGATGAAGGGATTCGGCAAGTCCGGGGGAAGTTCGTCCACCCGGAATTCCCGTGATCGGGGGCAGTAGGGGCACGAGACGATGAAAGTGTTCGTATCGGAAACGTAGAGCTGTAAAACGTTATCTGCCATGATTCCTGACTTCGAGGCCCATGAGAGAGGACCGTGGGGTCTGGGCCTCCATTAGTCTAGTATGTCGGAATTTTCCGTCCGTTTCATAAATCAGGCACTTGCGTGGTCTCCGAGACCTCGCCCAAGTCTCTGTCGGAGAAGGACATCGGGGTCTCGGACATGCCTGATGTATGAGTGACTGACCTGATTCTCCCCATCGGCCCTCCCGTTGTCAAAGGGAATTTTGCTGAGTGGCAACCATTTCAGGACATTTACGGGCTTGTGCGAAACTATCACATTCTCGATCGGATGGGAGGCGCCTGTCTTTGGATCGGACGAGGGACGATCGGGCGGAAAAGGGGGTGGGAATCCGCTCAGTCGAGGACGGGGTTCAAGTTGAAGGCCACGCTGATGCGAGGGGCCGTGCCGTGGTAGGTGCTGACCGCGTGCGAGAGCCACCCGGGAAACAGCACGCACCGGCCGGTGACCGGGGTGATCGAGATGCTCTTGCCGGCGTCGTGCAGCTCGGGCATCGCGTACCGCAGATAGGGCGCGAGCATCGAGGGGAGGCATCCCCGGGGATCAAAGAGCTGCAAGTCCCCGCCGCACCCGCCCTGGGCGGGGATGTCGCCCGCATCCACATAGTACACACCCGACCAGAAGGAGCCGGGGTGGGGGTGGACGGCGTTGCTTCCCCCCTTCCGCTGCACGTTCGCCCAGGTCTCGATGACCTGCCAACGCGGCTTGGACCCGGTCAGATCGGGCGCCCGTTCGGAGAATTCCGTCGCTTGGGTCGCGACTTCCACGACGGGCGTTAACAGATCTTTGACCACCGGAGCCCAGTCCAGCATGGACAGGTCGTGGGGGGAGGACCAGCCCACCACTTCGTGGTCGAGGACGGCCGGGGTCGTCACCTCCCGCTCGAGGATCGCGGCCCGGAGGTCTTTGTCGATCCGCGCGTGGTCGGGGATCATGAACACGAGCAGCGGAGTGGCGAAGAGCGGCCGGACGTTGATTTCCATTTCCTGGGACATGGCTGGCAGGATATCGTCAGGGTCGGGAGGTGTCAAGGCGGGGGCGGGCGCTCTTGAGAAGCCCGCCCGCCTCCTTATATAATGCGATCCCTATGTCGATTCCCGCCAAGGACTTCGTCGGCCTGTTGCAGGAAGCCGGGTTCGACTTCTTCACGGGCGTCCCGGATTCGATGCTGGGGGGCGTCATCGCCACGCTGATCGAGCGGCGGGTCTATGTCCCGGCGGCCCGGGAGGACGAGGCGGCGGGGATGGCCGCAGGGGCTTTTATGGGGGGGAAGACACCGGTCGTCCTGATGCAGAACTCCGGTCTCGGCACCTCCCTGAACACCCTGATCTCGCTGAACCTGATCTACCTCCAGCCGTGCCTGCTCCTGATCTCCTGGCGGGGCCAGGGCGGAAAAGACGCCGCGGAACATCTGGTCATGGGCCAGGTCATGCGGGAGTTGCTGGATCTGGTCCGCATTCCTCACCGGACGCTCGGGGTGGAAACCCTCCGCGAGGACGTTGGGTGGGCGGCGCAGGTCTTCATGACGCGGCGCATTCCGGCGGCCTTGCTCATCACCAAGGGGGTCCTGGCGTGAGGCCGGAAGAGGGAGTCCTGACCAGCCGCAGCCGGGCGATCGGGGCCGTCCTGGCCCTGCTGACCGACGAGCTGGTTATTGTCTGTAATGGATTTCCCTCACGTGAGGCCTACGCCCTGCGCGACCGGCCTGAGAATTTTTACATGATCGGCTCCATGGGGGTCGCGGCGGCGATCGGGTTGGGCCTGGCCCTGGCCCAGCCGCGCCGCAGGGTGGTGGTCTTCGACGGCGACGGCAACGTGTTGATGGGCCTGGGAACCCTGGCCACCGTCGGGGCCCTGAAGCCCAAGAATTTCGTTCACATCGTGTATGATAATGAGGTCTACGGTAGCACCGGGAACCAGCCGACGATCTCCCAGACCGTGCGCCTGGAGCAGATGGCCAAAGCCGCGGGGTATCGGAACGTGGAACGCGTGCGGGAACTGGACGATCTCGTGTATGAAGCCAAAACCATGCTGAAGGAGGATGGCCCCAGTTTCCTGCTGGTGAAGGTGTCTGAACTGGCAGAGGACGTGGGACGGGTGGAGATCGAGCCGGCGGCCATGACGACCCGATTCAGGGCGGCCGCCATGGGAGGGACGCCGACGTGATCTTATTGAATCCGGGTCCGGTCAACGTATCCGAGCGCGTGCGCCAGGCCCTGCTCCGGCCGGACATCTGCCACCGCGAATCCGAGTTCGTCGAGCTGATCCAGAGCATCCGCGAAAAGCTGGTCCGAGCGTTCGCTCCGGGCGGGGAGTATCTCGCTCTCGTCCTGACGGGATCGGGAACGGCGGCGGTGGAAGCCGCGGTGACCTCGTCCCTGGCGCCTGGGCGCCGGTTGCTGGTCGTCAAGAACGGGGTCTATTCCCAACGGATCGTGGAGATGGCCGGCGCGCACAAAATCCATACGGCGGAGATTCCCGGCGAGTGGGACCAGCGCTTTGATGTCGAACAAGTGGCGGTCTCGCTGCGGCAGAACCAATCGATCCAGGTCGTGGCGGCGGTCCACCATGAGACCTCCACCGGCATGATCAACTCGATCAAAGAGATCGGGGCGGTCGTCAAGAAGGCCGGGCGCGTGCTCCTGGTGGACGGCGTGAGCAGCCTCGCCGGCGAGGACCTCGACTTCACTGCCTGCAACGTGGGATTGATGGTCGGCTCGTCGGGCAAGTGCATCCAGGGATTCCCCGGAGTCGGGTTCGTGCTGGTCCGCCGCGATCTCATGGAACAGATGGCGAACTACACGCAGCGCTCCGTCTACCTGCATCTTCCCACCTATTACAAGGAGCAGGAAGAGGGCTCGATCCCGTTCACCCCCGCGGTCCAGCTCTACTATGCCTTCGATGAGGCCCTGAGCGAGCTGTTGGAAGAGGGGGTGGCCAACCGGATCGCGCGGTACCGGAAGATGGCCCGGACGATCCGGAACTGGATGCGGACCATCCGGATGAAGTTCTACCTCCGCGAACCGTTCCTGTCGAGCACGCTCACGGCGTTGAGGCTCCCCGAGGGGGTGTATTACGATCACCTGCACGACCTCCTGCGCGAGCGGGGCTACGTCGTATACGCCGGCCAATCCAATCTGGCGGCAAGCATTTTCCGCGTAGCCAACATGGGCGCCCTGACTGAGGCCGACATCAATGGATTCCTGACCGCCTTCGAAGAAATCCTGCCGGAAGCCCAGAAGCTCGGTGCCGAACGGGCCGGGGAAATGGAACAACTGCAGCGCGAGCGTAAGGATAAGGAGGAACTGGAGAAGGCCGAGGCGAAGGCGGCGGAAGAGGCGGCGAAGGCCGAGGAAGAGGCCAGGAAAGCGGAAGCGGAGGCGAAGACGGCCGAGGCCGCGGCCAAGCTCGAGGTCAAGACCGGCACTTGACCATGGCCGGGCGTCTGCTGTCGCCACGGGCGGCGTCATCATGAAGGCGATCATCCTGGCAGCGGGGGTCGGCAAGCGGCTTGCCGCGGTGACCCGAGAGCGTCCCAAGTGCCTGGTCGAATTGGGCGGGCAGCCCCTCCTGATCCGCTATCTCAACGCGTTGCTGGAGGCCGGGGTCAAGCGCGCCGCGGTGGTGGTGGGCCACAAGCAGGAGATGATCCGGAGGACGGTCGGCGAGAGCTACCGTGGCCTGGCCGTCCAGTACGTGGTCAACGACCAGTACCGGAGAGGGAGCCTCTATTCGCTCTGGCTGGCGCGGGTCGCCTTCGACGATGATGTGCTCATCATGGATGCCGACGTCCTGTGCCCGTCCTCCTTCGTGGCGCGCCTGATCCACTCGCCGCACCCGAATGCCCTGTTGATCGACGAGACCGTCCGCCAGCAGATGGAGGAACGCATGGCCATAATTGACGGAGACCGGGTGGTGGCGCTGACCAAGAAGATTCCTCAGGAGACGCCCGACCTTATGGGCGAGGGGGTGGGATTCCTCAAGGTCACCAGGGCGGATACCCGGTTCATGCTGGCCGTGATGGAACCCTACGTGACGAGGGGCGAGCTGGACATGGAATATGAGGATACGTGGGAGAGTTTCTTCCGTACGGTCTCCGTGGGCTATGAAAAGGTCGGAGGCCAGCCCTGGATTGAGATCGACTTTCCGGAGGACCTCGAGCGCGCCAAGCGGGAGATCGTTCCGAAATTGTGAAGATCCCCTCACCCTACCCCTCTCCCCGGAGGGAAGAGGGGAAAGAAGAGCCAGCGAGGAGGAATGATGAGCATCCGCATGGACCAGATCCAGCCGATCATTGACCGGGAGTACGACTATCTCGTGTCCGAACATCCGCACTGGAGCCTGACCAAGGGCGACCAGGACCTGGAGCTGGTGGCGCACGCGCTGCGGGTCCTGCTTCACATGAAGACCACTCCGCAGCATCTGGCCGAGTATCTCGCCCTGGTGGACTGCCAGCATGCGGATGGGGGCTGGGGCAAACTGTCGTCCGACAAGCAGAGCGCCGCGTGGGTGACGGCCTTCTGCGCGCTGATGCTCATTCGCGGGAATCTCCTGCTGAAACACCCCCGGATCGCCGAATCGGTCCGGAAGTGCGTCCGCTATTTTCTGGCGACCCAGAAGGAAGACGGGAAGTGGTCCGATTCCTCCTGGGCGGACCTGGACGCCGTCAGCCATCCCATGAGCTTCTTCGATGTGCTGCTGGCCGTGGGCAAGCACCTGGTCGATGAGGCGACGCTGGGAGAGGTCAGGGCGGCGTGGCGGAAGGGCATGCGGTTCATGCTCGACCGGCAAGCGGCCGATGGGGGCTGGTACGATCCGGAGTTCCACCCGACCGGCGTGGAGATCACGGCGCACCTGATCCAGGACTCCATCGTGCCCGACCTGGTGCTGGAGAATGAGTTCAATGTGCGGGACTGCTGCCAGGGAGGGGTGAGGAGGCTGCTTGCGGTCCAGGCGGCCGACGGCTCCTGGGACGGTGAGAACGTCGATCACACCATGGATTGCAGCCGGTCCCTCATGCTGGTCAGCAGCATCCTGGGGACGCGGTCGCAGTGCGATCCGGCAATCGAGCGCGGGCTTGCGTGGATTCTGAAACATAAGTGCGAACGGGGCTGGCCGGATTTTCCGGGGATGGACCCGAACCTCGAACGGACCTGCGACGGCCTCGATACGCTGCTCAAATACAAGGCGTACAGCCAGCCGGTGACGACCGCCATCGTCAAGCTCTGGGGATACGCCCTGTGACGTTCCTGGCCAAGGTCGCCGAGATTCCGGCCGGCGACCGCAAGCTCATCAAGGTGAACGGCGTCGACGTCGCGGTGTTTCACGTCGGGGACCGGTTCTATGCCCTCAATAACACCTGCCCTCACCGCCAGGGCCCGCTGATTCGGGGCACCCTCGAAGACTCGGCAGGGGGCGCGGGCTGCGCGATCCGCTGCCCGATGCACGGATGGAAGTTTGATCTTGAGACCGGCGACAGCCACGGCCGTTCCGGTAACGCGACGGTGTATCCCGTCACGCAACGGGACGGGGAACTCTTCATCGAGATCGGCGGGGTCTGATCACCCATGGACGCCTCACCCATCGACAGCGCTTTGGTCCTGACCACGGGAGGGATCTTCGATCCGACGGGGGCCCCTTCTCCACCGAGCCCCCTGACGGTCGTGGGCGGCCTCTCTCTCCTGCAGCGGACCATCATGACCCTGCAGCGGGCGGGCATCACGCGGCTCGTGATGCTGGGAGGCGACAAGACGGAGGCGATGCAGCGCCAGCTTCAGGGAGATCGCCGGATCCAGATTGAGGTGGGGTGGCTCCCGATCCGCGAATTCCCCCTGAGCGACCCGCGGACCTGGGAAGGCCTCTCCGGCATGCTCGGCTCGTCCTACCTCGTGGCGGGAACCAGGGCCGTTTTTTCCCCCGACCTGGTCATCCGCTTGCGTGAAGAGGGCAGGAAGGGGGATCCGGTCTTGGTCGTACGGAACGCGGACTCCGGCAGAACGAGGCGAGACTCCCTTTCCCCGGGCCGGCAGGATCTGCCGTCCCACTCCGGGGTGCCCATGGCTCCTCAAGGCGTCAAGGGCCATGGGAGAGGGGAGAGCGAAGGGGCCGGCGGTGTGGTCACCCTGGAGCCCGCCGTGGCCTCCAGCCTGTTTGTTGACCTCGTGTCGATACCGGAAGGGTTCACCTCCCCGGGTTGGGTCAATCCCCAAGACTCCCCTCACCCGCTGCGGACGGCCCTCGAACGCGGGCTCCGTTCGGGACAGGTGAAGGTCTTGCCGCTGGAGGCGGATTGGTACCAGGAGGTGCGGACGGGGGCGCCTGAAGAGGTGGCGTCGGCGGAATGGACCTTGCTTCGGTCCCTCAAAGGCGGTCTCGAAGGCTTCGTGGACCGCCATTTCAACCGCAAGTGTTCGAAGTGGATCACGCAGTGGCTGGTGGGGACTCCCTTGACCCCGAACGGCGTGACCATTCTGGCCACCGCGGTGGGTCTCCTGGCCGCCACCGCCTTCGGGCTCGGCGGATACGCGGAGGGGATCATTGGGGCCCTTCTGTTTCAGCTCTCCGCCATTCTGGATTGCTGTGACGGCGAGGTAGCCCGGCTCAAATTCCTGGAATCGTCCATGGGGGAGCAATTGGACGTCGTACTGGATAACGTGGTCCACGTCGCCCTCTACGCTGGGATCGCGTGGGCCTCGTACCGGGACAATTGGGGCCCGGTGGCCCTGCTCTTCGGGTGGCTGGCGATGCTCGGCAATCTCTTTGCGTTCGTCGTGGTCCAGAAAGCAACCAGGATGCGGGGGGCGCTGGATCCGGACCGCCGGCGCTATGTGGAGTCGATCCTCAACACCCTGGTCAGCCGCGACTTCTCGGTGCTCATCCTGGTCTTAGCTCTCGTCAATCATGTCGAATGGTTTCTTCCGCTCGCGGCCATCGGCTCGAATGTCTTCTGGCCCCTGCTGGCCTGGCAGCTCCGGACGGAAAAGCGATCCGCCAGCCCTCCCATAACATGACCCGACTGACGGGCCTCCTTTTCGCGCTCGGGGTGGCGGTCCTTGTGGGCCTCGTGGTTCACATCGGTCCGGGCACGCTGGCGGCGGAACTCCACAAGCTGGGCCTGAATTTTCTCTGGATCATGCTCCCCTCGTTGGGCGTCTATCTGCTGGACGCCCTGGGCTGGCGCTATACGCTGGACCGGCACGCGGAACGGGTCCCGTTCGGCCGTCTCTTCATGACCCGCATGGCCGGCGAAGCCGTCAACTTCACCACCCCGGCGGCGTACTTGGGGGGCGAACCGGTGAAGGCCTACATGCTGAGCCGGTACAACGTCCCCTTGGTGGACGGCCTGGCCTCGGTGATCACGGCAAAGACGACGATGATCCTCGCCGAGGTCCTGTTCATCCTGGTCGGGGTGGGGCTCAGCGCGACGCTCCTGAGCCGGTCGGGCGATGTGCTGATGGCCGGCCTGGTCGGCTTCGGGGTGTTGGGGTTCGGGATCGGTCTATTCGTCTTCGTCCAGCGACAAGGGTTGTTCGGGGGAGTGCTCCGCTTACTCGAGCGCCTCGGAATCAGGATCGCGTGGCTGAAGGAACGGGAGTCCACGCTCCAGGTGCTGGATGAGGCGATCGGGGATTTCTATAAGCGGGACCATCGCCGGTTTTTTCTCTCCTTCCTGGCGTTCTTCGGGGGATGGGTGGTGGGAACCTTCGAAGTGTACCTGACGTTGTATTTCCTGGAGTTGCCGGTGGATGTGCTGACCGCCGTCGCGATCGAGGCCCTCGCCGTGTTCATCAAGGGGGCCACGGCGTTCATTCCCGGGAGCGTCGGCGGCCAGGAGGCGGGGATCGTCTTGCTGTGCGCGGCCTTCGGATTTCCCCAGGCGGGCGCCGTGACGTTCGCCCTGGTGCGGCGGGTCCGGGAGATCATCTGGGTCGCGTTCGGCTTGCTTGCCCTGACCGCGCAGAGTCCCGCTTCTTTCCCCGACGATGCGCCGGGCCGCCCGCTGGAGTGATCCGCGCTTCCGATCGAATCCTTTACACACCCCCCGGCTCTTGTTAGTATTTCACCTATGAAGGGCATTGCCGCTGTGGGTTGGGCCGCGCTGGCGGCGCTCTGCGCCGGGGCCTTCGGCGTTGTCACCGGGATCTTCAACCCCGAGGAGAAGGTCAACGCCCTGTGGCTCGTCGTCGCCGCGACCTGCTTCTATGTGCTGGCCTACCGGTTTTACGGGCGGTTTCTGGCCAGGCGCGTGCTGGAGTTGGACGACCGCCGGGTGACGCCGGCGCACCGCCTCCCCGACGGCGCCAATTTCATTCCTACCAACCGCTGGGTGCTGTTCGGGCATCACTTTGCGGCGATCGCCGGCGCGGGGCCGCTGCTGGGCCCGGTGCTGGCGGCGCAGTTCGGGTTTCTCCCGGGCTTTCTCTGGCTGGTAATCGGCGCGGTGCTGGCCGGCGCGGTGCAGGACTTCGTGATCCTCGTGGCTTCGATGCGGCGCAACGGCCGGTCGCTGCCGCAGATCGCCCGGGATGAAATCGGGACGGTGACCGGCACGGCGACGGCGGTCGCGGTCCTCTTTATCGTGGTGGTGGCCCTGGCCGGCCTCGGCCTGGCCGTCGTGAACGCTCTCTATCACAACCCCTGGGGCACCTTCACGCTCGCCGTGACGATCCCGATCGCCTTCCTGATGGGGTTCTACCTCCAACGCTGGCGGCCGGGTCAGGTAGGGGAGATGTCGGCGGTCGGCGTGATTCTGTTGGTCGCCGCGGTCTTGGCCGGGCATGGGGTCGCGCACTCGTCTCTCGCGCCGTTCTTCGATTTCGAGCGGGCCACGCTGGTTTGGCTGCTGGCGGCCTACGGATTCCTGGCGTCGGTCTTGCCGGTCTGGATGCTGCTGGTGCCGCGCGATTATCTGTCGAGCTTCATGAAGGTCAGCGTGGTGGCCTTGCTGGGCGTCGGCGTGGTGCTCATGGCCCCGACCATCGAGATGCCCCGGGTCACGGCCTTCATCTCGGGAGGCGGGCCGGTCATTCCGGGGCCGATCTTCCCCTTCGTCTTCATCACGATCGCCTGCGGGGCGATCTCGGGTTTCCACTCGCTGGTGGCCTCCGGCACGACGCCCAAGATGATCGATCGGGAATCGCACGCGATGATCGGGTACGGGGCGATGCTGATGGAGAGCTTCGTGGGCGTCATCGCGCTGGTCGCCGCCTCGATCCTGATGCCCGGCGACTACTTCGCGATCAACACGAAGCTGTCGGCCGACGCGCTGGGGGCGCTCGGCTACCCGGTGGACCACATCCGGGAGCTGTCCCGCCTGGTGGAACAGGAGGTCATGGGCCGGCCCGGGGGCGCTGTCTCGCTGGCGGTGGGGATGGCTTCGATCTTCTCAGCCTTGCCGGGCCTCTCGGCCATCCCGGGTCTGATGGCCTACTGGTATCAGTTCGCTCTGCTCTTCGAGGCCTTGTTCATCCTCACGACCATCGATGCGGGGACGCGGGTGGCGCGCTACCTTGTGCAGGAGATGGGGGGGATCCTCTATGCGCCCCTCCGGACGATCACCTGGGCGCCGGGCGTGATCGCGGCCAGCCTGGCGGTGGTGGGAAGCTGGGGCTATCTGCTCGCCACGGGGACGGTCGCCACCATCTGGCCCATGTTCGGGGCGGCGAACCAACTGCTCGGCATGCTGGCCCTGTGCGTCGGGACCACCGTGCTCATCAAGATGGGCAAGGCGCCCTACCTATGGGTCACGGCGGTCCCGATGGTGTTTGTGGGGGTCATCACGCTGTCCGGCTCCTTCGAGCTGTTCGTGTTCTTTTCCCGGAAGGCCGCGGCCGCGGCCGGAAAGGACTCCGTTCCCTTTTACCTGGACGCCGCGTTGGTCGGAGTGGTGGCGTCGCTGGCGGTGGTGATCCTGGGGGACTCGGTCGCCAAGTGGTACGGGTATCTGATCCAGAAGAAACCCATCACGACCAGCGAGGTCGCAGCAGACGTCGGGGGCGATCAGGGGGGGATCAAGATCCCGGCCGGGCCCTGCTGCTGAATTTTTCCGTTGATAAGACCGTTTTGCCTGGACGGAACGTAGAGTGGTATGATGCGCTCTTTAATCGTCCCTATCAGGACGGTACTGGCCGCGCACGACGCCTATGAAACCTTCCCCCAGGCAGGCCTCCTCGGTTCCGCACTCCGACCGGTCGCGGACGTCTCTCGGCCGGGCGGGGGAGCCGGGCGGACGAGCGCGGGTGCTCCTGCCCTCCTTTTCCCGATGGCTGGTCCATCCCGTGGTGGCGCTCGGGGCGATTTTGTTGCTGGCAGGGGCCGCGCTCTACGCGCTGGCGACCCGCGCGCAGGTCGAGATCGAACGGGGGGAACGCCAGCGCGCGGAAATGACCTTGCAGGGGGAGATGATTCGCCTCTCCGCGCTCCAGCGCCAGGTGGCGGAACAGGAACGGATGATGAGCGGCTTGCGGGAAGAGGTGAGCCATCGAATGGGCGACATCGGCGAGGTTCAAGACGAAATGTCCCGGCGTGCCGCCGAACTGGATCACCTGCGCGCGCTCCTGGCCCAACGGGAGCAGGAAGCGGCCGGCCTTCGCAAGACACTGGCCCAACGGGACGAGATGCTGGATTTCCTGCGGTCCCCCCACGTCAAAGTGGTGTCGCTGGCCGGCCTGGAGCGGGCCAAATCAGCCGGCGCGTTGTTGCTGTTCGACCCGTCTAGCAAGAAGGCGTTTTTCTACGGCTTCAACATGCCACCGCTTCCCGCCGGGAAGACCTACCAACTCTGGGCCATCGTGGACAAGCCGGTGAGCGCGGGGACGTTCGGGACCGATGCCGGCGCCAAAAGCCGGCTGATCGTCCGAAGCATCCCGGAGTTCTCCCGTATTGCCAAATTTGCGGTCAGCGTCGAGCCGGAGGGGGGGCGGCCGCAGCCGACCGGCGACATCTATCTGATGGGCCAGCTGTAACCCGCCGCCGGCAGGGCTGATCCGGGCGCATTGACACGGGTCCGAGCGGATGTTACGGTCGGTCCCGGCGGGGTGTGAGGAAACTGCGGAGGGGAGCTGAGGCATGCCGGAACTGAACTCGTTCGATGTAGTGTCGAAGGTCGAGATGCAAGAGGTCAAGAACGCGATCGACCAGGCCTTAAAGGAGATCCACCAACGGTTTGATTTCAAGGGAACGAAGACGGAGCTGACGCTCAAGGAAAAAGAACTCGAACTGGTGATCGTCTCCGACGACGAGTACAAGCTCAAGAGCGTCGTCGACATCCTGAAAGCCAAGCTCATCAAGCGCAACGTCTCGATCAGGGCCTTCGCCTTCGGCGTTGTGGAGCCGGCGTTGGGCGGGACGATGCGTCAGGTGGCCAAGATCCAGAGCGGGCTCTCGACCGACAAGGCGAAGGAGATCACGAAGGCCATCAAGGAGGGGAAACAAAAGGTCCAGGCTCAGATCCAGGGGGACCAGGTGCGTGTCCAGAGCAAGAGCCGCGACGAGCTTCAGACTGTGATCGCGCTCTTGAAGGCCAAGGATTTCGGCATCGATCTGCAGTTCGTCAACTATCGGTGACTCACACCGAACCTTTCCGGTGGGCCTCCTTGAAGTCCTCGAGCTCCAGTTCCACGCCGCATCCCGTGCACTCGATCGGTTCGCCGCCCGCCGGCGGCAAAACCTCCTCCTTCTGCATCACGCCCAGGCAGACATGATAGAAATGCCCGCTGGCGTGCTCTTCGTCCAAGGGATCGCTGATGAAGGCAAGGACCATCGCCGCCTAGTTTAACGGCGGGGCGGCGCCATGGCAACCCCCTCTGCCCCACGTTGCTTCAAAGGGCTTGATTCTTTAAAGCAAAACCTCTATCGTGGAGGGCGCTTTTGGGACGCGGGGTCTTCGTACGCGTGGCCTCGTTCAGATGTTCACGTAAGAAGGCGGTCCTCGATGGGTTTCGGAACCGAGCGGGCAAAATGGCTGGGCTGGTGCGGGGTGGCGATAGGGCTCGGCCTCTGGGTCCTGGTGTCGTCCGGGTTGGCCGATGTCGCCGCGCCTGACCCGGCGGGACATGGGGCCGTCACGCATGGGGAACATGGCGCGGTCCAAGCCGGGCTTTCCCCCACGGGGCTGACGCCTGAGGAGGAGCTGGCCTATTCGCTGTTCATGCATCGGTCCTCCGGTATCGCCCTGGTGATCCTGGGCGTTCTAGTCATGGCGGACCGCTTGACGCGGAGACGTTACGGCTCCATCCAAATCGGCATTGGCCTGCTGTGGCTGGCGTTCGGGGCGCATCTGTTCATCAGGAGCGATCTGGAAGGATGGCCCGTCGGGCCCGCCGGGCTCGTGGAGAGCTTCTCAATGGCCACCGCGGGGGAATGGATGCAGCACAAGACCCTGTCCCTGATTCCGCTGACGCTTGGGGTCTGGACGCTCACGTCGCGCTCCGCCCTGCCCAGCGCCTCCTGGAACTATGCCTTAGGAGCTGTGCTTTCGGCGGGAGTGGCTGGGCTTCTCATCCATCAGCATTTGGACCATAGGACGATGGACCTGGTCAACCTCCAGCACCGGCTCATGGCTCTGACGGCGTTGGTCATCGCCGCAGGCTCCGTGGCGGAAGGGTTGGGCCGATTCAGATGGACGCACAAGCCGTTGCTGGTGCCCTGCGGGTTCATGGTGCTCGGTCTCCAACTGGTTTTTTACATCGAATGACGCGGCGTTGCGGCCCATGCCCTCTTTTTGTTCGCCATCCGTATGGGCGAGGGGCCGGCTTGAGTGTTGTGCGGGGGGGGAGGACCTGATTCGTGAAGACTCTGCTCGAGTGGCTGTGTCTCGTGCCCGCGATCGGAGGGTCGGTGTATGCGGTCCTGTGTCTGCTCGCGGTCATTCGCCTCCGGAGGCGCCCCGCACGCTCCCTGCGCTATTCCTTTTCCTCCTGGCCGCCGGTCACCATTATGAAGCCGGTCTGCGGCCTGGAGAAAAACTTACGCGACAATCTGCGCAGCGTCTGTATCCAAGAGTATCCGGAGTTCCAGGTCGTGTTCTCGGTGCAGGACCCGGATGATCCCGCCCTCCCGCTCCTGAGAGAGGTCCAGAACGAATTCGGGCCCGACAAAGTGTCCGTGGCCGTCGACGGGGCCCACACCGCCCCCAACGGCAAGATTAGGAACCTCTTGGGAGGCCTGCCCTATGCCCGGTACGACGTCCTGGTGATCAGCGACAGCGACGTCCGGGTGGGGCCGGATTATCTGAAGACCATTGTCGGCCCTCTGGCGGATCCTGAGTTCGGGTGCGTGTGCACGCTCTACAAGGCCACGGGCGCCGGGACCTGGTTCGAAAAGTTGGAGCTGCTGACCCTGAATGCCGATTTCATGACCAACGTGGTCTTCGCCCATTTCAGCGGGGCCTCGAAGTTCTGTCTGGGCGCCTCCACGGCGATCCTCCGGCCGAGCCTGAAAGAGATCGGCGGCCTGGAAGCCCTGGCAGATTATCTGGTGGAAGACCACGAGATGGGCCGGCGCGTGTGGAAGTCCGGGAAGAAGATCGCCATCGTGCCGTACTTTGTGGAAACTACGGTGGACCTTAAGGACCCCTCCCAGTGGTGGAGCCATCAGGTCTATTGGGATCAAAACACGCGCGCGGCGCAGCCCTGGGGATTTTTCGCCACCGCGCTGATCCGTTCTGTTCCTTTCGCCCTGCTGTTCGCGGTGCTCCGGCTGGGAGACCCTATCGGGTGGGCGGTCCTGGGCGGAACCCTGGCGGTGCGCCTGTCCACCGCGGGAGTAATCCTAGGGTGGGGGTTTCGGGACCACGAGGGGCTCAGGAGTCTCTGGCTGCTGCCTCTTCGCGATCTCGCAGGTCTGGTCTCCTGGCTCCTGGCGTTCACGAAGCGGACGGTTATCTGGCGGGGGGCGGAGTTCATCCTGACGCGGCAGGGAAGGATGGTCCCGCGCGACTCGAGGTCATGAAAAAACTCATTGTCACTGGCGATGACTTTGGCCTGGCGGTCCCGGTCAACGAAGCGATCGAGGAAGCCCACCGGGGCGGGGTCCTGACGACCGCGAGCCTAATGGTGGGGGGGGGGGCCGCGGCGGACGCCGTGGAGCGAGCGAAGCGGCTGCCGTCGTTGAAGGTAGGCCTCCACGTGGTCCTAGTGGAAGGCCGCCCGGTCCTGCCGCCCGAGGCGGTTCCCGATCTGGTGGACAGCCGGGGGGAATTTTCCTCTCAATTGGTCCGGGCGGGGATCAAGTTCTTCTTCAGGCCGGGAGTGAGGCGCCAGTTGGAAGCGGAGATCAGGGCGCAGTTCCAGACCTTCCGGGACTTCGGGCTTCCGCTGGATCACGTCAATGGCCATAATCACATGCATCTGCACCCCACGGTTTTGGGGCTCATTTTGAAAGTGGGGCGGGACTTCGGGCTCAAAGCGGTCCGCTTGCCGTACGAGCCGCCCGTGCCCTCCTGGCGCGCGTCGCGGAGGGGACTCTCCCACAAGCTGATGGCGTGGCTGTTGTTGGCCCCCTGGGTGGCCGTCTTGAAATTTCGCCTCGGCCGCGCGCAGGTGCGGTCGAACGAGTTTGTGTTCGGCATGAACGACAGCGGGAGCATGCACCTGGAGCTCGTCCTGCGCATCCTCAAGCACCTCCCGCAGGGAGTGACGGAGATCTATTTCCATCCCGCCACTCGGCGGTGCCCCGAGATCGAGCGGTCCATGAAGGACTATGACCATGAACGCGAGTTCGAGGCCCTGATCAGTCCCGCAGTGCGGGAGGCGCTCCTGGCCTCCGGCGTGCAGAGGATTGCGTTCAGCGACCTGTAGGAGGGCTACGGGCTCATCCCGCTCTCGCCGATCGAGACCGCACGGCCGCTCCGATAACCGATATTGAGGAGGAGAGAATGATTCGAGTACTGATCGCTATGACGATCGCCGCGGGCGCGGCCGCGATCGGCCAGATTCTGCTCCGGATCGGCATGCAGCAGGTCGGATCGTTGGAGCACTACGGCCCCGTGGCGCTGACGGCCTATTTCTGGCAGGCCTTGTGCAACCCCTACGTGATCGGGGGGACGATCCTCAACGCGGTGTTTTATTTCCTGTTCCTGGCGGCGCTGTCGTGGACGGACGTGACGGTGGTCCTGCCCATGACCGCGATCGAATACGGGTTCGCCGCGGTCTTGGCGGTCATGATTCTCAGCGAGGCGGTCCCGCCCATGCGCTGGGCCGGGATCGCGTTGGTGATCCTGGGCGTGATTTTGATCAGCATGGGCGGCGGCGAATCCCCGATTCAATCCTAGAAGGAGGCATCATTGATGACCACCGGTTCTGACACGACGGCGAAGATTCCCGAGCGCCGGGTCCCGGCCGCGAAAATTCAGTTCTTGCCCGAGGACCGCGCGTGGATTGCGGCCCGGATACAAGAGGTCCTGGCGACCGGCCAGCTGACCCTCGGCAAGTACGGCGCCGAGTTCGAACAGCAGTTCGCGCAGTTCTGCGGAGTTCGCCATGCCGTGGCCGTCAATAGCGGCACCAGCGCGCTGGAGATCATCCTCCGGGCCCTGGGCGTCGAGGGCAAGGACGTCCTGGTTCCCACCAATACGTTTTTCGGCACCGCGGCGGCGGTCGTCCATGCCGGCGCGCGTCCGGTCCTGGTGGACCTGGACCCCGAATCCTTCGCCGTCCGGCCTGAGGAGGTGGAGCGGGCTCTGACTCCGAAGACCGCCGGCCTCATCGTCGTGCACATCGGCGGGATCGTTTCGCGGAGGATCACGGAACTGCAAGAACTCGCCCGAAAGAAAGGCCTCTGGCTGGTGGAGGACGCCGCCCATGCCCATGGGTCCTCCTACGGAGAGGTGCGGGCCGGCGCCTTCGGGATCGCCGGGTCCTTCAGCTTTTATCCAACCAAGGTCATGACCTCGGGCGAGGGGGGCATGATCGTGACCAACGACAGCCGGATCGCCGAGGAGGCGCGGATCTACCGGGACCAGGGCAAGGCCAGCTTCACGCAGAACGCCCACGTCCGCATGGGCTACAACTGGCGGATGTCCGAACCCCACGCCATCATCGGCCTGAAACATCTGGAGCGCCTGCCGGCGATGATTGCGGACCGGCAGCGGATCGCCGCGATCTACGACCAGGGCTTGAAGGGAATCCGCCCCCTCGACCAGCTGGCCATCCCGGCCGGCGGCGGGTGCAATTATTACAAATACATCGTGGTGCTCAAGGAGAAGCGGGACCGCAAGGCCCTCAAGACCCTGTTGCGCGAGCGGTACGGGGTCTCCTTGGCGGGAGAGGTCTATGAGGAACCCCTGCACAAGCAGCCGGTGTTCGAATCGTATGTGACGCGCGCGCTGCCGGTGTCGGAAGACTACTGCGCCCGGCACCTCTGCCTCCCGATCTTTTCGGGCATGGAAGAGGGCGAGGCGCATCAAGTACTCCGCGCGTTGAAAGAGGTCTTCGAATAACAAGGAGTCAATACAATGGCCAAGATCGTGGTTACCGGAGGAAGCGGATTTATCGGTTCCCATGTCGTGGATGCCCTGATGGACGCGGGACATCAGGTGACGGTCCTGGACCACCGCACACGCCCTCACCGTGACGACGTCGGTTTCGAGGATGTCGACCTGATGGAGATGTCCTCGGTCCTGGCCGCCACCCGGGGGGCGGAATACGTTTTCCACCTCGCGGCGGTCTCCAACGTCAATTACGCGTACAAGTACCCGGTCTATACCACGGCGCTGAACATCGTGGGGACGGCAAACGTGCTTGAGGCCGCACGGCTCAACGGCGCCCGACGACTGTTCCTGGCCTCGACGGTGTGGGTCTATAACGGGTCTCCCGACGGAAAGCCGCTGGATGAATCCACCCCCTTCTATCTGGACGGCGCCGGGCACATCTACACCTCCACGAAGATGGCCAGCGAGATGCTCTGCCACAATTACAGCCAGCTCTACAAGGTGCCCTTCACCGTGTTGCGGTACGGCATTCCTTACGGGCCCCGGATGCGGGAGGAACTGCTGCTCCCGATTTTTATCAAGAAGGCGCTGGCGGGCCAGCCGCTCACCGTCGCGGGAAAGGGCGAGCAGTACCGGAACTTCGTCTACGTCCGGGACATGGCCGACGCGCATGTGCTCGCCATGAAGGACACCGCGGTGAACCAGACCTATAACCTGGAGGGCACGCGAAAGGTCACGGTTCTGGAAGTGGCGGAGGGCATCCGGAAGGTGATCGGGGACCAGGTGAAAATCGAGTTCGTCCCGGAGCGCCCAGGGGATTTCGGCGGGAAGGAGGTGACCGCCGAGAAGGCGCGACGGGAGTTGAACTGGCGCCCCGCCGTGGAGTTCGAGGATGGGCTCCGGGCCACCATCGAGTGGTTCCGCCGAAAATGGGGGAAATAGCATTCGTCGCCGGAGAAAGCCCTGGATCCGGATCGGCCGACGGGCTCGCATCCTGTGCATTCTCTGCTCGCTTGCCTCCTGGGGGGCTCTGGAGGCCGGGCGGCCCGCCTTCGCTGCGGCCGAATTGCCCGAGGAGATGCCGGATGGGCATCTCGCAAAGGAAGAGCATGTCCTGAAGGAATTGCCCGTCGAGGGCGCCTATACAGTCATCCCGCTGCCAGCCTTTTCCTACAATAGAAATGAAGGCCCCTGGTATGGCGTGCTGGTCCCGATCCTCAGAGCGAACCCCAGGGGCGAAATCGAGGACATCCTCGCCCCCCTCTATCTGCATAACCGGCACATCGGTGAAACCTTCACCCTGAATTACTACGGCTATCGCTCGAACACGATTCAATATCGGGCAGTGGCCTCCTATTCCACCGAGGTCGAACGGAATTTCGAGCTGAGCTATAAGGACACGGGCGTGGGGGCCGGCCGATTTATCCTGGCCGCGGAGGGCACCTGGTTCAAAAATGCCTTTGCCCGGTTTTTCGGCTTCGGCAATAAGACTCACGAGGAACGGGAGACCACTTACACCTCCCGGGAAGGGCACGTCAAGCTCACCGCCGGCCTGAACCTTGGATCCCATGCCTCGTTGTTGTTCACCGAACGCTACCGCGACGTACGGATCGAGGACGGGGTGATCACGTCCCTGCCGCAGACGAAGGCCTTCTTCAGTGGGGTTGCGGGCATCGGGGGCGCCCATATCCTCGGTCATCGCCTGACCTATCTCTATGACTCGCGGGACAACGTGCTCACTCCGACGAGGGGTAGCTATGTCGCGATCTATGGAGAGGTGACGCAGAATCTCGTTCACGACAAGCCGGATCGGTGGCTGCGATACGGCCTCGATGCCCGGCATTCGTTCCCCCATGCCGGGGGACGGATGGTCTTCGTCGCCCGGTTCTTGCTTGAGGCCGTCAGCGGACAGGAAGTGCCGTTCTATGAGCGGCCGATGCTGGGAGGGGAGAACACCCTTCGGGCGTTCGGCCTGAACCGGTTTATCGACGATACGGCGCTGTTGGTGAATTTCGAGGAGCGCATTCGGGTGTTGTCGAAGCGTTTCTTCGATCACGCCGTCGAACTGGAACTCTCGCCGTTTCTGGACTTCGGGCGGGTCACAACCAATTGGGAATCGGCGCGGTTGCGGCGCTTTCAGATCAACCCGGGGGTCGGCATCCGGGCGCTCGCCCGTCCCAACGTGGTGGGCCGTCTGGATGTGGGTTACGGGAAGGACGGCGCCAACGTCTTCGTCGGCCTTGATTACCCGTTCTAGCGTGTGCATGCGCCGTTGTCTGCTGTCCGGTCTGATCTGGCTCCTGTCGTTGCCGATCGGTATTCCCGCGACCGCCTCGGCCACCTGCACGGTGGAGCGGGAAGCGGCCGGGGAGCCCGCACTCTTCCTGCGGCATTTCAGTCCGGACTGCGCCCGGGGGGACCGCGCCGCGCACGCGGTTCCGGCGGCGGAGGTCCTTGCGGCCTTGAAAGCCGGCAAGGGACTCTCCCTCGAGAACGCGGTCCTCACCGGCGACCTTCTGCTCACCCAGCTCCCGTCCGCGCCGGTGGCCTCGCTCGCGCTGCCGGAACGGATTGCGACGGCGCTCCAACAGGCCAGGGTCACCGAGGCCAGGGTGATTCGCGGGCCTTTCCTGATCCGGAACTCGCTCGTGGAGGGTACAGTGGACACCCAGATGAAGCCGGATATGGTCGAGCACCGGCTGCTGGGAGACCTGGTGGTGATTCAGGGGCCGGTTGCGTTTACAGGGACGACCTTCGCCAAGACGGTGGACCTCTCCAGGACGGTCTTCCTGGGGCCGGTGGACAGTGCCGAGGCGATCTTCCTCGGCGATGCTCTGTTCCTCTCCAGTCTGTTCGACAAGGCGGCCACCTTCGAGAAGACCGCCTTTGCCGCCAACACGCGCTACTATCAGGCTGTCTTTTATGAGCCCGTCACGTTCCTCCGCGCGGGGTTCAGCGGATTGACGAATTTCCTGTCGGTCACTTTCAAGAAGGAGGCCGGCTTCTCACGGGCCTACTTCAAGATGGGAACCGGCTTTTCGGGCAGCGCCTTTGAGGGGATTTCCGACTTTTCCGAGAGCGTGTTCGAGCAGGCCGCCTTCTTCTCCCATGCTCACTTCGTCGCGGATACGTACTTCCGGCGCGCGACCTTCCGCGGCGAGGTCAACTTCTCCGACGCCAACTTCGGTGGCAAGGATGATTTTGCCAAGGTGTTCTACAAGCAGGAGCCCAACTTTACCCGGGCCAAGTTCGCCGCCCCCCGATCCTCCGCCGGATTCGAGAACCCGGTCTTTCTGGCCCTCGTGGCCGGGGCCCTCGCCGTCTTCCTCATCGCCTTCATCCTGATGTTGCGGAAAGGCTGACCCCGGCAATAATATACTTGACTCAGTAAGTCAGACCTGCTATGGTGAGGGTAACAACAACCAATGAGGGCTGACGATGCTTCCCCAAACTCTTCAACAAGCCATTCGGTATTTCGCTGATCCTGAGGTCTGTCTGACCTTCGTAGCCAATCTACGTTGGCCGGAAGGCGCGGTCTGTCCGCGCTGTTCTGCCAAGAAGCCGCGCTTCATCCAGACACGCCGGATCTGGGAGTGCAAAGGCTGTCGGAAGCAATTCAGCGTGAAGGTCGGGACGATCTTCGAGGACAGCCCAATCTCGCTGGATAAGTGGCTCTGTGCGATTTGGTTGATCGTCAATGCGAAGAACGGCGTGTCGTCCTATGAGATTGCCCGTTCCCTTGGCGTCACGCAAAAGACAGGCTGGTTTATGATGCATCGCATCCGGTTAGCCCTCCAGCGTGGAAGCTTTGCCAAGAAGCTCGCTGGTCCTGTGGAGGCGGACGAGACTTATATCGGAGGGAAAGCGCGGTTCATGCATTCGACTAAACGTAGCCGCACACGCGGGATCACGGGGAAGGCTATCGTCATGGGACTGCTGGAGCGAAAAGGTGAGGTACGGACCAAGGTCATTGAAGCGGCCACTAGCCAAACCCTTCACCGGATGGTGAGAGACAATGTGAAAACGGGTTCCGAACTCTACACCGATGAATGGCGCGGCTACCGTGGGCTGTCTTGGGATTACGCTCACCGTGTCATCAATCACGCCGAAAAGTACGTTGATGGGATTGTCCACACTCAAGGCATCGAGAACTTTTGGAGCCTCTTGAAGCGCGGCATCAAGGGAACCTACGTGAGCGTCGAACCGTTCCATTTATTCCGCTACCTGGACGAGCAAGCCTTCCGGTTCAATGCGCGGAAAGGGAACGATCAGGAGCGATTTATAACCGCCGTTGCTGGCGTGTCTGGAAGGCGTGTCACTTATCAGCGGCTGACTGGTCTTTCAGTATAAACAGGCGTATGGTAAGAGACAGCGGCGCGGGAAGCGCAAGGAGGGTCGATGAAAAATTTCGCGGGTCAAAGACCCCATTTCTTTGACCCGCGCTCCGGTAGTCCCTATTTGGCCTGAGTCATGAATCCTCTCAACCTTCGCCTTGATCCTGGCAGATCAAGGTGCACAGTCGAGCTATCATCAGAACCGACCTAAGCATAGCATAGGGAGGCTGAGGATGGCAAGAATTACAGTCCAACTAAAGGGTTCTCTGTCTGATGATTATCATGTTCGCCTATCGGAATTTCTCACCCAGCTTAACGCGCTCCAACAAGCTTTAGCAAATACCGAAACCGTAATTTCTGGAAGTCCGAAGCCCTCTCTATACTATCGCATCATTGACCTGACCCACTCCAGTCCTTCGACTGTAATAGTTGAAGCGAAATCTTACAACCCTGACAACGATTTGAGCACGGATGTCGTGAACAAGTTTTTTGGTGGGCTTCGACAAATCCAAGAAACCGGGCAAATCTCTGACGATTTCGACAGGCCGACACTCGAAGCCTACAAAGGATTAAGCGCAACGCTTCGCAAGCATATCACTGAGATAAAGTTGAGCAACGGGGAGAACCAGTTTGAAATTACAAGGCGTCTCGAAGCTCGCATTGATCATATCCTTGGCGATGAGATAATCGTTGAAGGCTCTATAGAGGGAATGCTTGAAGCGATCAACCTTCACAATAACGCCAACAAATTCCACCTATTCCCATCTGTGGGTCCCCAGAAAGTTGCTTGTCATTTTCCCGATGCATTGCAACCTGAAGCGATCGCTGCTATCAAGCGGTATGTCTTTGTCAGTGGCCAAGTGAAATATCAAAGACGTGGCTTCTTTCCCCATGAAGTAGAAGTATCCACAATGGAGGTTTATCCGCAAGAAAGTGACCTGCCGACACTTGGAAGCTTGCGCGGGATCGCGCCCAACGCAACAGGAAAATTAGATTCCGTGGCTTTTATCCGCTCTCTCAGAAATGCGGCAAGGTAAGCCCACATACTACTGGGATGCCTGCTTGTTCCTTGCCTGGCTTAAGGATGAGCAACGAGAAGCCGGTGATATGGAAGGCCTAGCAGAAGTTATTTGGATGGTGGACCGCAACCGCGTAACTATCTCTACCTCAGTGGTTACAAAAGGAGAGATTTGGCAAAGCACTCTGACCGAGCAAGCGAAAGGGATGTTTACTCAGATGTTGAAACGGCGCAATGTCGTTCTCGTGAATCTTACTGACCCAATCTCTGAGCTGAGCGCAACGATTCGTCAATTTTATGTGGGCCGGAAAGAACAGATGGATTTACCTGATGCCCAACACCTGGCAACAGCTATTGCTTACAAAACAGATGAGTTCCATACATTTGATGATAAACTCCTAAACAAGAGTGGAAATGTCGCGGGCTATAGACTTATTATTTGTAAACCAAAAGGTTTACAGGGAATATTGTTCGTATGAAAAAGAGTGGATCACAAACGCCATTTGAACGCCTCAAGGAAGCCATGAAGCAAATTCTCTCGACCCCCAAGAAAGATCTCCCCATAAAGCCGTCTGCCAACAAGAAGGCGAAGGCCGCTAAGTCCTCGTCGTAATTCCATGCTGCGGCAAGTATCCATTTAGATACTGCTTTGTATCTTCATTGATACATCGAACTGGTTCTTTGATTTGCTTATCCTTTAAAAACATTTACTTTGTAAGACGACAACGCAAGCACAGACTTTGCTTATTATGTGATGGGCAACATAACAAATTTAACAAGGAGGGTTAACGATGGCAAAGGTCCCACCGATCCATTCTAAGAAGCCCTTTACACCGCAAGTTTATCACGACGATGACAAATGCACCGAACGCAACAACATCGAGAAAGAAAACATCGTCAGCGGGACCGGCGGACGCCCCAAGTGCGACCATTGCAAGCGTCTATCTGGTTAACTCGCTCCTAGGTCCGTGGTGCGGAAAGTCATTTCCCACCACGGACCATGCGGAAAACCATCGTAGAAGTCCCAGACGAGCCTCACCGATAAGACTGGCAGATGGTATGTCATGGCGACTGCCAAGGCCTTGAAGCCCTCGCCGTGGTTGCCGTGGAACTTGATCGTAGGTTCCGGAAAGGTATGCGTTGCGCCGCCTTGACACGACTCGAATGTCTCAATTCCTTGCGATCTCAAGATAAGGACATACTGCCGGATACCGGGGTCTAGCTCCATATCAACTATAGGAGCGAATGATTCTAGTTGGCGTTGTAGATCAAGATTTTTCATAATACTGAGCCTAGTATATTACTGCCGCTGACCCCCGCTCCTACCATATGTAGAAGAAAATCTTGCCTTTATCCACCAAATGTGGTAGGAACTACGCCCATGACCGATCATCCGGGGACGGAAGTGGATACCCTCAGGGACGCCTACCAGATCCGATTGGACCGGTTCGAGGGCCCGCTTGACCTCCTCCTGCATCTGATCAAGGAGGAGAAGATTAACATCTACGACATTCCGATCGCGTTGATCACCAAGCAGTATCTCGACTACATCAGCCTCATGAAATCGTTGAATTTGGAGGTGGCGGGAGAATTTCTGGTGATGGCGGCCACCCTTATCCATATCAAATCCCGGATGCTCTTGCCCCCCGAGCCCGAGGAGGAAGAGGAGGAGGGGGAGGATCCGCGCGCCGAGCTGGTCCGGCAGCTCCTGCTGTACAGACAATTCAAGGAAGCGGCCGGCGAGCTGGAAGAGCGGGAGCGGCTGTGGCGGGAGGTGTATGCCCGCGCGCCGCTCATCGAGGAGGCCACCGATGAGGCGGAGGAGGGCCCACTGGACCTCACGCTCTCCGAGCTGGTGGGTGCGTTTCAGGACCTCCTTCAGCGCGTCCCCTCGAAGGCCCTGATTGAACTGACGGCCGAATTTCTGACGGTCAAAGACCGGATGAATTACATCCTGGAAAAGTTGGAGGAGGCGCCGGTCGTCTCCTTTGAGACGCTCTTTCTTCCCGAGGAGGGGCGTCTGGTGTTGATCGTGACATTCCTGGGGCTGCTGGAACTGATCCGGATCAAGTTGGTCCGGGCGTTTCAGCCGGAGCCGTTCGGGTCCATCCTCCTGTCGCGGGCGTTCCTGGCGGTGACGTCGAAGGAGGGCGATTCGGGGGAGAATGACCAATGAGCAACAAAGCAACGGACTCTGAAGCGTCAGTCACGGCGACGGTCGAGGCCACCGGGCCCAATGGAGGCAATGGACACCAAGACCCCGGCCTGTCCGGGCTCAAGGGGATCGTGGAAGCGCTCCTCTTCGTCTCGGGGGAGCCGCTCTCGGTGGATCGGCTGTTGGGCGTCGTGGAGGGCTCCTCCCGGTCGGAGTTGAAAGAGGTGCTGCGGGCCCTGCGAGACGAGTATGCGGCGGAGGGCCGCGGGCTCCAAGTGGTCGAAGTCGCCGGAGGCTTTCAGATCACCACCCGGGCCGATTGCGCCCCGTGGATCAGACGGCTGGAAAAAGCCAAGGGGGCCGCCAAGCTGTCGCGCTCGGCCATGGAGACGCTGGCCATCATCGCCTACAAGCAGCCGCTGGTTCGGACCGAGATCGAGCAGATCCGCGGCGTGGACACGGCGGGTGTTCTGAGAACGCTTCTCGATCGCCGTCTGATTCGCATCATCGGGCGGAAGGACATTCCTGGACGCCCCATCATGTACGGGACCACCAAGCAGTTCCTGCAGGCCTTCGGGTTAAAAGATTTGGCGGACTTGCCGGCCCTCCGAGACCTCAAGGATCTCGGAGAACCCGAGGGGTTTCTTCTGCCCGGTGGGGCGCCGATGAGCGAGCCGGGCGAGGAGGAGGACCCACCAGGGTCCTTGGAGCCGGCTCAGGAAGTCGCGGCGAACGGCTGAGGCGCCGCTCGCGTCCCTCCCTCGATCCCCGTGCCGTTCTCTTGCGACGCTACCCGGGCGGTGGCACGCCTACCCCTCGGTACATCTCCCCCCCGAAACTCGGCACTCCCGGCATCCGGAATCGGTCGAGGTGGGTCAGCCGCCCCCCCGTAGCTTTCCGCCCGCCGATGTGTCAAATTTAAATTATTTTTGAAAGGCTCGGCCCGCCGGCGCCATTACTCTTTCGAACCGCTCTCGAAAGGAGGAGATCATGGGAAATTTATTTCGAGCAGGTGTCGTGAGTCTGATGCTTGTGGGCAGTGCGCTGGCGCAAAACCAGCCGGCGTCCGGTCAGCCCGAAGCGCTCGCGTTATCGGGCGGGAAGGCCACGCTGGCGGAGGTGCCGGTGCGGGCCGTCGCGCTGTTCAGCAGCGGGGTCGGGTACTTCGAGCACGCCGGCACGGTCAGAGGGGACACGAACGCGGAGCTCCGGTTCAAGACCTACCAGATCAACGACATTCTCAAATCCCTGGTGCTGGAGGATGCGGATGGGGGCAGGGTCAGCGCCGTCGTCTACCCATCCCAGGATCCCCTCGCCAAGACCCTCCGCAGTTTTCAGGTGGACCTCAACGGAAATCCGTCCCTGGCGCAACTGCTGAACCAGCTGAGGGGGGCGCGGGTCACGGTGAGCCTGCCGGCGGAGCAAATCAGCGGCATGATTCTCGGCCTCGAGAAAAAGCCCCGGACGGTCGGCGACAAAGGCCAGGTGGTGGAGGCCTGGACGCTGAACCTCCTCATCGGCTCCGCCATGCGCGCCGTGGCGCTGGACGACGTGCAGCGGATCGATCTGGAAGACCCGCACTTGCAGGAGGAGCTGGCCAAAGCCCTGGCGGCGCTCTCGCAAGCCCGCGACCAGGACAAGAAACCGGTCGCCATTTATTTTCAAGGAAAGGGCGAGCGGCGCGTGCGGATGGGCTACGTCGTGGAAACGCCGATCTGGAAGACGAGCTACCGCTTGATCTTGCCCGCGAAGCCGGAGGAAAAGCCCAAGCTGCAGGGCTGGGCCATCGTCGAGAACCAGACGGACAATGACTGGAACAACGTGCAGCTGTCGCTGGTGAGCGGTCGGCCGATCTCGTTCGTGCAGGACTTGTATCAGCCGCTGTACATCCCCAGGCCCGTCGTGCAACCGGACCTCTATGCGAGCCTGCGCCCGCAGACGTACGAGGGCGGGATGGAGGCGGACGAGAAGCAGGTCGAACGGTTTGGGGAGCCGAAGTCGGGAAAAAAGGCCGAAGGCCTTCTCAAACAGAGGGCACCGGGCAGAATGGATAGAGGGAAACCCCCTGAGGCGCCCGCGGCCGAAGAAGGCCTCGCCTTGAGCTCTGTGGCAGGGGTTCCCCAAGCCGACAGGCCCCTGGACGCCACCGCCGGGGTCGTCTCGGTCGCCTCGGCCGCCAAGATCGGCGAGCTTTTCCAGTACACCGTCGGCAGCGTGTCGCTCCCGCGCCAGCGCTCGGCCATGATCCCGATCGTGACCGACGAGATCGAGGCGGAACGGGTCAGCATCTACAACCAGAGCGTCTTGCCGAAGAATCCGCTCCAAGGCGTGAGAGTCAAGAACACCACCGGCAAGCATCTCCTGGAGGGTCCGCTGACCGTGCTCGATGGCCACACCTACGCCGGCGATGCGCGCATCGACAGCCTTCCGCCGGGTCAGGAGCGGTTGCTGAGCTACGCGGTGGACCTCCTCATGCAGGTCAATGCGACGAACAACCGGCAGGACACGACGATTCAGACCGGCAAGATCGTGAAAGGGGTCCTGAACCTGACCCGAAAGCACGTTTTCACGCAGGAGTACGTGGTGGAGAACAAGGCCGACAAGGACAGGACGGTGATCATCGAGCATCCCTTCCGGGCCGGCTGGAAGCTGGTCGAGAGCCCCCAGCCGATGGAGACCACGGAAACACTGTACCGGTTCAAGGATGCGGTCGCCTCAGGCAAGACCGCCAGGCTTGCGGTGAAGGAGGAAAGGGTGCAAGGCGAGACACTGGCCCTTCTTCCCGCCGACCTCGGCCAATTGGAGTTCTACAGCCGGACCGGGGAGATTCCCGCGGCCGTACGGACCGCCCTGATCAAGGCCATGGACCTCAAGAGCGCGATGCTGGACACCCAGCGGCAGATCCAGGAGCGCCAAAAGGAGTCGGCGGAGATCACGCAGGAGCAGGAGCGGATCCGCGCCAACATGAAGACGGTCACCCAGAATAGCCAGTACTACACGCGGCTGCTGACGAAGCTGAACGACCAGGAGACCCGGATCGAAAAGCTGCAGGGCGAGCTCGATCGGCTGAAGGGAACCTACGAGCGCCAGCAAAAGGAGTTGGAGACCTATCTGCTCAACACGACGGTGGGGTGACACGCATCCTGAAAACTGCTTACACCTGGTCCGGCGGCGAGTGGGCCGCTTCTTTCAGCCGCCGGAGGCGGGCCTGGTCCAGCTCGAGGAAGAGGCTCCTTTCCTGCGTGACCGTCACCGTGCCGGGGGTGCGGCTCTGCACCTTCCGGACCTTGCTTCGCTTGGTGTAGATGACGTCGCCCTTGCCGCTCTTTTTCAGATCGCTGTAAAGCAGGGCCAAGGTCGCGGCATCCCGGATTGATTCGAGGGGCGGAGTCATCCCTTTCTCCAACCATAAAACTACGTGCGAGCCCGGCGTTCCCTGCGCGTGGAACCACAAGTCATGGCTTCGGGCGAATTGGAACGTCAACTCCTCGTTCTCGCGGGCGTTGCGGCCCACGAAGATTTGAAGGCCGTCCGTCGACACAAAGCGGCGAAACGGCCCCTTTACCGTGGCCTTCTTCCCTAGAGACCCCTTGCCTTGAGGCACCCATTGCTTCCCCTGGTGCAATGGGTCATGGGGGAGAGGGGAGGGGGACGGCTCAAATTCACCCCGCTCGATTTTCGCCAACTCCGCGCGTAAGGCGGTCAGTTCCCGCTCGGCCGCTTCGAGCCGCGGCCGAATTTCCCGCTCAGCCCCCAAATATTTTCTGTGTTTCCGGAAATGGTCTTCCATGTTGCCGCGCGCGCCTTTGGCGGGGTCCAACGGAAGGACGATCTCCGGAAGCGCCGGGTCGAAGTAGTCCACGACCGTGATCCGCTCCTGTCCTTTCGCGATTTCTCCAAGATGCGCTTTGAGCAATTCCCCATAGCGGGCGTACTCCCGATACCGCGCTGCCTTGTCCAGGTCTCCTTGCAACGCGTCCAAGCGCCGGTGGGTCTTTTTCAGCGCCTTGCGGATCTCGGCCGTGCGGGCTTGCACGGTTCGGGCGCGGGCGCGGTCTTCCTCCTCCTGCTGATACCGACGCTCGAGGGAGGCGGAGACCGGAAAGGGATGATCAAGGGAGAGCTCCCATCCACTTGTCCGTCTCTCTTGCGAGCGCGAGGGTGGGGGTGGTGGAGGATGATAGGGCCGGCCGGCTTGCTCGCGGAGCGTTTTTAAGGTGGCCAGGATCTTCTCCTCCTCGTCCAAGAGGAAAAGATCGGCGCTTCGGCCGGTCAGTTCGGCGATCAGGATGTAAGCGGTGTCGCGCGTCTTGAATCGGAGGCGGACCAGGCGGTCGTCCTGGACCTGCTCGAGGCCCTCCAGGCGGGCGCCTTCCAGGTTCGCGCGTAGGAACTGGCAGAAGAGCGGAGGGGAAGCCGGGTTGGGAGGGCGATGGCTCAGGAGATGAAGGCGGGCGGTCTCGGGATCCGCGGACAGCAGCAGGGACACCGTCTGACCGGATCTTCGTACCTCCAGTGTAATCGCGTCCGGCGTTGGCTGAAAAATCTTCTGGACCGATCCGCCCGTCACGGCCGTGGCGATTTCTTCGACTGCGGCCGAGATCTCGGCGGCTGAGAGCCCCATGTGTGCGTTTTATCGGGCGGAGGGGGCGGTTGAGCGTGAGAAAGAGATGGCCCGACCCTTCCCTAATGAGGGGGAGGTTTCAAGAGGGCATGGAGGGATTCCGAAACCTTTTTTAGGGACACCGCCTGGCCATCGAGCATTGATCCCTTCTTGACTAAGTCGCCTGCGATGGCTTTAATTTCACTGTCCAGTCGGTCTATTTCCTTTGTAACCTCGGCGACCCTACTCAGCGTTCCTCGAAAACTTGCCACTTCGCGTTGCATTTTCTCACACGCCTCTTGGGCCTGCGTGGCTTTCTCAGTGGATGCTTCCAACTGTTGCGTCATTCGGTGAAGTTGAGCCTCTCGAGCACTTAGGTCGTACTCAAGAGCCAACAGTTTCTCTTCGCTCCGTTGCCGTCGCTCATCGAGGCCTTGAATAGCCCGGATCCAACCCAGGACTTCACCACGTCCTAGCTCGGGTATAGCCGGTAAGGTGTGCCCGCGGTCCAATGCCTGGACAGTCATCTGAACCCAATCAATAAAGACTGTCATTTCCCGTAACTTGATGCCCAGAGGCGACGTCGTTTCTTCTGGTTCTGATACGGGCTCATCCAAGGCGCTCCTTTCCGGCGCCACGGACGGCGCCCGCGCATGGTCCGACCGGTGAAATTCCAGCAGCACCGCCACGCAGTGCCGGCAGAAGGGTTGCTCAGCCAAAGGGCACGAGCATTTCGTTACGAGGCTGCCGGCCTTCAGCCGGATCGTTTGCTTGTAGAGACCGGAATTGCCGATCACCGCCGCGGAAATCTGAACGTCATCGGCCTCGAGAATCCTCACGCGATTCTCCAGCAGATACTGGTTGCCGACCGTAAACGCGGCGGCATCGGCCACGGACTGAATCACCGCGGGCTCCAACTGATTCAATTGCTGAGCAGCGCAAGGGATTTTATTCTGCATGGGCCCACTGGTTCCGGTTCAGGTCAGAAATCTCATTCTCTCTGTCCCACCTCGTGGTGTCAAGCCTCATTCCGAAGGGTTTCGCAGGGGTGTGCAACTCTTTCGGTCAATGGGCGGCATTGGGTAAAAATCGCACGATTTGAACACAATAGAGTACCGGGGAATGGATTGTTCGGCGACACAAAGCTCACGGTCTCGGGTAATCTCTTTCGAGAAGACCGGACGTTCGGAACGCCGTTGAGCCTTGCGTCCCGCACGATTGGGAGCACTGCGGTCGGGCTGGAGGGGGGGGATGACGCAAGGCGGTCGTTGGGAGGCCAAACTGTTTGCTCAGGGACAGACCTTCAGGAACTTGACCTCCCAGGTGACGCCCTCGCCGACGGTCAGGCTGGGTGAGGTCCGAGATCGGATCCAGGTCATTCCGTCCAACGATTTCGGGGGCCAAGGGCAATGGACTCTTCCGGTCGGTCCCCGTCATCGTCTGGCGGTGGGATTCGACGCTCGGGCGATTGTTGGTCAGTCGGAAGAGCAGATTTTCACGCCCTCGGGCGGGCCGATCGGGCGCAGCCTCGCTGAGCTCTGGGTCAAGGTTCGGTGTCTTCACGCAGGAAAAGTGGTAAGTCGGCAGATATTCCGCGCACCCAGTTCATTCCGGAGGACTCTCTATCAGAGGCCAGCGAAAGCTTTGGGAAAATTTTGGTGGAGGCATGAAACAGCAGGGCAGAAAAAAGGGATGCAACGCCTTGCTATTCGGTTGGCCGTGTGGTAGGGTGACATAACTTCATCGCGTCGGGCCTGCGTGACGGAGTGTCAAAAGGCAAGGCCCTAAGAACAGATGTTGTTTTGCCCCGGGGAAATCTGATTGGAAGTCGTCCTTAGCCGCCCGCGTTTCGCGTCTTCGGCCCGTTCCTTCCTTCCGCCTCTTTCTCGAGTCCAAGACAATATCACTATCCAAGGAGGAACCCCATGGGTTCGAAGATTTATGTGGGTGGCTTGCCCTATTCCGCCAACGACCAGCAGTTGAATGAACTGTTCGCGCCTCACGGCGCGGTCGAGTCGGCGAAGGTGATCACGGACAAGTTCACGGGTCAGTCGCGGGGCTTCGGGTTTGTCGAGATGAGCTCGGCAGAAGAGGCCCAGAAGGCGATTGGGGCTCTGAACGGCACCCAAATGGACGGGCGGACGCTCACCGTGAATGAAGCGAAGCCCCAGGAAAAGCGCACGGGTTCTGGTTTCGGTGGCGGCGATCGCGGCGGTCGCCGCGACCGCTTCTAACGACCACCCCTGTCGAAGTGCGGTAGGCGGAAGGGCCCCTCAACGAGGTGGCCCTTCCGCCTTTCCTCTGCCTCCTCTCTTTCCACAATCCACTGGCACATCACTTAATCCGGACTTAATCCGGAAATAGTGGAACACGGATGAGAAACTCGCTACAATTCGCTCCGACCTTTGCACCCCTGGGAGAGCCATGGACCTCAAAGAGCCCCTTGAGCAGCTCGCAATCCCGCCGACGCGTTTCACGCGGCATCTGAAGTTCCCCGACCCGGCCGCCATCCGTATCTACGACGACACGCTCCGGGACGGAGAGCAGATGCCGGGCGTCGCCTTTTCCCCGGAGCAGAAGTTGGAGCTCGCCGAACTCCTCTCGGAGATCGGCGTCCATGTCATTGATCCGGCCTTTCCGGCCGTCTCCGAATCGGACCGCAAGGCGCTGCAGCTCATCGTCCAGGCGCAGCATCGCGGGACCATCCGCCCGGACATCGAAATCCTGGCGATGTGCCGCAGCCTCCAGGAGGACATCGATGCGGTCGCGGATACCGTCACGGCGATCGGGGCGAAGCCTGATGACGTGAGCGTGCTGGTGCTCTCGACGCTGTCCGATCTGCACCTCAAGTACAAGCTGGGGAAGACCTTGCTCCGCCGGGCCGGGCAGCCGGAAGAGCAGTGGAAGGACCGCCCGGTGGAATTCTATCGCGAGCAGAATCTGGGCCTGATCACCGGCGCCATCCGCTACGCCCGTGAGCGGGGGTTCTCACGGGTCGAATTTGCGGCCGAAGACGCATCAAGGTCGGACGTGGAGTATGGCGAGGTGTGGGCGCGAGCCTGCGTGCAGGCCGGTGGGACCCGGATGTGCTTCTCGGACACGTGCGGGGTATTTACTCCGGAAGCGGTGGACCACTACATTCCGAGGCTCGTGAAGGTCCTTGGGTCGGTGCCGATGACGGCGCACTTTCACAACGACTTCGGGCTGGGCGCGATCAACACCGTCCGGGCCCTCAGCCACGGCGCCTTGTACGCGGGGGTTACGGCCAACGGCATCGGCGAGCGGGCCGGCAATACCCCGCTGCAGGAAGTGGTCATGGTACTCAAGATGCTCTACGGCGTGGAGCTCCCCGGCTTCCGGTACGACCTCCTGACCCACCTCCGCCGGAAGGTCGAATTGTATTCAGGAATCCCGATGCAGCCGCACGAGCCGATCGTCGGGGAGGGCGTCTTCAAACACGAATCCGGAATCCACACGGCCGCCATCGCGATTCATCCCGCCATCTATCAGTTCATCGCCGAAGAGACGGTCGGCGGCGAGCAGCGTTTCGTGTTCGGCAAGCACAGCGGGGCGGCCGCGGTGGAGTCCGTGCTGGCCAAGCACGCGAAGACCTTGAAGACCCACGGCGTGGACATCAGTCCGGACCTGGTGAAGCGCATCCTCGACCGCGTCAAAACGCTGCGGGAGCAGATGCTGCCGGAGAAAGGCTACCCCGAGGCGCTCGCGGAGCATTACCGGCACTATTACGCCCTCGGCCTCTCCGAGGAACGGATCGTCGAGCTGGCCTTGGAGACCCATGCCTCGCGCAAAGCCTCCTGACGATTCCTTGTGTCACATCGGGATCCTCCCGTAGAATCCCATTATCATGAGTGAGGCGCCCGCGCTCATCCTTCCTGAAAAGTCCCGCTCCATCGCCGCGGACCTTCGTCGCCGCCTCGGCCCGGACAAGGTCAAGGACGATTTCCCGACGATCACGGCCTACTCGGTCGATGCCAGCATCTATAAGGTGGTGCCCAAGGCGGTGGTGACGGCCGAGACCGAGGACGACATTGCCGCGACGATCGCGTACGCCGTGTCCGCCGGGGTTCCGGTCACCCCGCGGGCCGCGGGCACCAATCTGACCGGCTCGGCGGTGGGCGAGGGGATCATCCTGGATTGCGGCGGGATGACCCGCCTCCTCGAGCTGAACGTCGAGGAGCGATGGGCGCGGGTCCAGCCCGGGCTGAACCTCACCGAGTTCAACAAGAAACTGGAGCCCCATGGGCTGATGTTCGGCCCTGACCCTTCGAGCCGAGACATGTGCAAGCTCGGGGGGATGCTGTCCAATAACTCGGCCGGCCCGCACACGTTGCGCTACGGCTCGGTCAAAGACAACGTCCACGCGATCCGGATCCACCTCACCAGCGGGGTCTGGCTGACGGCCGAGGCGCTGGCCGACGGCGATTCGGCCACCGAGGCGGTGCTGGCGAGCCAGCCGGCGCTCGCCGAGACGGTCGGGCTGGTGCGCAAGCATGCCGACCTGATCCGGAGCAAGAAGCCCCGCGTCTCCAAGAACAGCAGCGGGTACAACTTGTTCGGACTGGTGGACGGACTGGACCAGGGAATCGTGGACCTGCCCAAGCTCTTCGTGGGGAGCGAGGGGACGCTGGGCGTCATCAGCGAGGCCACGCTCAAACTTGTGGATCGGCCGATGCAGACGGCGACCGCGCTCATTCATTTCCGCCACCTGGAGGACGTGGGCCAGGCCGTCTTCGACCTGCTGCCGTTGACGCCGATGGCGCTGGAGGTGATGGATGCGAACACGCTCAACCTGATCGGCCGCGCCGCTCACGGCGTGCCGGCGGACGCGGCGGCGACGTTGCTGGCGGAGTTCGATGGAAATATCGGACTGGCCATCCCCGCGATCCTGGACCGGGTGACGGCGATCTGCCGGAAGTACCGTCTCTGTGAGGACCCGACCGTGGCGGTGGAGAAGGAGCATCAGGAGCAGCTCTGGAAGGCCCGCAACGCGCTCTACCCGACCCTGTACCGCTACGATCAGAAGAAGAAGCCCATCAATTACGTGGACGACGTGGTCGTCGCGGCCGACCGGATCACGGAGCTGATGCGCTACCTCGCCGGGTTCTTCAAGGGGCAG
>JBGPTH010000016.1:0-70933 GCA_041490525.1 Nitrospiria bacterium
CACTCCTGCAACACCGCCAGTTTCTGCTCGGCGTTCCACCGACGCCTCCCCCCACGACCATTCTGGACAGGTCTCACAACTGTTTCCATGAGCCCTCCTGACCAATTATACCTGTCCAAATTTTAATGGGGGCACAACACTCGGCATTGAGTTTCCAACCGAAATGAGTGGCCTCTTTAAAACAATCCTTATACGTCACGATCTTGTGCATCGTAACGGAAAAACCAAAGAAGGCACCGACCACATCTTACGCGAGAGCGAAATAACAGATCTGATAATAATGGCAGAGACTTTTGTCTCGGAAATCGAAAGGCGTTGGCAAGAAGCGAAATCTAACAATACCCTGCAGGGGAAGCCTGACGACGAGCCTGAGTTTTAGCGTTAGACAGAACACACAGGACCACGTGAAACTGACGAACAGGTAATTTAGGGACAGACTCGAATTTCTGAGGGTTCGGGGGCTGGGGGATGCGTAGCTCTGAAAAGTCGAGTCTGACACTAATTACACGCTAATTACAGGCTTGTCGCGATGGATGCGAAGGACATAATCTATAGCCTCGGTATCCTGCTCACATTCGCACTGGGCGTATGGAACTTGGTCAGCAATTACCGTGCTTCCCGTAGAACCTCCTTCATTAACACTGTTACGGCGCAACGGGTCATATGGATCGAGCAGTTGAGGCAGGATCTCTCCGCATTCTCGGGACTGACGCACACTTGGTGCTTTTCCAAACTCGAAGGAAAGCCTGAGGAGGTGGAAGTCTTGAAGGAGATCGATCGACTTCGCCATGTGATACGGCTCCGACTCAATCCTGATGGGACTCATGACCGGAAAATTGAGGCGTTGATTCAACGCATTCCCGAACTTACGCACATTACGAGGAGGGAAGACCTTAAACAAGCATTGGAGGAGCTTACTGTCACTATGCAAAAGCTCCTTAAGGAGGAGTGGGACAAGGTAAAGGAAGAATCCAAGTATGGAGATTTGAAGGAAAGATAAAGGGTAAACGCCTCACTCTGAGCCCAAATCTTTGCTCCTCTTCTGAGGATTCGGGGCTTCTGCAGGGGCAATTAGGCAAGACTCGATTTTCTGAGGGTCCGGGGATGGGATACGGTGGTAGCTCTGAAAAGTCGAGTCTGACCCTAATTACCTCCACTTGTTGGTAGTTGAGGTGCGTGTTGGGAGGAATCGATGGCTACCATCGACGACGTGTTGGCGTGGGCTAGAACCTTGCCGGCCTGGCAAGGGGACGCCGTCCGTCGTCTCCTAATGGCGGGTGAGCAGCCGCTTAGTGATCAGGATTACTCGGAGATATTGGCCTTCGCCAAAGCGGACTTAAAGCTCGCACTTCCTCCGGACAACGTGAAGCCAATTCCTCCGGCGGCGGGCACGTTTTCCGGTGGTCCTGTAACAACGGTCGCGGTCAAACTGTTGTCAATCGACGATGTCCGCAACGTCAACATCATCAAATCCGGACAAACACAGCCCTTCGCCGAGAGCGGCGTCACGGTAGTGTATGGCGGCAATGGGTCCGGCAAGTCCGGCTACTCCCGCATCTTGAAGCTGGCTTGCCAGGCCCGCGACAAAGACGACCGTATCCTTCCAAACGTGTTCGCGACTGGACCGACCGGTACGCCATCCGCGATATTGAAAATCAAGCAGGACGGCAAGCCGATAGATATCGCCTGGACTCAGGGCACTACCGCTGACTCGGTGTTGACCAATATCAGCGTCTTTGACGGCCGATGTGCCCGAGTCATCACGGATGACCGCAACGAGATCATTTACCTGCCCTACGGTGGGGACATCTTCGAAAAGCTGGCGGCGATCGTCGTTAGGGTTAAGGCCGATATCGAAGCTGATGTCACGGTCCTTGAGCCAATCCAAGATTCGGCTGTGGTGTCTGGTACTACCGCTGCGCTCTTCCTCGAATCCCTGTCTGAGACCACCAAAGAGGAGGTCATCGAAACGGCGACCGCTTGGACTCCGTTGGATGAGACGGAGTTGACCAGCCAAGAAGAACTCGCCCGGAACTCAGATTCCACAACAGCGACGCAAGAGGTCGCCCGGCTCAACAAGATTATGGGGCGCGTCAACGATGCAGCAAGCACGGCGTCAGCACTCGTTGCCGCCTGTGCGAACATCACGAACGAAGCAATTGCGAAGGTCTTAGCGGAACTGAGCGCAGCTCGGCTCGCACATGCCGCTGCCGTAACCGAACGGCAGATACCTGAACCACTGCCTGGCGTCGCGTCTACGAATCAATGGGAAATTCTCTATAAGGCAGCGAAGCTATATTCCGAAGAGGTCGCATATCCTAGCGAACCCTTCCCGAAAACAACCGGCGCCGTCTGCGTGCTGTGTCAGCAGCCGCTGGGCGAGGAGGCAGTTGCCCGTTTTGCCCGCTTCAAGAAGTTCATGGAGGATGCCACCAGCACCATGCTCGCGGCCAAGCGCAATGCGCTGGAGTCGCTTCGCGAAAATGTGGAAGATTTGGCCCCGTTGTCCGGCGCGGCGCTCGAATCCATCTGCGACGAGCTAGCCGGTCTTGACGTCAAGGCGGCAGATGCTCTGCGCCCCTACCACTCAGCGGTTGCCACCCGCAAAACCGCAACACTCGCCTTGCTCAAGGAAGGCGAAGCGCCGGAGAAAGCGGCGTTGCTAGTACCTTGGCCTGCGTCACCCGATGTGGCGCTGCAAAAAGTCTCGCAGGTGCTCGCGCGGAAGGCAGCTGACATCACGAACGCGGCTAAGCCCGACGAATATCAGAAGCTCATCGCCAAGGTCGCACAACTCAAATCGCGCAAAGCGCTGAGTGCAAGGAAAGCCGACATAAGCACCTTCGCGGGAAAAGCCCGGCGCAATGCCGTCCTACTTCAGGCCGCCGCCACACTTCGCACGCAGGAGATCACACGGCAAGGTACGATCGTAATACGCAAGAACTTAACCCCCGACCTGCTGAATGCCTTAAAGACAGAATTGACCGCGCTAGGCGAGACGCGGGTGCCCATATCGGTGAAGCCCAGCGGAGATGTTGGCGAGACGGCACACGAGATGTTGCTGGAAGGAGCCAACGCGCTGGGCCGAGCACGCATGTCCGAAGTCCTCAGTGAAGGTGAAGCTCGCGTCATTGCGATTGCCGGTTTTTTGGCCGAGCTTCAGATTGCCCCACGTGCCAATGCTATCGTGTTCGACGATCCGGTCTCATCGCTCGATCACGTATTCACCGCGAAGATCGCCGCGCGGCTTGCGCTGGAAGGGTTGACACGGCAAGTCATCATCTTCACTCACAACATCGCCTTCCTGATGGAACTGGAGGACGCGCGCACGGCGCTCGCCAAGGCTGGTACGCCTGTCGCGGTCGCCGTGCATACGCTACACCGTGACGGTAAATCGGCCGGCATCACGACGGACGGAGCGCCGTGGTATGCCTTGAAGACCAATAAACGGGCGAACTACTTGGAACAACTGGTGCACAAAATCAAGCCCTTGTACCAAGAGAATATTGCCGAGTACAACGAAGAGGCGGCCCGCGCCTACGGGCTGTTGCGCGAGGCATGGGAATCTTGCGTTGAGGACGACCTGTTCTACAACGTGGTGTGCCGATATCGGAATAGTGTGCAGACACTTAAGCTCATCCAAGTGGCGATTGAAGACCCAGACATCCATCACGTCGATCTCCACATGTCGAAGGCCAGTACCTGGATGACTGGCCACGACAAATCCAAGGCATTGGATCATAACCGGCCTCCGCCTGATGAGTTGCTCGCCGACATTAATGCGCTTCGAGCGTTTTCGAAGAAGCTCATTGATCGCCGGGATGAAACGGAGAAGCGGCGGAAGGAGCAGCTAAAACCATAGATGACATCTTCACAGATGTGATTCTGGGGAGCAAGGTGGGCAGGCTTGGCTAATTGCATAACTTAAGGAAGCGGGCAAGTCGATATTGGACATTGTGGGGGAACTATAATCTGTGCTGGCAAAGAAAAAAGAGGGGTCCTTTGAGAGGGGTCATTTGGGTCAGAGTCGAGTAAGTTGATGAGCCTGAAACGTCGGCCTAGGTATTGCGTGGACCATGAATGGTGGTCGCCGTTAATCAAACATGATCGAAATGCAACACCATTCCCCAATGCTAGCGTTCAATGTGGCATTGCAAGACCTGACCCTCAAACTCCCAGAAGATAACTTTTAACCTACAACGAAAAGAGGAGCAAAATGTCGACCCTGCGGAGCAAGATATGGAACCTGCTGAGCAAGCCCGACTACACACTCGATCTGGCAACCCTGTTAGCTATCGTGATTGCAATAGGGTCGCTCTGGGTATACATACACCGTTTCGAAGAGGAGATGGACAAAACTAGGGTGACAACTAGAGTCGCGCAACTGGAAACGAAGGCTCTCGATCAGTTGTTTCACTTTAGAGAGCGGCTTTATAATTCCCTAGACCGATTCGATGACCTGCCCGATATCTCCGATAACACCACGGCTAAAGCGTTCGCGACGATGCTCCGCTCTATTCGGCATGATGTTCGAAAGTCCATAGATGAATACGCGCTTTTCGGTACCAGCGAGGAATATCAGAAGCATCTCAAGGCTTTCTCTGAGGCGAAGAAGGCCTATGATGCGTTCTTTCAAGGCCTCCAAAGCAAACGCGTAGACTACAAATTAGCAAATCGTTTCAAGGCCCCCCTTTACTTGCTCCTGGAGGATGCTGACATACGAATCCTTGAGATTCAGGAGATCGACGGCAAATCAAGAGCGCCAGAGAAGGCTGCGGTTAGATCAAAATATCAAACGTTTCGAAATGAAATTGACGAACTTGAGCGTCAGCCCAATCAGTGGACGCGCGTGAAAAGGCCGCCTAATTAGGATAAATCCGAGTCAGACTCGATTTTCTGAGGGTCCGGGGATCGGATACGGTGGTAGCTCTGAGAAGTCGAGTCGGGCCCTAATTAATTTAACGGACATGCGGCCACGCGCCGCTCAACGCGAACGTTAGGCGACAACAGCAAATGCCCAGCGTAAGCGAAACTGACGACGCAGCACAACGCCACTTCGTCTCTCTCGGCCTTCAGTACTATGCGGTCGGCAGGGAAAGTGCGCTCTTCCAGTTGATGCCTGCGACTGGCAACCTACTTCATCACGCGGTGGAGATGGCCCTCAAGGCCTTGCTAGTGAAAGGTCTCCACCTCAACGGATTGAAAAGGCTTGGACACAACCTTGAGGCTCTGTGGGAGAGTGCGAATGCTAAACACCCATCTATCAACTCGGATAGCAGATCTGAGACGATTACGGAGCTCCACCGCTTCGAGTCTCTCAGATACCCCGACCGGGTGATCACAGAGGGCGCCGCGATGCGCTTGAGCCTGTTCGCGCCGGCACCGGAGCGCAGTGAAACTACCGTTCCGTTCTACGAGTTGGTTCTGGAAGATGTCGACGAGCTCTTTCAGGCAATCTTCAGAGCGACAGGCCTGAATCCGCCGTTCTTCCTTGCCAGGTACAACGACAAAGCCTCGGCTGCGCTCAGGGAACAGAACAGATGGCCGATCGGGTAGAGCGGCCAGTCGGAAGGGTCTGTCGCGCGTTGCCGCCTACCCGCGCATGCAGCGACAGCCCGGTCGGGCGCGGAGTTCCGTCCGGGCGCATAGTTCGAGGAACTAGGGTCAGACTGAGAGGAGAGATTGAGGGTCAGGTCTTGCAATCACCCATCGGCCGGGAAAGAGAGACGGCGTCAGTCACCTTGGAGAAGGATGGGTTCAGGCACCTTTTCTCAGAAGAAAAGGAGCCAGACCCCGCGCCTGGATGGGATACGGTGGTAGCTCTGAGAAGTCGAGTCGGGCACTAATTACCAATCGCACGGTCCGCTTCGGCTTTGAGGAGGAATAGGAGACTACTATGGGTATGTACAAATTTGAATGCCCTCACTGTGGTTCGCATTCCCTTCGCGTCGAGTACCTGCCGCAACCGCTTACATGTCCAAAATGTAAAAAGGATTTTACCTCGGAGGGGGAACTCGTTGACGAACTGGCCGTTGCACTTTCTGGTGGCGGACACAGAGCTTCACTCTTCGGCCTGGGTGTGCTCCTCGCTCTTGTTGATCTTGGCCTGAATCAAAGGGTCATTTACATCTCCTCCGTATCTGGAGGATCCATTACAAATGCGTTTGTGGGGTTGCACTGCAAATTCGAAGAGCAAACGCCGGAGACATTCGAAAGGATCGCAACAAAACTGATTGGTACCATAGTTAGTCTGGGGGTGCTAACCAGGGGACAGATCACTCTGGTGTTTGGTGTGCTTATCGTTCCGCCTATAGTTATGCATGCCACATATTGGTTCTGCAATCCAGGCCCCACGGGACTGAGCGTATCAATAGTTTGGGTTATCTTTTTGACCTTAGCGCTGCTGCGCGGGTTGGTGGTTGAACGGCTTCTCTCAAGGAGGTTTTTCCGTGGGCCTCGGCGAGCGGCGCGTTTCAAGGACATGGCGGCAAAGGCAGTGGAGCACGTCTTATGCTGCACCGAGGTCGCGACCGGTCGACCTTTCTACTTCAACTCCTGGAATAGTGGGCGGATGTATTTTCGAAGGGAAGAAAGTGCCTTCAAAGACATGTTTGAGAAGCAACACCTGATAAGGAGTTGCCCCGATCTGAAAATTTCGACGGCGGTGCGAGCGTCTGCAGCCTTCCCCGGTATTCCACCGCGGCGCTTGTCAATGGGGCGCTTCCCCATGCCTGCACCGCAATCTGACGGGACGAGGCAACACGATGAAGGCCACTTGAAAGCGTCAGACGACCCAACTGTATTTCTTTCAGACGGCGGCATATGGAACAATTTCGGTACGCAGTCGTTGCTAGAAGATAAAATTTATGAAGGTTCGGCCAATGCTCATGCCAAACCAAAGATCATTCTTGTCGCAAACGCTTCGGCCAATTTTGCTGCCACTCGTTCATGGCAGTTCCATGTTCCCGTTTGGGCAGAGTTTAAAGCCTTGCTTCGTGCCGTTGGGATCCTTAGCGTCAATACGGTTGAGCCTCGCCGTGTGAGCTTCCGCGAGATGCTCATGAGACGTATATCGCATGATACGGGAGATGACTCTCGGGAGCCATTGGGCGTCCTTATTGATATTGATAAGACAGTCGGAGGAACGGCCAGTGATTTTCGTCAAGCCTTCGTTGGACGAGATGTCTTTCGAATGCGGTCGCAAGAATACCGCGATTGGATAGAGATCCTCGCAACGAAGCTTGAAGAGTGGAAAAATGTAAATAAGGGTAAGGAAAATCCAGATCTCCAGGGTTTATTCCAGTTGGTAGAGACTGAATTCCTCTTCAAACCAAAATTTCAGGTTGACCCATCGGAAAGAGTAGGCACGTTGATTGACGAGTACAGTTCTCTGGAGGCTTCGATCATCCAGTACGATCTCGGGAGCCTACCGACGACGCTCGGCAAAATTCCGAGCAAGGATGCGAAGCGGCTATTGGCGAGAGGGTACGCCAATACGCATATTGTAGCGTATTGCCTCGGGCTAACGGATTCAGTGGACGTCAAGATGACGGAGAATCGTCTCGGAGAGCTCACACAAGTGAGGGGAGATTGAGGGTCTGGTCCTGCAATCACACATCGGCCGGGAAGGAGAGACGGCGTCAGTCACCCTGGAGAAGGATGGGTTCAGGCACCTTTTCTCGGAAGAAAGTGAGCCAGACCCCGCGCTGGGATGGGATCTGGTGATAGCTCTGAACAGTCGAGTCGGACCTGAATTACACTATTTATTATCGAGGAATCGGTGTTCACCAAGGGGTTAGGGAAAGAATGATGAGACTTCTTTGCTGGGGAGTGTTCGTGCTACTTGGCACCGGAGCGTTCTCCAGTTCCGAGGCACAGACTTATCGCTGCGTAGATGGCGGCAAGGTCGTGTATTCGGACCGCCCTTGCAGCGATAACGTGAAGCCTGTCGATATCGGGCTACCAACCGGTGCTGCGTCACGAATTGGAGAGGACACGCAGCCCCGAACCTCGCCGATATCCGATGCCCGGAGCGACTGGGATCCCGCGAAACACGGGGGAGAAACGTACGAAGCCCACCAGAAGTCACAGCTTCAGGGAAAGCTGGTCCAGTGCATCGTGGACGAGTACAACGCATGGAGCCGAACCCAGAAGCCTCGTCCTTCCGCCGAAGCGCGCGAGGCACAGATGGCCAAGGTTCGAGAGGAATGCCGTCGGCGCTTCCCTGGGGGAGTGAACGTGCCGCCTCCCGAGCCTCCACAGACGAGCGCTGATCTGGATGCTTTTCGCAACGCAATCAAATCGGGGAAGCTAGAAGCTGTCAAGGGTCTGCTCGATGCGAAGGTGGATCCGAATTCCGTTTTCACCGCTGCTGATCCGATTCGCAAGGAACTGCGCACGCCTGCCCTGATCTTCTCGGTGAACAACTCTACTGAGGACGTCACGCGCCTCCTCGTCGAGCGGGGCGCCAATATCGGTGCATTAGACAATAACGGTTATACAGCACTTCATGCGGCAGCCGAGCGGGGTTGGATCAAGACAATCGATCTTCTCCTTTCGCGGGGCGCGGATCTTGCCGCCCGCGGGCCTTCCGGATATACGCCACTGCATTCGGCAATCCATGGAATGAAGCTTGAGGCTGTCAAGTATCTTGTTGCAAAAGGGGCTCCGATTAACGCACAAGCGAGCCATTACGGCACACCTCTGATGGATGCGGTGATCGGAAACCGGCGCGACGACCGATTACCAATCATTCGTCATCTTCTCCAATCGGGTGCCAATCCCAATATTCCCGGTGCGAATGGTGATCATGTACTTCATGTTGCAATCGTAGGGCGCGGTAATCAGGCAATGATCGAGGTAATCCATGCGCTCCTGGACGCCGGCGCCAAGCTCGATGTCCTGAACAGCCGGGGCGAGACTCCACTGGCCTTGGCTGAGCGGCTCGGGCGTGGGGATGTTATCGAGCTTCTCAAGGCGTCATCGTCTAGAAAGTAATTAGAGTCACACTCGATTTCCCGAGCGTCCGGGGATGGGATACGGTGGTAGCTCTGAAACTTCGAGGCTAACCCTAATTACACCACTACGACACCTTCCACTGATCCTGTTGGCCGTGTTCCTGGCAGCTTGTACTGACCCGAAAGACGAGCATCTTTGGCAAGCATCAATGCGAGGTCAGGCCGATGCGGTCAGAAGCTTTATCCGCGCAGGAGCTGATCCAAACTATGTCCGCGGTGGATGGAGTATTCTCATGCGGGTCGCGCGAGCGGGAGGTCCAGACATTGCCGAGATCCTTATTGAGAACGGGGCCAAGGTAAACTTTAAGGGCAAAGATGGGGCGTCGGCGCTGACGATAGCTGCGGAGCATGGAAACACAGCGGTCGCACGCGTACTCCTCGTCAATGGCGTAAACGTTAACATCCGCAACGATCATGGGAACACGGCACTGATGTATGGTGCAGAATATGGCCATGCTGAGATCGTGCGTCTACTACTGGCTGCTGGTGCAGACTTAGCCCCCAAGGATCTGGACGGGGAGACAGCACTCATGACCGCACAGCGACGAGGGCACCTTGCCATCATTCAGCTTCTGCAGCAGGCGGGAGCCCGCTAGCCTAACCCCGTGATAAGTAATTATGGCCAGACTCGATTTTCTGAAGGTCCGGGGATGGGATACAGTGGTGGCTCTGGAAAATCGAGTCTGACCTAATTACCAATATCTTTATGGTGTTCGATAGTGTTTATCAGGAGCTAGCACGAGTGATGAGAAGCCGGTGATCGATAGCCCGCAAACATTTAGGCTTCCCAAGTGGTATCGAGCTGTTGGAGGTGGTGCTATTCTTTTCTTTTCTGTAGTGCTTGTCTTAAGTGTGATGTATGGCGGTCAGCGGCAGGCTTGGTTATTTTTAATTGTTTATATTCCAATGATCTGGAGTGGCATTTACCTGTGGAAGATTTCTGAAAGATATATCATGGCTGACAGCGCAGGGCTTGCATGGCTATCCCCAAACAAGCCGCGTGTTTTCATTGGATGGTCTGAGATCGGTAGAGTTCAAGCGCATGACTACCTCCAACGATTTGACGTCTACGATGCGACCGGACGAAAGGTGATGCATCTGGACTATCAATTGGAGGGGTTTGAGGTGCTTAGAGAATTGCTTCTTTCCCATACACGACATCTACAGTCCAAATCCTTGAACCCGAGTGCTTTCATAGGTAGTGGCCGGCTCGCGCTTCCCTTAGCTATTCTTTTCTTTTCGGCCGCGGCCTTGTTTATGTTTCATGATAACGCTCATGTGTATGGTCTGCTTGCTACCGCTTTGGCAATCGCGTCGTTAGTCCAGTGGCTGTTCTGGACGATTATGAAAGTTTATTTGCATGACGAATGGATTGAGCTTCAGTATCCAGCCCGAAGACGGCTGATTCCGTACACCCAGATCACCGGAGTAGACTTTATACTTCAGCCTGGGCAATACGGCAGTAAATTTGCTGTTGTAGTACTGACCACCGCGGATGGGAAAAAGGTGAAGCTTGCTCGCTTTAAGGAAGGTTCACAGGCGGTTTTTACTGCCGTAGAGGCAGCCTGGAAACTTGCGCAAAACGGCATTAGAGCTTCACGATAAACCTTGAGAAAGCGGAGACCGAGGGTCCGGTCTTGCAATCACACATCGGCCGGGAAAGAGAAGATGGCGTCAGTCACCATTGTCATCAGAATGAAATGGTGACAGACCCCGCCTTGGAGCCAGTCCCCGCTCCTCACCATGCATGCGCTTGAGCTGAAAGTTCCACCGGTCGCGGTGGTGCTGGTTGCAGCACTTGCCATGTGGCTCGTGTCCCGGGCGGTCCCGTCCGTCGTCCTGCCGCCGATTGCCCGCGCAACCATCGCGCCCGCCCTCGTTGCGGTCGGCGCATTCATCAGCCTTGCGGGCGTGGCGTCGTTCCTGCGCGCGAAAACCACGGTCAATCCAACCAAACCCAGTTCCGCGTCCATCCTGGTCACCACGGGCGTCTACCGCTTCACTCGGAACCCCATGTACCTCGGCCTCTTGCTTGTTCTCCTCGGGTGGGCGACATTCCTGTCCAATGGACTGGCCTTTATCGTGGTGCCTCTCTTCGTGCTCTACATGAACCGCTTCCAAATCGTCCCGGAAGAGAGGGCGCTGTCCGCCCTATTCGGTGCCGAGTTTGATACCTACGCAGCGAGGGTGCGCCGGTGGGTGTGAGGGGAGAAAGTGAGCCAGATCCCACCGGACAATTTATGAGACAGGGGACTCCGGGCAGTCGATGACGTATTGCGGTCGTGCCGGGGATTCCGTTTCGGTTTGTTTGTAGCGGCAGGGGGGAAGATCCACTTGCAGTCGCTTCAAGAGAGCGAGAACCTTCATCTTGGGAGGAATGTCGCACACCCACACGTGCATGCCGGATTCTAATTCTGCAAAATGCTGTTGCACGCGAAATTCCGGTTCTTCCATGAAATAGGCTGAAAGAAACCCGGTCATGGCCTGCACCACCCAGGGGTGCTCTTTCACATACCGGTAGCTGACCCGAAGCTCTACCACCTGCATCATGTGTGTCGTCGTCAGGGGGTCAGGCATGAGTGACTTCAGCCGTGATGAAGTCATTGAGCAGCCGACACCCGGCGAAGAGCGTTGCCTCCTCGTTCCGAATCCAGCGGCTGATGACCCCCAGGCAGGCGAGCGTGTCCGCGACCGCCTTCATGTCTCGTATGCCGGTGTCGGACTGGGCCAGGGTGGGATTCACCGGTTTGCCGCGCTCGATCAGGTAACACAGCAGCCGCCGCTCGGGGCCCTCGCCGCTCTCGGCCGCCAGGCGCTGAACAAAGGGTTCCCACTGACACCGCCCCGCCGCAACGGCGTGCTCCAGGGTTCGGCGGTTCCCCTCTCCTCCCCAGTCCATGTAATGGAGCAGCAACTTGGTCAGGTAGGGATGGTTTCCGGTCCACGCGGCCAGGGCAGCACTCGTGTCTCGGCCGATCAGCCGTCGCGTCTCCCCATCGAGAAGGACTGACAGCGGGAACACTCGGAAGGACACGCCGGCCAATGTTCCGGAGTGGCCGAGCATGGTTCGCAATCGGCGCCCGCCGGTCACGATGATGCCGGCCGGTTTTGCCGCCGACACCCGCGCGAGCAGCGACTCGATCGCCGAGGCGGCGAGGCTCTCCGGATGATCCAGGACGACGATCGAGCCGGGCACTACGTCGATCTGGGGAGAAGGGTCGGCGGCAACATCAATCTCGAGCACCGTGTGGTCCGCCAGCCCTTGCAACGCGGTTCGAACCAACGAGGTCTTGCCCAGCTTCGGTCCGCCGATCACCGCCAGGGACTCGCCTCGGGCGATTCGCTGACGCAGGTTCCTGACGAGCCCTTGGCGACCGATGAACGCGTCTCCAGTGGCGGGAACCGGAGTGAACGGGGGGATGACCATCACGCACTCTACCACAGTAGCTCTGACGCCGGAACCGGCGACGCTAGCCGACCTTCAGCAATTCCACCTCGAAGATCAGCGTGGCATTCGGGGGAATGGCGTTGCCCGCGCCCCGAGGGCCATAGCCGAGCCCCGGCGGAACGGTCAGCTTGCGCTTCCCCCCGACCTTCATCCCCTGCACGCCTTCGTCCCAGCCCTTGATCACGCGTCCCGCGCCCAGCGGAAAGACGAACGGGTCCTTGCGGTCCTTGCTGGAGTCGAACTTTTTGCCGTCCGTCAGCCAGCCGGTGTAGTGCACCGTGACGGACTGTCCCGCCTTGGCTTCCGCTCCCGTCCCCACGACCAGATCTTCGTACTTGAGTCCGCTCGGTGTCGTCGTTTCAGCCATGCTGCGCTCCTTGGTAGATGGATGGTCCGGAGAGTATGCCAGAGGCGGCTGAGCAGCGCCAGGCAAGAATCCGCCTGAACCGCCTCGCGCTTGACCACGGCATGGTCACGGTGTACATCTTTTCGTGAATGGAAATCCTCAACGAACCTCCGCCCAATCCCGCCGGCGGCGAGACCCTCATCGTGGATGCGAAGGACTCGTCCGCCTACGAGCGGCCCAGCGCCGCGCTCAAGCACGCCGGGCCGGACGATCAGATCTTCATCAGGCCCGGCATTTACGAGGATAAGATCTTCATCGTGGATCGGCCCATCCTCATGAGCGGTGCCGGCCGGGACGCGGTCCAGATCTTCTGCCGGCGCGGCGGGCCGCTCTATCTGCAGAACGTCCCGAGCGGCCGCATCACGGGGATCACCTTTCGCTACGTCGGCAGCGACCAGAATTCGGCGTTGAACATCCTGGACTCCACCTGCACCATCAGCGGGTGCCGCGCGGCCGAGGGCCTCCTCTCGGGCGTGGTCATCTATGGCCCCAACTGCCGGCCCACGCTGATCGACAACGAGGTCTGCCACAACCGTGAGTCCGGCATCTTCGTGTTCGCCGAGGCCCGTCCCTACATCACGCAGAACCGGTGCTTCGCCAACCACCACTTCGGGCTTGCCGCGCGCGATCCCGGCACGCACCCCGACTTCGTGCGCAATACCTGCCACGACAACATGCTGAGCGGAATACTAATGTTTCACCATGCCGAAGCGCTGGTGCTGGAGAACGTCTGCCGCGACAACCAGCACTGGGGGTTCGTGACCACGCCGGAATGCGTGACCACGCCCCCGCGAGGCGAGCTGACGAAGGCCAATCAACTGGACGACAATCCCCGCGGCGCCCTCATGGTCACTCACGAACCGCTGGCCGAGATCGGGCGCTGAACCAGGCCCCATTGCGCATGCAATTCAGAGGGGCTTACCATACAGTCCACGCTCGAATTGCAGAAATGATTGGGACGTCGAATTGTAGTTAGGTTGACCGAGTAAAGATATGGTCAAGCCAATCAACAGAGTTTTAAAACCTCTTCTTCTAAGATCTCTGGACCCGTTAGCTCGGCTGCTGAGTCGGGTCCTCCCAGTCTATGTGCTGGAGTCTTGTCGAGTGAGATACTTCCCTCTCTGGGAAGAGCATGGCTTCCACCTGAGCCCCGTTCATTTCTATGAACCGATTCCAGATACACGGACTCTGACCGACGCTCTCTTGGAAAAGGAATCCGAGTTGGTAGGCATTGATATACGTGAGGCCGATCAACTGGATTTATTGCGCAAGGTGTTCCCCCAATTCCGTGCCGAGTACGCCGAGATACCGCGAGAGCCTGCCGCCGATCCCAAGCAGTTTTACTTGAACAATGGGTATTTTACGGGAGCGGACGCGCTGGTCTACTACGGCATGGTGCGCCACTTCAAGCCGCAACTCCTTATTGAGGTAGGCTCAGGGTTCTCGTCTCGTCTCGCCGCCCAAGCGTGCCTGCGAAATGGCCACGGCGAGCTCATCTGCATTGAGCCGAATCCAGATCAAGTCTTAAGAGATGGGTTCCCGGGCTTGACGATGCTGATAGCCAAGCGGGTTGAGGAGGTCGGGTTCGATTTATTCCAGCGGTTGCGCGCGAATGACATCCTGTTCATCGACAGCTCTCACGTGGTGAGATGCGGCGGGGACGTCAATTGCCTGCTGCTCGAAATTGTGCCACGGCTGAATCCGGGCGTGATCGTACACCTGCACGATATCTTATTGCCGCAGGAATATGGCAGGGCGTGGGTGATCGATCGCTACCGGTTCTTTAGCGAGCAGTACCTGCTTCAAGCATTTCTGACCTTCAACACGGAATTCCACGTCCTGTTCGCCAATCGCTATATGGCTCTTAAACACCAGGGAGAAATGGCAGCCCTCTTTCCGAATTCATCGGGCTTCGGAAGCACCAGTTTCTGGATGCGGCGCAGAATAGAGTCGCCGACCAGGGAGGCTTGAGATGCCGCCAGTCGCCACTCTGCTCCGCCGTGACGAATGATCGGTGAGGAATCGTCATGGATGCGCAAAAGCAGGTTTCAATCATTGTTCCAACCTACAACCGATACCCACAACTCGTCAGGACAGTGGACGTTTTGGTTCGTCAAATCCTGACTCACGAGCTAACGGATTCTGTTGAAGTCTTAATCGTTGACGACGGCAGCCAGGCTGAGATTGCCGCGCGGGTACGGGATTATATTGTCCGTCAAAACCACGGCTTCTTGCGCTACCTCGCGCTGCCGGAAAACCGGGGGGCCAGTGCGGCTTACAACACCGGTGCACAGGCGAGCCAGGGTGTGCTGCTGGCTTTTCTCGATGACGATATCGTTCCCGCAGAGGATTACATCTGCGCGATCATCAGGGTTCATCAGCAGCACCCGGAGGCTCTAGTCATTAATGGGAACCTCCGGCCGCTGCGCAACGATGTGTATTCGGGGTTCTGGTTCTACTACTACGACGCGATTTTCAACAGACCGGGCGAGCAGTTTTATGCGGTCAAGATGCTCGCCTCCGGCCACTGTTCGATGAAAAGAACGCTGCTGGACCTGGAGAACCCTCTTTTCGATACCTCCCTTACGTCCCGCGAAGACTACGATCTCTACCTCCGTCTCGAAAAGCAGGGAATTCCGGTTTATAAAGATGATAGCATCGTTGCCTTTAACGATTGCAGAGGTACTTTGTATGGATTTCTCAAGCAGAGGCTGTGGTATGGGAGGGGACAGGCGCAGCTTGTCGCGAAACATGGCGCGGCATTGATAGCCGACAAGCAAAGTAGTTATGACGTTCCACCCAACAAAAAGTACTTACATCTCTACATCCTTCTCAGGCTTGCACGGCGGACGGTCAAGCTCTATACTACACTGCGCCGGCTCTTGGAACACAGCAGAGGCTGATATCGGTGGCTTTCCAAATGCTAGCTTCGCCAGCGGTTTCGAATCATCAGGAGGTTTCTACCTCCTCCATACACGAAAAAATTTCGATCATCGTTTTGACCTACAACCGCACAAGGCTGCTGGGGGATTGTCTTCAATCGCTACTGGCCCAGACTTATCCGCGGGAAAAATTGGAAATCCTCGTGTCCGACGACGGATCGCATGATGGAACCCGTGAACTGGTGGAGCGCCTGCAGACTCAACATGCGCACTTAAAGTACTTCTATCAGTCGCACAAGGGCATAGCGGGGGCGCGTAATCACGGCATCGTCCACGCCACCGGAGAGATTGTGGCGATTGTCGCCGACGATTACATTTTGGATTCCACCTATGCCACGACGATCGCGGGATTTTTTCATCGGCATCCTGAAGCGATGGTGGTGCGATTTAAAGTGATAGCTGCGCGAAATGATCTCGGGAGCCAGATCAGCCACTTCTATTACGATGTGAGCGCCAGGCGGCGGCTTTCTCCGATCGCGGATTCTATACCTCGCAACTGGAGAGAACGGATCGCGCAAGTGTGGCAGAAGGTACCTCCCTTTGAGGAGACGATCACAACACAGCATAATTTAGAGGCCTCCGGGGCGGCAGCCTTCCGCCATGAAGTCTTTGCACGTGTTGGCCTCTTCGACGAATCACTGCAGCGCGCTGAAGATACGGATATGACAAAACGGCTCCGCGAGTTGGGGATCGCGGTTTACTACTATCCGTATCACCACATCAAACACCAGTACAGCCTCTTTCTACTGGATACAGTATATAAGTGTTTTCACACGGGCTTCAATCGGTATAAGCTTTATCAGAAGCACGAGTTCTCTGCCGACAACGGTCGTAGCCTCGCCAAGACTATTGTATTGGCCAAAATCGGGATGGTTCTCGATGCTCTGTGGAGGGCGCGCCAGGCCGAATCAACGGTTAAGGTCATCTGTTATCTGCCCATCATGTTGCTCTTCGAAGCGACAAACAAGTTGGGTTTTCTCTTTAGCTTGCTTCTACACTGGCCCGCCGCACGACACCGCGTTAGGCGGCGTGGCACACGGCCAGTAAGGATGCACCACGAAACAAGGAGCCATTAGGCTCAGACTCGATTTTCTGAGGGCCCGGGGATGGGATCCCGCTAGCCTTCCCCCTTTGCCTGCTGTAGACTCGCCCCATCATTCCAACACCGGAAGCACCCATGCCCCGCCGGTCATTCATGCTCCTGCTTCTGACACTCCTGGCGTTGCCTGGCTGTATCGGCGTCAGCGGGCAAGTCTCCCCGCAAGGTAAAGACGAATCCGAGGTCGTCCTCGCAATCCCCTTAGACCGGCCCTTCTCCTTCACGGCACCACCGGAGCCGCTCCGAAAAGCCGGCGGTGTGCTCCGCGCTCAGGTTGTCTCCGTCCATGACGGCGCGACCCTCACCGTGCTGATGGACGGACGGATGGAGAAGGTGGGCTTGATCGGGGTGGATGCGCCGGAGTTGGATCAGGCACCGTGGGGGGGACAGGCACGGGACGCACTCAAGGCGCTCGTGGACGGGAAGACCGTGCGCTTGGAGACGGACGTCACCGTCCGTGACCAGGACAAGCGCGTCCTGGCTTACGTCTATGCGGGAGAGATGCTCGTGAATCTAGAGATGGTCCGACAGGGGCAGGCCGTCATCTACACCGTGCCGCCGAACGTGGCGCATGCGGAGGAGTACCGGAAGGCGCAGGCGGAGGCGAGAGAGGCGGGGCGCGGGGTGTGGGACCGGGAGAAGCCGCTCGATGTCGCGCCGGACTGTTATCGCAAGTTAAAGAAGGGAGGGGAGTGCTGAGCCTACGGAAGAAAACGTGAACCGAAATTGGGGTCAGTCTGAGCTGGCCCGGGTTTGACGGACACCTCGAATGGGGACATCGGCGGCTTGTTGTAGTGCATCACTTCTGATACACTTGTCCAGGAGGTGATGACTATGCCGACGAAGAATCCTCGGGTGAATGTGGTGCTGGAAGAGCCCCTGTACAAAGGGCTTCAGAAATGGGCCAAGCGGGATGGCGTGTCGCTCTCGCTGAAAGTCAGGGATCTGGTCAAAGAGGCGATGGAGGCCGAGGAGGATCGGAAGCTGGCCGCGTTTGCCGATAAACGGGAGCGGTCGTTCGACCGGAAGAAGGCTCTGACCCATGCGCAAGTCTGGGCCCACCTGAAGCAGCCGAGGCGCTGAGTGCCCGCCACTCTCATCTACCATCCCAAGGTGGTGGATGAGGATTTGCCGCAGATTCCCCACAATATTCAACATCGAATCGCTCGCGCGCTCGAAAGCCGCTTGGCCGTTGTGCCGGAACAGCATGGAGTGCCGCTGAGGGCGACCTTAAAGGGATACTGGAAGCTCCGTGTCGGGGATTATCGCGTCGTGTACAAAATCGCTGGGACTGAGGTCTGGATTTTGGGAATTCTCCATCGCAAGCAGGTTTACGAAGACGTTCTCGGACGGATTGAGTGGCGTCCAAGGTAGACGGCGAGGTCGGCGGACTTTGGACCGGCAGGGCATACTTCGACGGGCTCAGCACCGAACGGGTTTTACCCGTGGGCGTCCTTGTACTCCTCGTGCCAGGCCATCTGGATGGCCTCGAGGATCTTCTCGTTGGATTTTTCGCGGTTCCCGATGAAGCCCGGGATCTCCGTCACCCACCGGTGGAGATCCGTGAACCGGATCGCCAACGGGTCGGTCTCCGCATGCCGTTCCAGGAGCTGAAGGGCGATCTCTTCCGTGTCGTTCCAGTCTAATTCCATGGCGCTCCTACCGGCGATCCTCCCTCATGGCGTCTGGGAGAGCTTTTTGTCTTTCAGGGCTTCCAGCAGCGAGCGGTCCATCAGGCGCTCGGCCAACCCATAGGTCGCCTTGTTCAGCGCCTCGATGGCCTGACGGATCGGGCGATGGTCGTCCCCCGCCATGGCGGCGGTGAGGGCGGCGGACGCGTCACGGATGGCCGCCAGCTCTTCGGGCGTGACCAGGCCGTCGGCCCTGGCCAGCGCCTTCTCAGTGGCCCTCAGGATGCTCTCGCCCTCGTTCCGTGCCTCGATGCGCTGCCGTTCCTTGATGTCCTGCTGGGCGAAGACGAAGGACTCCTGGATCATGCGCTCCACCGCCTGATCCGTGAGGCCGTACGACGGCTTGACCTCGAGGGACTGGGCTTCGCCGGTGCGGACGTCGCGGGCTGTGACATTGAGGATCCCGTTGGCGTCGATCATGAAGGTCACCTCGATCCGGGGCACGCTGGCGGGCAGGGGCGGGATCTTGAGCTGAAACCGGGCCAGGCTGCGGTTGTCCTTGGCCAGTTCGCGCTCCCCCTGGAGGATGTGGATGTCCACGGAGGTCTGCCCGTCCACGAACGTCGTGAACATCTCCTTGGCGCTGGTCGGGATGGTCGTGTTCCGCCGGATAAGGCTGCTCATGACGCCCCCCATCGTTTCGATCCCCAGGGTCAGCGGGGTGACGTCGAGGAGGAGCATGTCCTGGATGCCGCCCGACAGGATGGCGGCCTGAACCGCCGCGCCCAGCGCGACCACCTCGTCCGGGTTGAGCTCGCTGTGGGGGACCTTGCCGAACAGCGCCTGGACCTTCTGGCGTACCAGGGGCGTCCGGGTGGCCCCGCCCACCAGGATCACCTCGTCGATGTCCGTGGTGGACAGTCCCGCATCCGCGAGCGCCCGACGGGTGGGCTCCAGGGTCTTCTCCATCAGGTCCGCCACGAGCTTCTCGAATTCGGTCCGTGTGATGGTGCGGCGGTATTCGCCTTTCTGATCCGGAAGCGGGATGCGCACCTCGGCGCGCTCCTCGGCGGAAAGCCGGCACTTGGCCTGCTCGGCGCCCACGCGGAGCGCTTGTTGGAGCTCGGGGCGGCCGTCGAGGGACACGCGGTACGCGGCCTTGATCTCCGCCATCATGAGATCCACCAGGCGCCGGTCGAAATCGTCGCCGCCCAGGTGGGTGTTGCCGTTCGTGGCCAGGACTTCGAAGATGCCGCCTTTGAGCTTCAGAATCGAAATGTCGAACGTGCCGCCCCCCAGGTCGTACACCGCGATGAGGCCCTGCTTGCGCTTCTGCAGGCCATAGGCCAGCGACGCGGCGGTCGGCTCGTTGAGGATCCGGATCACGTCCAGGCCGGCGATCTTCCCCGCGTCCTTGGTGGCCTGGCGCTGGCTGTCGTTGAAGTAGGCGGGGACCGTGATGACCGCCTTGCGGATCTCCTCGCCGAAGAAGGCCTCCGCCCGGGCCTTGAGCTCCCTGAGGATCATGGCCGAGATCTCGGGCGGCGTGAGGGCTTTGTCCCCGACATGGAGCCGGATGACCCCGTCCTGCTCGCTGAGCCGGTAGGGGAAATACTGCAGTTCCTGGGTCACGTCCGCCAGCCCCTTCCCCATGAAGCGCTTGACGGAATAGACCGTGCGTTCGGGATTGCGAAGGAGCTGGTCCTTCGCCGCGTCGCCCACGACGAGGCCGGCTGGTGTGTAGGCGACGATGGAGGGCACCAGGGTGTGCCCCTCCCTGCCCGCGATGACCGTGGGGGTCTTCCCGTTCATATAGGCGATCAGGGAGTTGGTGGTCCCCAGGTCGATGCCGACGATGCGCGCCATTTAACCCAGGGCCTCCGCGATGTTGGCGAGCATGGTGTTCAGGTAACTGCGTTGGGACAGGATGTCGCGCATCTCCTTGAGCGCCTGCTCCTTGCCGGCCCTGACGGACGGGTCGTGCGGCTTCTCGACGAGCCGGTCCCAGATATGAAAGAGTTCGGCCAGGCGGGCCTCAAGGGCCGCCCGTTTGGTTTCCAGAGTGGTGCGCTCGCCCTTGAGTTGGGCGGCGAGGCGCGCGCTCTCCGTCTGGTCGGTCCGGGCCTTGGCCGCCTGAAGCTCTTCCAGGTGTTCCTGGATCTCCAACAGGGTCTCGAACAAATCGGTCGGCGCTTTGCCGGGGATGTCCTTGGACGAGCCGGCTTCGAGCCGTAAGAGGTACTCCGCGCGCAGGATCGGGTCTTTCAGCGTGTGGTAGGCCTGGTTCAGAGTGGCGGAGTTCGCCAGGCTGACGGCGCGCTCCATTTCCGATTTTCCGACGTAGAAGTCCGGGTGGAAGGCCCGGCTCATCTCGTAGAACTTGGTTTCCAGCGAGCCGGTGTCGATATTCAGCTTCCGGGACAGGCCTAGGCAGGAAAAATAGTCGCTGTCCTTCGAGAGCGGCTGGACCTTCACGCACTGGCCGCAGAAATACTCTCCGCCGATGTCGGATTGGCAGTGCCAGCACATGCTCCGCGCAAGGGGCAGCTCTTTTCTCACGGTCTCCATGGCGATTCCTCTAGTGGGGTCCTCGAACCGGATCGGGCATGCTCTTCCGGTAAGCCATGGCCACGACGAAGCCGACGTTCCTGGGGAGGCACGCGCGGGGCGGACCGGTCAGGCGGAAAACGACTCCCCGCAGCCGCAACTCTTGGTCGCGTTCGGGTTGTTGAATTTGAACTGGCCGCTCAGGAGGTCCGTCTGATAGTCGAGCTGGGTGCCCTGCAGATAGATCGCGCTTTTCATGTCCACGATCACCCGGATATCGTCCACCTCGTAGACCTGGTCGTGGGGCCCGACTTCGGTGTCGAAATTGACGGTGTAGCTGAGGCCCGAGCACCCGCCGCCCTTCACGCCCAGGCGTAAAGCGGCTCCCTCCAGGCCCTGTGCCTCCTGGAGACGCTTGACCTCCTTGATGGCGTTCGGGGTCAACGTCACGATCGGGCTTACCGCGGCTGAGTCTTCCATGGACGGGCCTCCGTTTACTTCGTCTCGGCGGTCGCCGCGGCGGGCGCCTCTGCGCCGGCTTTTTTCTTGTAGTCCGCCAGGGCCGCCTTGATGGCGTCCTCGGCCAGGACCGAGCAGTGGATCTTCACCGGCGGCAAGTGCAGCTCGTTCACGATGTCGGTGTTCTTGATCTGTCCGGCTTCCTCGACGGTGCGGCCCTTGAGCCATTCGGTCGCGAGGCTCGAGCTGGCGATCGCCGAGCCGCAGCCGAAGGTCTTGAACTTGGCGTCCACGATGACGTCGTTCTCCACCTTGATCTGCAGCTTCATCACGTCCCCGCACTCCGGGGCGCCGACGATCCCGGTCCCCACCTGCTTATCGTCTTTGGGCAGGCTGCCCATGTTGCGGGGATTATTGTAATGTTCGATTACTTTTTCGCTGTACGCCATGGTTCCTCCTTCTTATCCGCTATGAATGCGATTCCCCTGCCGGGGCGATCGGCTAGTGGGCGGCCCATTGAACCGATTTCAGATCGATCCCTTCCTTCGCCATCTCGTAGAGGGGGGACATCTCGCGAAGCCGCGTGACGGCCTCCACCATCCGCTTGGCGGTGTAGTCCACTTCTTCCTGGGTCGTGAACCGGCCGAGCCCGAACCGGATGGAGGAGTGGGCCAGGTCGGACCCCACGCCCAGCGCCCGCAGCACGTACGAAGGCTCCAGCGTGGCCGAGGTGCAGGCCGAGCCGGAGGACAGCGCGATCTCCTTCACGCCCATGAGCAAGGCTTCCCCCTCGACGTACGCGAAGCTGATGTTCAAATTGTTCGGCAGGCGTTCCGTCGGGTGGCCGTTGAGGTAGCACTCGTCCATGTGCTCCATGATTTGAGCCTGGAGCCGGTCGCGCAGGGCTCCAAGCCGCTTGCTTTCGGTCTCCATCTCCTGCTCGCAGAGTTCGCAGGCTTTCCCGAATCCGACGATGAGGGGCACCGGCAGAGTCCCGGACCGCATGCCGCGCTCGTGGCCGCCGCCGTCGATCTGAGGGACCAGGCGGACGCGGGGGCCCTTCTTGCGGACGTACAGCGCCCCGACGCCCTTCGGGCCGTAAATCTTGTGGGCGGTGAAGGACATCAGATCGATCCCCATCTGGTTCACATCGACCGGGATCTTCCCGACGCCCTGCGTCGCATCGCAGTGGAAGAGAATCCCCTTCTCTTTGGCGATCTTGCCGATCTCGGCGACTGGGTGGATCGTCCCGATCTCGTTGTTGGCCAACATGATCGAAATGAGGATCGTCTTGTCCGTAATGGCCTTGCGGACCTCGTCGGGGTTGACCCGGCCGTCCTTTTCGACCGGCAGGTAGGTTACCTTGATGCCCCGTTTTTCCAGGGCCTTGCAGGGGTCCAACACCCCCCGGTGCTCCGTCATGCAGGTGATGATGTGATCGCCTTTTTCCTTGTACATCTCGACGACGCCCTTGAGCGCCAGGTTGTCGGACTCCGTGGCGCCGCTGGTGAAGACCAGCTCCTTGGCATCGCAGTGAATGAGCTTCGCAATCTGCTTCCGGGCATTTTCGACCGCTTCCTCGGCTTCCCATCCGAATTGATGATTGCGGCTGGCGGCATTGCCGAATTTTTCGGTGAAGTAGGGCAACATCCGCTCGAGGACTCTGGGATCCACCGGGGTGGTCGAATGATTGTCCATAAAGATCGGAAACTTCATCGGGTGGCTCCTTCTCTAAGCCCGGTGGCTGAATCGTCGTGTCGGCTGCTCAATGGTCGTATTATTAAAAGTGCTCATGTCGTCAATCGACATGCTGTCGAGAAGCCCGTAGATGCTGTTCTGAATATTGCGGAGCGGCGTGCGGATATTGCACCGCGCCATCTGGAGGCACGTCGACTCCTCGTTGTGATAGCATTCGGTGATCCCCACGTGCCCTTCGATCGCCTGGATCACCGAGAGGACCGAGATGTCGGTCGGGGACTTGGCCAGGAGGTAGCCCCCCTTGGGCCCATTTTGGCTGACGATGATGCCTTTCTTGGTCAGCTTCTGAAGAACCTTGGCGAGGAGTTCAACGGGAATCCGGTACTCCTCCGCGATCTCCTTCGTGTTCACGACCCGATCAGTCCCCGTGGAGGACATATACTGGACAGCCATCAGGGCGTAGTCGGTTTTTTTCGATAGTTTCAACATACTGAATCCGATGTTTTAAGTCCCCGACTATTCAAATCGGAGACCAACTTGGTCGGGTATATATAACATTATACAAAATATCTTGTCAACTTAAAATTTTTATATTATATTTCAATCGGTTTAGATCAATCCGAGGAAAGTATAAATGAGTGCGGTCAGGGTTCGATTCGCTCCAAGCCCGACGGGATACCTCCACATCGGGGGAGTTCGTACTGCCTTGTTTAATTGGCTCTTTGCCAGGCACGAAAAGGGGGTGTTCGTGCTACGGATCGAGGATACGGACCGGGAGCGGTCGACACCCGAAGCCATCCAGGCCATCCTGGATGGCTTGAAGTGGGTGGGGTTGGATTGGGATGAAGGCCCGATTTTCCAGACTGACCGTCTTCCTCTTTACAAGGAACACGCCGGACGGTTACTGGCTGCGGGGAAGGCCTATCTTTGCTACTGCACGGAAGAAGAACTCGAATCCCGCCGGCAGGCGGCCCTGGCTCGGAAAGACCTTCCCAAATACGATGGACGATGCCGCCTCCGATCGGGGCCCGCGCCTTCGGACAGTTCACCGGTCATCCGCTTTGTGACTCCCCAGACGGGGCAGACCACCGTCCATGACCAGATCAAGGGAGACGTCGTCTTTGATAATTCGCAACTGGATGATCTCATCATCGTGCGGTCCAACGGAATGCCGACATACAATTTCGGTGCGGTGGTTGACGATGCCCTGATGAACATCACCCACGTCATCCGGGGCGATGATCACCTGAACAACACGCCCCGGCAAATTCTGCTGTATCAGGCTCTGGGATTTGAGCCGCCGCGGTTCGGGCACTTGTCCATGATCCTGGGGGTGGACAAGGTCAAGCTCTCCAAGCGGCATGGCGCGACATCGGTGCTGGAATACCAGGAGGCTGGGTACCTCCCGGAGGCGCTCGTCAATTACCTGGTCCGCCTCGGCTGGTCTTTCGGAGACCAGGAAGTGTTCGCGCTGCCGGAATTGATCGAGAAGTTCACATTGGATCACATCAATAAATCCCCGGCGGCGTTGGATCCGGAAAAACTCCTCTGGCTGAACGGCTACTACCTTCGTCATGCGGATACCAAGCGGGTGGGCGATCTCCTCATTCCGTTTCTGCGCAGGCAGGGGCTGCTGGGGGAGCAGGAGACGTCGGATCCGGTATGGCTTGAACGCCTGGTGCGGGCGCTTCGGGAACGATCCCGGACGCTTCCGGAGATGGCCGAGGGGGCCGCTCTGTATTTACGCGAATCAGTCGCAATGGAGCCCGAGGCGAAAAAGCTGCTCGCGGCGAACCTCCGGCCGGCCTTCGAGAAGTTGGTGACCGTCGTGGAGCAGGGGACTGTGTTTGACCATGCCACCCTGGAACACGGGTTCAAGTCCGTGTTGGAGCAGACAGGGCTGAAGATGAAGGACCTGGCGCAGCCCGTTCGGGCGGCGCTCACCAGCCGGACGGCGAGTCCGGGCATTTTCGAGGTGATGCTCTTGTTGGGAAGGGACCGGACGCTGACTCGCCTGAGGGCGGCAATTGACTTGATGAGCTGAGCCAGGGATAATATTGATCTGCCACGAGTCACGGGTTGGGGGATCGTCTAGTGGTAGGACGACAGACTCTGGATCTGTCTACCGAGGTTCGAATCCTCGTCCCCCAGCCATCCTCTCCAGTCTGATTTCCTCATGGGCGAACCTACGCAGCGGGCCAAGGTCCAGGCGATGCGCCTGTTATCCCCGGGGGTCCGTGAGCTGGTTCTCCTGCCCCTTGAATCGAAGATTTCCTTTAGGCCGGGCCAATTCGTGTCGCTCAAGCTTCCCGTGGGCGAGCGGCCGCCCCTGACGCGCGCCTATTCCATGGCTGAGCCCGAATCTTCCTCAGGAGAGCTGGTGTTGGCGTTTGACCGCGTCCCAGGGGGCCTGGGCAGCGAGTATCTTTTCACGTTGAAGGAAGGGGATGAGGTGATCGCGGCGGGCCCCTACGGGAATTTCACTGTGCCGTCCCCGCCGACCATGGACCTCGTCTTCATCGCGCGGTTCACCGGCATCGTTCCGATCCGGTGCATCATCAGGCATCTGTGTGCCGCTCGGCTTTCCCGCAAGGTGGCGCTGATTTACGGGGCTCCCAGCAGGGTAGAGCTGATCTATCATGACGAGTTCGCCGAACTGGCGGCGCGTAACCCCGCCTTCCGCTACCTGCCGACGGTTTTGAATGGAAGCGGGCCAGAGGGCGTAGAGGCTCGGTCCGAGATGGACCTCGTCGCCTCGCTCTGGGCCGGTCGAAGGGACTTCCTGCCGATGGTGTGCGGGACGAAGGCCTTTGTGCGCCCCTTCAAGACCTATTTGGCTGAGCTGGGGTTTGCGCGGAAGGAAGCGAAGTACGAGACCTACGATTAATGACCTTCCTTGACTAGATTTTTATTCCAGGCGGGAATCTCGATTTCGATGTCCATGGTCCCATTGGGGACGCACTGACAGCCCAGCCGGGAATTCAACGAGAGGTCCGGCGCCTCCTCGAGTTGATCGAGCTCGTCGTCCGTAGGCTCGTTGCAGGACTCGAGCCCCTTGACTACTTTGACATGGCAGGTTGAACAGGCGCAGACCCCTCCGCAGGCATGCTCCAAATCGATGGCGGCGCCGCCGTTCAACGCGATGTCCAGGATGCTGCCGGGCAGGCCTGTGGGGCCAAAAGGCAGTTTGCTCGGGTCCACTTCAAAGGCAATCGGGGGGCCGTCGGGCCGGTGAAAGCTCACCTTGTACGCCTTTTTCGGCAGCGCGACTTCCGGTTTTTCAATATAGGGATTCGTTCCGCCCACGCGCCTGTGCACCTCTTTGAGGGGTGATCGGGACCTCTCTGCACCTTATATCAGAGGGACGTTGCTGTGCAACCCGGCGAGAATTACCGTTGCAGTCCATCGGGGCAACCATTGTATAGGAGGCCCGGGAATTATCACACTCTGCCAGTTGGCAAGGATGGCCATTCGGTTGACAAGCCCGTCAACATTCCGATAAGGTTCCCCTGATTTCGTCCCCTGCACCGAGATTCAGAAACGCCAGGGTCCCATCGTCTAGCCTGGCCTAGGACAGCGCCCTCTCAAGGCGTAAACACGGGTTCGAATCCCGTTGGGACCACCAATTCAAACGCCGCTCAGCAGCGCCTGCAGCTTCCGAAGCCGCGAGGCCTTGGCCGAGCGGCGTTTCAATTGATCGCGGCTACGGACGCCGCAGGCGCCCCTCGCTAGCTCGACCCGCCATTTCGATACAAGGGAGTTCCGGAATTATCAGGTGGGAAGTCTTCTCACGGGGACGAGCGGGCCTTACTCCATGAGGAAGGCGGTCGCCTCCCCAAATTCCTGTTCGATCCCGCGCATCACCTGTTCGACGTCGCCCAGGGTCAGCCCCAGGTGGTTCCAGGTCGCCTGATCCAGGAGAGGGATTTTATTGTCCCCGCCGTTCCCCAGCCCCTTGGCCCGGCAGAGGATGTCGGCGAGGTGGATGATGCCGGCCTCTTTCCAGTAATCCTTCGCCTGGGCGGGTGCGTGGTGGTGGGTCACCATCGCGATCAGGGACGGGGGGAGGTTCCATTGAGTGAGGAGGAGCCCGCCGGTCTGGTCGTGGGTGAAGTGGAGGACCTCCATTTCGGCCTCGCGCAATAAGGTATCTTTCAACGCGGCCACCTTGCAGGCCTGCCGGAACCCGATCCCAAAGTGTTCGTCGTGGACCAGCTTGCCGATGTCGTGCATCAGGCCGCCCACAAAGTATTCCTCAACTTGTTTCTCTCCCATTCTCCTGGAGATCTCTTTGGCGGCCAGGGCGGTGCCGATCGAGTGTTTCCAGAATTCCACCGGCCGGAAGTTGGAGGACCCTGAGGATTTGAAGAGGCGGATTACGGAGGTCGAAAAGACCAGGTTGCGGAGCGCTTCGAACCCGATGATCCCGACGGCGCGCGAAATCGTCGTGATCTTCTGAGGAAAGCCGTAAAAAGGGGAGTTGACGAGGCGCAGGAGCTTTCCCGTCAAGACCTGGTCCTTGACCACCGTCGCCTCGATGTCCTTCGCCGAGGTCGTGGGGCTATTGATCAATTCCGTGACCTTGTGGACGATCGTGGGCAAGGTCGGAAAATCACGGATCCGAGACAGGACGCCCTTCCACGCGGTCTCGACGTCGACAGCGGGATTCATGAAATGATCCCCACAAGGAGATGCACGACGATGATCACCGCCACCGCGATGACTCCGGCAATGATGGGATTCATGCCCGCCCTCCCAAGAGCTGTTTCTTCGCGATCGCCAGGATCTCCTTCATGATGGGATCGTTCCGGACGTCGGCGAAACGATGATCGAGTTCGGCGTTGGCCTCCGCGAGCTTGGGATCCTCCGCGATATGCTGCTCCACCTGCTCCAGCGAGGGCTCCGAGCATCCTTCGGTATCCACCTCGGACACTCCCCACGCGATCATCGTCTCGATGTTCTTTTCGGTCAGGAGGGTGCCGGCCGGAAGCAACAGTTGCTTGCGAAAGTTCAGCGCGTCCTTGGCCAGCACCATGCCGGCCTGGACGTTGTTGATACTGATCCGTCCCATCGCGGTGTTCGCTCCTCCGGGAGTGAAGACGTCGTGTGTTCCCGCTGAGCGGGATGGCTGCAGGTTCTTGCTGCTTGTTCCTGGTATCGGCAGGCTGGTATCGAAACATTAGATTGATCTGGTCATCCTCGCCGGCTCGCGCGTCTGATCATTGACCCCATCATCGTCAAAATCCCAGCACCCGTCTCGATGCGTCCCCCATTTGTCAGATCCTTTTTCCTAGATGTGGTAGGCCCAGAAGAGACCCCGCACAAGGAATTCATGGTCTGGTAATTGCACGATGTCAGTTTCCTGTCGGGCGTCACAAGGGAGCACACACAGATGATGATCACCGAAGTCGATCGCGCTCACGTCTCTCTGCCCACCCTGGTCGGGTTGTCTCCTCCGATGGAGGATCTCCGGAATCTTATCCAACAGCTTGGGGAAAACGATTCCCCGGTGTTGATTCTTGGTGAGAGCGGGACGGGGAAGGAGGTCGTTGCCCAGACCCTGCACCGAATGAGCGGCCGCCGGGGCCCGTTCGTGGCGGTCAACTGCGGAGCGATTCCCGCCGCGTTACTGGAATCCGAGTTGTTCGGGCACGAGCGAGGAGCCTTCACCGACGCCTTTGCCCTACGGATCGGACGCTTTGAGCAGGCGGACGGCGGGACTCTTTTCCTGGATGAGATCGGCGAATTAAGCCCTTCCTTGCAGGTGAAGCTCCTGCGCGTCCTTCAAGACCAGGCCTTCGAGCGGGTGGGCGGGAATCGCACGATCCGGGTCGATGTGCGAATCCTGGCCGCCTCCAATCGGGACCTCGACGATGCGGTCCTGAAGGGCCGGTTCCGCACCGACCTGTATTACCGTCTCAATGTCATTCCCATCCAGGTTCCCCCATTGCGGGCCCGCGGGAGCGATATTCCCCTGCTCGCTGAGCACTTCATCCGGCGGCTGGCCCAGCGAATGGGTCTTGCGGTAGATGGCCTCTCGACGGAGGCCGCCGGCGTCCTCCTTCGGTATGGCTGGCCAGGAAACGTGCGGGAACTGGAGAACGTGATTGAACGCGCCGCCGTCCTCAAGAGGCAGGGCCTGATCGAAGTGGAGGATTTACCGCCCAAGGTCATCGAGGCGCCCTGCTCCTCCAAGGTTTGTGAGCTTCCTCTTGCGGCGGGCGCCTTCGGTTCAGACCGGATCTTACATCAGAGGCGGTGGAATGATCGAGCGGGATCGCGCACGGGTGTGGGCGAGGAGGCTCCCCGCCGGAACCCGGCTCGCTTTTTTCAAATGAACGCGGATTCGCTGAATGCGCGTCTTCAGGTCGCCAGACGTCAGCCGCGTTTTCCGATGCACTCCGAGTCTGTGCATTGACTCTACGCGTCAAGGGATTGACTGTTGGACGAGGGAAAGTCTTCGGCGCCATGGATCATACGGGAAAGGGGTCCCCGCTATTGCACCGGGAACGAGTGAGCATGGGCATGCCAGGATTCAGTCAAGGCGCCTTCCGCGGGCTCTCTGACCGTCCCTTTCAATGCCAATCCCGGACAAATCCGGAATCCCTCTTCGGAGAATGGCCGGTTGTGTCTCACCGGATTTCACCGGACAGGACGGGAGCGGAGACCGGGAACACTCGTATGGCATGTCCCTTGCTCAGATTCAGGCGAGCCATGAGGATGGTCTTTCCGATGGTGCTCCTTGGGGTGTGGCTGAGCGCCCTCGCTCCTCCAGGGTGGGCGGAGACGAGCCGCCTGGAGGCCCAGGTGTCCCTGGTGCTCCAGGAGGTGCCGTCCCTTTCAGGCCGAGGGCAGGCTGAACTCGCACGCGGAGCCGAAAAATTTCAAGCCGGCGAGTACATGGCCGCCGGCATGATTCTGTCGGAAGCCGGCCGCCTCGGCGCCGGTGGGCCGGTGGAGGACATCGGGGCATATCTGGCCGGCGAGAGCTGGGCCCGGGCCGCAACCACGCCGCAAGACATTCAGACGGCCATCAACTCGCTCCAGGATTATCGTCGGAAGGTCCATAAGCCCGCCCGGGGAACGCTGGCCCTCTGGCGCATCGGGGCCCTGTACGAGCGCATGGGGTTTGCGTACGAGGCGACCGGTTCCTATGAGCAGGCTTTGCGGGAAGGCCCGGCGGGCAGTCCGCTCCTGTTTTTCATCCGTCTTGACCTTGCCCGCGCCTATGTGTCCCAGCGGCGCTATCCGGAGGGCGCGCAGCAGTTACGGATCGTCCGGGAGAGGTCGCCGTACGACGACAGTCGAGCCGAGGCCACGATCGGCTTGGGGGACATCTCGCACACCTTGCGCCTCGAGCATCACGCCCTGGACCTCTACGACCAGGCGGAGGCGACATGGCCGGCCCTGTTGCAGAGTCGTCCGGCGAGCCTGCTCGCCATGGGCGAGACCCTCCTCACGTTGGGGGATTGGGGCCGTGCCCGTCGCGTGCTGAGCCTGGGGTACGGCCTGCATCCCCGGGATCCGAACGCGCCCGTGATGCTGGCCCGACTCGCCGACGGGCATCGGACCGCCGGGGAATATCGTCAGGCGAAGCAGCTCTATGAAACGATCCTTGAACGGCATCCCGGAACCGATGCGGAGAGGCTCGCATGGGGAGGACTGGGGGCGCTGGCCGAGGGGACTCTACGGCCGGGGGCGGCCGAGGGCGAGATCCAGGCGGCATATCGGACGGTCCTGGCGCGGTGGAAGACGCACCCCCAATCCGCCGAGGCCCTCTTGCGGTTGGGGCAGAGTTATCAGAGGAGCGGAGAGTTCGAGGCGGCCGGGGCAGCCTATGATCAGCTCCTGGCCCGTCCGGATGCCGCCTATTGGCGGCCCCTCGCGCGATACGCGCTGGAGGACACCCTCAGCGCCCTGATGGAGAAGGGGAATGCCCTTGAAGTCGCAACCCTCTTCCTGCGGCACGAGACGATGCTGATGGCACCTGCGATGAAGAGCGCGACCGCTCTCGCCGTCGGCGAAGCGCTCGTCCGTCTTGGTTTTGCGGACCCGGCCATCCGCGTGTACGGCGCCGTGCTGACGGAGGGTCAGCATGGGACCCCTCAACAGCGGGCGCTGGTCGGGCTGGCCGAGGCGTACCGAAAGAAGAGGGATTTTCCCCAGGAAGAGGAAGCCTGGAAATCATACGTGCGTGGATTTCAAAATGGTCGGTGGAGTTCCGAGGCCCAACAGGGCTTGATCGCGGTGCTGGTTCGGCAGGAGAAGCGCGAGGAGGCGGAGAAGTTCTGCCGGCAGTGGATGGCCGCCGGAGCATTCCCCTTTAAGGCGGCCGGGGCCGCCGCCGGAACCGGCGGGGTCAGCGGGGCGCTTGCCTGCGCCGATCTGTTTTTTCAAAAAGGCCAGGTCCAGCTCGCCCAGGGGCTCTATGAAGGGGTGCTCAAAGCGGGGGCCGACGTGCCCGATCTGCTCTGGGCGACCTACCAGATCGGCCGGGGATATGTGTCGGCGGGGCGTCCCGCGCAGGCCGCGGAGTTCTTCAGGAAGGTGGCGAAGTCGGATGCGAACCCGCTGCTCTCGGCGGCCGCGGAGGCTCAGTTAACGGCCCTGCACATTTCGGGGAAACGATGATCGAAGGGCTCACCACCGAGGAGGCAACGCTCTTGAAGCAGGCCTTCGCCAGTTTCGACGAGGCGGCCGGCAACATGGAGCGCTCCTATCAGTTGCTCACCGCGCGGGTCCAGGAACTGAACGTGGAGCTCGAGGCGTCCAACCGGGCCTTGCGGCACAGCCTCCAGGCCAACGAGAAGATCAAGGACCACCTGCACGCGATCATGGAGAGCCTGGCCACCGGCGTCCTCGTCACGGATTCAGACACGCGGATCACGACCGTCAACCGGACCGCAGCGCTGATGCTGGATGTGGATCGAGGAGCCCTCCTGGGCCGCTCGCTCCCGGCCCTGCTCACCGAATGGGGGGATCCCGGCGCGGAGTCGGGCGAGGTCGTCCGCAAGACACGCCGGCTGGCGGTGACCCTCACCGATCTTCGTGGAGCCGAGGGGGAGACCATCGGCCGAATCGCGCAGTTTCATGACGTGACCGAACTGAAGCGGCTCGCCGAGCAAGTGCAGCGCCAGCAGCGGCTTGCGGCGATGGGGGAGATGGCGGCGCGCCTGGCGCATGAGATCCGCAGCCCGCTCGGCAGCATCGAGTTGTTCGGGTCCCTGCTGCGGCAGGAATTAAGCGGCGATCCCGCCCGGCGCCAACTGGCGGAGCACATCTGCACGGCTGTGCGGGCGACCGACCATTTGATCGGCAACACCCTCTCCTTCGTCAGCCCCCGCCGGCCCAAATGGGAGCCGGTGGCGCTGTCGAGGCTGATCGAGGAAGCCGTCTTGCTGGCGACCCCCCTCATTGAAACCCACCGGGTCCGCGTCCGAACCGAGGGAGTGTACGAGGACGCAAGGATCCGGGGCGACGAGGGGATGGTCCGGCAGGTCGTGCTCAATCTCATCCTGAATGCGGTGCAGGCGATGCCTGAGGGAGGAGACCTCCTCATCGCCGTCACGGACGTGGGGCGCGAGTCGGTCCGCCTGAGCGTCACGGATACGGGGAAGGGAATCGCGCCCGCCGATCGGCCGCGGTTGTTCGATCCCTTCTTTACGACGCGGCCGGGGGGAACGGGGTTGGGCCTCGCCATCGCCCACAACAGCGTCGTCGCCCACGGGGGTTGGATCGAAGTGGAGAGTGAGGTCGGGAAAGGGAGCACCTTTACCGTGGTGCTGCCGAAGGAGAAGGGAGAAAAGAGAGGCCATGATGCAAGACCAGCAACCTGATGCCACGACCATCCTGGTCGTCGATGATGAGCCCAGTATGCGGACCGCCCTCTGCGAGGTCCTTCAGCGGACCGGTCACCCGGTCATCGCCTGCCGGGACGGCCATGAGGCGCTTGCGGCGCTCGAGCGTCAGACGGTCTGGCTGATCGTCGCTGATCTCCGAATGCCCAGGCTGGGAGGGTTGGACCTGCTCCGCGAGGTCAAGCGCCGGTCGCCCGGGACGCTGGTGGTGCTCATTTCGGGCTACGCCACCCTGGACTCCGCCATTGAGGCGATCCGCCTCGGGGCGTCGGACTACCTCTTGAAGCCCTTCGACCACGAGGCCCTTGAAGCCCTGGTTCGGCGCCTGGAACAGGCGAACGGCCAGGAACAGGCGGTGGCGGCGGATCTCCTGGGAACGGCCGAAGGGGCCTCAGTCCTGGGCCGCCGGCCGGTTCATATAATTGCGCAGGACCCGGCGATGAAACGTATCCTCCAGACCGTCGATGCCGTGGCGGCCAGCCAAGCGACCATCCTCATTCAGGGAGAGAGCGGCACGGGCAAAGAAGTCCTGGCCCGATACCTCCATAGCCGCAGCTCCCGGGCGCACCGGCCCTTCGTGGGGGTCAACTGCGCCGCGCTGCCGGAGGGGCTCCTCGAGAGCGAACTCTTCGGGTGTGAGCGGGGCGCCTTCACGGGCGCCGTCAGCAGGAGACCGGGCAAGTTCGAACAAGCCCATGGCGGGACGTTGTTGCTGGACGAGATCAGTGAGATGAGCCTGCCGCTTCAGGCCAAACTGCTGCGGGTCATCCAGGAGCGGGAAGTGGATCGGCTGGGCGGCAAGTCGCCCACCCCCGTCGACATTCGAATTATCGCGACGACCAATCGGTCCCTGCGCCGCGAAGTCGAGAGCGGGCGCTTTCGTGAGGATTTGTTCTACCGCCTGCACGTGTTTCCGATCGTGCTCCCTCCTCTGCGGGATCGGCCCCAGGACATCGTCGCGCTGGCCGCGCATTTTCTCCGGAGCTCGGCCGAGCGAAACCGGAAGCCCGTGGAGGGCTTGTCTCTCGAGACGGAGAAATTCTTGTTAAGGCATCCGTGGAAGGGGAATGTCCGGGAACTGGAAAACGCCATCGAGCGAGCGGTTCTCCTGACGCCGGGTTGCCTGGTGCTTCCCGAGCACTTTCTCTCCGACGGGCTCGAGGTGTCCGGCGGCGGTCCCGAGTCGTCACGGGAGTCCCCCAGTCGGATGGGGGAGTCGGCGGGCGTGGACACGCCACCGGTGTCCATTTGGGAAATGGAGCGGAACCTGATCTTGCGGACGTTGGAGCAGGTCAACGGGAACCGGACGCACGCCGCCAAAATCCTGGATATCAGTATCCGGACCCTGCGCAACAAGTTGCGGGAGTACCGGGAGATCGCAGGGGCCTCGGCAAATCCGACCGGGCAAGGTTTGCCGACCATGGGGGACGTCTCCCTCGAGGGGGAACCCTCTCAGGCTCACTCGCTCCCGTCCCTCCCCGCGGTTTGACACGGCCGGGAAACTTTGAGCAGGCTGGAAGATTGGGAACCCGGGATGGCTAGCAGGTGGTACGGGGATTGCAAGACTACGGGAATGGGAGAAGATGACCGGTATGCCTGGAATTGATCCGCTGCCCCAGAGCCAGACGATGAAAATGCTGGAGCGAGCGCTCGACCTGTATGCGGAGCGGCATCAGGTGCTCCTGGCGAACGTGGCCAATGAGGAAACGCCCGGCTATAAGGCCAAGGATCTGGAATTCCGGTCCGTCCTCGCCGCCGTCGGACACCCGGCTTTGGGAGGAGGCCAGATGAGACCCGTGGAGGCCCCTCCGCATCCGCGCCATTTGCTCTTGCCGGGTGGAGGAATCCGGCCTCCGGCCCCCACGGAGGTGGTCCTCCCGTCCGCCTCATCCGGTCTTGATCGAAACACGGTGACGATCGAAAAGACGATGGCGGCCTTGAACCAGAACGGCACGATGTATGCGGCGGCCAGTCAGATTCTCAGCCGGAAATACCAGGGGCTCATATCTGCGATTCGTGATTTGGTGCAGTAACCGGGAATGGCGATGCCGTCAGGCCGGCGGCCACGGGGGATGAGGAGACCAACGGATGGAGTTCGATAAAGCGCTCGCCCTGTCCGCGTCGGGGTTGGAGGTCCAGCGGCTCCGTATGAACGTAATCGCCAGCAATCTGGCGAACGTGAACTCCACGAAGTCGCTTGCCGGGGGACCCTATCGCCGGCGTGACCTGTTGATCCGGTCCGACCCGCACGTGACCCAGCCCTTTCGGAATCTGCTGAACGGACCAGGCCTGAAAGATCCGCCGGGAGTGCGGGCCGTGCGGGTTGTGGAGGACCCCACCCCGCCCAGGCAGGTGTACGATCCCCACCATCCCGACGCCAACCCGCAGGGGTACGTCCTGATGCCGGACATCAACGTGATGGAGGAGATGGTGAACCTAATCACCGCATCGAGAGCCTATGAGGGGAATATAACCGCGATGAGCATCACCAAGGCGATGGCCCAGCGGGCCCTTGACATCGGGCGGTAACGGGACGAGGGAGAGAGGAGCCCATGGCTGACATCCCTATCATTCCCCCCTCGTTGACCGCGCTCGGGTCCGGGGCGGCTGCGCTGAACCCTGCGGCTCCGGCTGCGGCCGGCGAGTCCTTCCTGGCCTCGCTCAAGGACGCCATCGCCAAGGTGAACGAGGCGCAGGTTCAGGCCGACGGATCCGTCCAGGCCTTGCTGACCGGCCACAATACCAATCTTCATGAGACCATGATCGCTCTCGAGAAGGCTGATGTCTCCTTCCAGCTGATGGTCCAGGTCCGGAACAAGATCGTCGGGGCCTACGAGGAGATCATGAGGATGCAATTGTAAGCGTGATGACGCACGCGGATTGAGAGGTCGACTCCGATGGTGACAACATTCCTGGCCCTCCCGCCCTCCCGGCAAATTCTGTTATTGGTGCTCCTGGGCGGAACGGTTGCGGCCCTCTATGCGGGATACAATTGGAGCCAGCAGGGCGAGATGCAGGTCCTCTTTTCCAACCTCACCCCGGAAGATTCGGGGGCCATCGTCACCAAGCTCAAAGAGCAGAAGGTCCCCTACTCCATCGCCGGCAACGGGGGGACGATCCTGGTCCCCTCCGACAAGGTCCACGAGCTCAGGCTCCTAATGGCCACCCAGAGCCTGCCGCAGGGTGGCGGCGTCGGCTTCGAGATCTTCGACCGGACCTCGGTCGGCCAGACCGATTTCGTACAGAAGCTCAATTACCGCCGGGCGCTCCAGGGGGAGCTGGCTCGAACCGTGGCACAGTTTGCCGAGGTGGAACGCGCCCGGGTGCACCTGGCCATTCCGGAGCGGAGTCTGTTCGCGGACCGCCGTGAGCGGCCCCGCGCCTCGGTGATCGTCACTCTCCGCAAGGGGAAGACGCTCTCCGCCGGGCAGGTCCAGGGGATCTCGCATTTGGTGGCGAGCAGTGTGGAAGGGCTTCAGCCGCATGAGGTCACGGTGGTGGACTCGAGCGGCCAGATCCTGTCGCAGGCCTTGGGGGATGGCGTATCCCAGGTCGCCGGGGGGCAATTGGATTCCAAGCGGGCCCTGGAGAAAGACCTCGAAGGGCGTGTCCAGAGCATGCTGGAACGCGTGGTAGGAGGGGGCAAGGCGGTGGTCCGCGTCTCCTCCGTCCTCGATCTTCGCCAGGTCGAGCGAACCGAAGAGACGTTCGATCCCAATGTCCAGGTGGTCCGGAGCGAGAACCGCCAGCAGGAAAAGACCGCCTCCACCGAAAAGAATGAGGGCGGTGTGGCCGGCACGCCGTCCAACCTGCCGGACCGAACCGCGCCGACCGCGGAGGGAGGGAGCAACAGCTCGGCCACGCGGACGACCGCCACCGTCAACTACGAGCTCAATCGGAGCGTCAGCCGGATCGTCGAACCGGTCGGGACCATCAAGCGGCTCTCGGTCGCGGCGCTGGTGGACGGACGGTACGACGTGACCACGGGGAAAGACGGCAAGACCCAGCGGAAGTATATTCCCCGCAACGAGGACGAAATCAAAAAGCTGGAGGAAGTGGTCAAAAAAGCGGTGGGGTTCTCCCAGGAGCGAGGCGATCAGGTCGAGGTCCTGAACGTGGCCTTTGATTCCAACGCGGTGGAGATCGGGGAACCGGCCGGCGCGGCCGAGGCGTCCGCCGGGAATCCCATGATGGGGCAGTACATCCGCTATGGCATGCTGGCGGTCCTGGCGATGGTCATCTTCCTGTTCGTGGTCCGGCCCATGATGCGCCTGCTGACCTCGCCGGTGGTCTCGGCCGAGCAACTGGCCATGCGCGGGGCCACCTTGCCCGCGACGGTCGGCCAGGTGGAGGCGGCACTGGGGGGCCCTGAGATGAACCCGTTCATCAGTATGGCGCAGACCAACCCCCAGTCGACCGCCATGGTCGTCCAGAAATGGTTGAAGGAAAAGTAAGGCGCTGATATGGCGAAAAAGCTCTCCGGAGAAGAGAAGGCGGCAATCTTGTTGATGTCCCTCGGGGAGGATTCCGCGGCCAATGTGGTGCGGCATCTGGAACCCAAGGACATCCGCCGGCTCGGCGGGCCGATGGCGACCCTCACCAATATCACCCCGGATTTAAGGAGACAGGTCATCCAGGAGTTCAGGACGCTTTCCTCCGGCGGAGAGCTCGGGGGCGGCGGGAAGAGCTACATGAAGAACGTCCTGAACAAGGCGCTCGGGCCAGAGAAGGCGGCGAAGATCCTCTCGGACCTCGCCGCCCCGAAATACAGCGGGCTGGAGGCGCTCAAGTGGCTGGACGCCAAGAGTCTTTCCGATCTGATCGCCGCCGAGCATCCTCAGACCGCGGCGGTGATCCTGGCGCACCTGGAGGCGGATCAGGCCAGTCAAGCCCTCCGCTTGCTGCCGGATGAGGCGCGGCTGGACATCGCGTATCGCCTGGCTACGTTAAATGAGATCCATCCGGATGTCCTCAAGGAGCTCAGCGAGGTGCTTGAGTCGGAGGTCAAGCACGACGTCAAGGCCAAGGGCCCCCAGTTGGGGGGGGTGAAGTTTTTAGCCGAAATCATGAACGGGCTGGACAGGGCTACCGAACAGACTGTCACCGCCGGCCTGGCCGAGAAAAATCCGGAGCTGGCCGATTCGGTGCGGCAACTCATGTTCGTGTTCGAAGATCTGGCGGTCCTGGACGATCGTGGATTCCAAGACCTCCTCAAAGAAGTGGCCAAAGAGGATCTGATGCTGGCCTTGCGAGCGACCAGCGAACCCGTGAAGGCGGCGGTGTTCCGGAACATGTCCTCGCGTGCGGCGGAGATGCTCAAGGACGACCTGGAGGCCGCTCCACCGGTGAAGATGAGCGAGGTGGAGAAGGCGAAGCGCAACATTGTCCAGGTGGCCCGCAAGCTGGAGGAGGAAGGCCGCATCATGCTCAGGGGAGGACAGGGTGGCGAAGAAGAATTGGTCTAATGTGCTCAAGGCATCGACCGAGCCGGCGCCCGTGCGGGCGCTGCTCCCACCTGCCGGGGAACAAGGAGCCAGGAACCCAACGTTCCAGCCCTGCAGCGCTCTTGGCAACGTGAGCCCCGCCGCTTCCCCCGCACGGAAACGCCCGGACCTGGAGGCCGAGCGGGCCCGCCTGGAGCAGGCCGGCGCCGTCCTTCAGGGTTGCGCGGAGAAGCTTGCGGCCGCGCGCGGGGAGGTCCTCCGCGGCGTCGAGGAGGAGCTAGTGACCTTGGTGCTCAACATCGCCCGTTCCGTCATACACAGTGAACTCACCCAGCACCCCGAGCTGATCACCGCCCAGGTCGAGACCGCGCTCGCGCGGGTTCGGGACGATGGCTCGATCACGGTCCGGGTCCACCCGTCGGCGCTCGGTTTTCTCCAGGAGGCCCGCGCGCGCCTGCTCGAATCCCTATCTGACACGGCCCGGCTGCATTTCGAGCCGGATGCGTCTCTCGCTCCGGACGGGTGCGTGGTGGAGAGCAATTTCCGGATCGTGGACGCCCGCGTCGAGAGCCAGTTGGGCCAGATCGAAGACGGGTTGAAAAGCCGACCGGCGGGGAGGCCATGAGACTCATCGAGCAACTCAAGACCGTGGATCCCATCGCCGTCTACGGGAGGGTGGCGCAGGCGGTGGGGTTGGTCATCGAGGGATTCGTGCCGATCTCCTCCATCGGAGAGGTGTGCGAGATCCGCTCTGGCGATGAAGGCCCCGGCATCACTGCGGAGGTCGTGGGGTTCCGCGGGCAGCGGGCGCTCCTCATGCCGCTGGGAGAGATGCGGGGGATCGGCCCCGGGAGCCGCCTCGTGCCGCACGGAAAGCCCGCCTCGATTCCCATCGGTGAGGGCCTGCTCGGGCGGGTCCTCGACGGACTCGGCCGTCCGCTCGACGACCGCGGCCCTCTCGGGCCCGGCCAGCCGTATTCCCTGTACACCGAGCCGATGAACCCGCTCCAGCGGACTCGGATCACCGAACCCCTGGACCTGGGGGTCCGCGCGATCAATAGCCTCTTGACGTGCGGGCGGGGGCAGAAAGTCGGCGTCTTCGCGGGCAGCGGCGTCGGAAAAAGCGTACTTCTGGGGATGATGAGCCGGTACACCGAGGCCGATGTCAACGTGATCGCGCTCATCGGAGAGCGGGGACGCGAGGTCAAGGAATTCCTCGAGAAGGACCTCACGGCGGCCGGGCTCCGTCGCTCCATCGTCATCGTGGCGACCTCCGATCAGCCTCCCTTGGTGCGCATCCGGGGGGCTTTTCTGGCGACGGCCATCGGGGAGTTCTTTCGTGATCGCGGGTGCAAGGTGTTGCTTCTGATGGACTCACTGACCCGGCTGGCCCAGGCCCAGCGGGAAGTGGGGCTGGCGATCGGAGAACCCCCGACGACGAAAGGATATCCGCCGTCGGTCTTCGCCGTGCTTCCCCGGATCCTGGAACGGGTCGGGGCCGCGGGAAGGGGCACGCTGACGGGTCTCTATACGGTGCTGGTGGAAGGCGACGATCTGAACGACCCCGTCGCCGATGCCGCGCGGTCCTTGCTGGACGGCCACATCGTCCTTTCGCGGGACCTGGCGTCGCAGGGACACTACCCCGCCATCGATGTCCTCAACAGCGTGAGCCGGGTGATGCCCGATATCGTGCCGGAGCCACAGCAGCGGGACGCGCGTCATCTCGTCGAGATGCTCGCCGCCTACAAGAAGGCCGAGGACCTCATCAACCTGGGAGCCTACAAGGCGGGGGCCTCTCCCGGCATCGACCGGGCGATCCGGATGCGCGACCCCATTCTCAGATTTTTGCGTCAGGACGTCGAGGAGCGGGTGTCTCTTCCGGAGAGCGTGGCCGCGCTGAGCGCGCTCATCAAGACCGCCCTCGCGGAAGGGGAGAAAGCGGCATGAGCCTCCAGAGCATTCTGGACTACCGTCGCCATGTGGAAGATTTGATTCGCACGGAACTGGCGACCCTGTCACGGGATTTGGACACGCAGGTGGAGGCGCTTCGCCATTTGGAGGGCGAGGTGGGAAGGCTCCTCGGCGACATTGCCCGGCGGGAGCGGGAAGGGGTGGTGGCGGCCGAGGCCCTCGCTCTCTATCGCTTTGCCGAGACGCTGAGTTCGGACATCACCGTGCGCCGGCGGGAAGCCGCGGCTCTGAGCGCACTGTTGGAAGACAAGAGAACGGGCCTCATGGCCGCGGCCCGGGACCGCCGAATTGTCGAACTCCTGGAGGCGCGCCGCGAACAGGAGGGGGCTCGCGAGGAAACCCGGCGTGAACAACGAACGACCGATGATGCGGCTGGCCGGAGAGGACGGGAGATGAGCGAACGGGCGGTAACCAATGAATAGGCGCCCGCTAGGCTGGTCGTGGGCCGGGGCGATTGTCCTGCTGTTCGCGGGGGGCGCCGTGGCGGAGGAGCCGGCGCTCGGCAATCGTTCCGCTTCGGCCGGACCCAGCGCGAATTTGGAAACCGCCCTGAAGGTCCCGTCCCCAACGGGGCAACTGGCGAAACAACTGGAAGAACGGCAACTGGAGTTGGATCGGCGGGAGGCGGCCATCCGAAGAGACGAAGAACGCCTGCGGATACTCCGGGAGAACATCGAGGGCCTCATGAACCGGAAGCAGCCCCCGACGGGCCCTGCGGGGCAGGCGGCGGGGACCCAGGCGCCCGCGGCTACTCCCGGCCTGACCCATCTCAGCCAGGCGTTCGAGGCGATGCCCTCCGAAGAGGCGGCTCAGCGGATCGAGAAGATGAATGAGCCCGTGGCCCTGGAGCTCTTGTCCCGATTGAAGAGCAAAACGGCGGGGGCGATCCTGGCCTCGCTCAGTCCGGCCAAGGCTGCCCGGCTCATCGAGAAGATGGCTGGCGAACGCCCGCGGTCGCCCGGAAAGTCCGACAAGTGAGCGGAAGAGGAGGGGGACATAATTGGACACGATGCCTGTCATAGAAGCGGCCGCGCCCCAGACGGCTTCCCCGACGAGTGGCGGTTCGGCGCCGGCTGCGGTGGAACCATCCGGGAGCCTCAGCGGTCAGGCGGAGGCGAAGGGGGCCAGCTTTGGACAGAAGCTGGCTCGCCTTTCCAAGATCGAATCAGCCCAGTCCGACCCGGACCCCGGATCGCCTGTAGAGGAGGGGCCGGCAATCCTTTTGGCCCTCTCCTTGTTCCTTCCGTTGAACACCCAAGAGCCGACGGTCACCCAGGCAGCTCCAACCGGGGAAGGCCCCTCGATTACACCGGGAGTCGTAGTGGCGACCCTCGCAGGGATTGCCGAGTCCTCCCTGGTGTTGAATGGGAAAACCGAATCCGGGATCTCCCCCGTCTTGGGAGCCCAACAGAGTGGAACAGGGAAAGCGGTATCCGGTAATGGGCAGGGGTTGGGGGCTTCTCTACCAGCACTTGGTGTCTCATCCCCCTCACTTATGGCTACCTCCCCGAGCACGGGAGGGGTTCAGAATCTGGCGACGACAAGCTTGCAAGCCCCACAGAAATCTGATGGAGCCCCGATGACCCTGCTGGGTTTGACCAGCCAGCCTGTGGGCGAGGGCCTCTCAAGCGGAGCGCAGGGGATTTTGAACGGGATCGCCACGCCGCAGCCGAAGGGAAACGAATCCGTCCCGCTGGTGGCCCCCCAAATGCCGACTGAGTCCAACAGTGAGCCCGCGCTCCTTCCGGGCGAGGTGCGGGGAGACGGTGTTGGTGCGGGAGCCACCGGGGCGATTGCGGGGGAAGCCCTGACGAAAGTGATGGAGGAGGCGGCGACTCATGATCGGGGGAATCAGGCGGCCCATAACGGCGGGGAAGCAGCCGGGAGCCCCGGAACGCATTCCCATGCCGCCGAGCTCCTCGGGAAACCGACCGAGTCCACCGTGGCGCCGGATGCCACCCCTGCCGCCCCAAAGGTGACGCCGGCGCCGCCGGAGACTGCGCCCGTGGTCCCTTCTCACGGCCGGGAGACGATGCAGATCCTGTTCGAGCCGGGGGATATGGGACAGGTGAGAATGCAGGTCAGCATCCTGGCTCATGAGGTGCACGCCACGGTGTCGGTCCAACACCAGGGGTTGGGCGAGTACCTGGCGAACAGTCAGGGAGCCCTCGATGATCAATTGCGCCAGCATGGGCTTCGGGTGGAAGAGTTCCAGGTCAACACCGATCCGGGGCGGGCAGGCCAGGGGCAGGACCCAACGCAATTTCAGGGGCGGGAGAATACGGAGCCCACGCGCAGGTCTGAACCGACCGAGAGCCCCACTCTGCTGCGCGATGCCGTGGAAGGAGAATCGGAGTCCGTGACGTCCCTCCTCCGAATCAACACGTTCGCCTAGGAGGGGCGGTGGGAACCCGTAGAGACACAGCCCGGCTGGTCTCAGCACGACGAGAAGAAAGGAGCCGCGCATGTTGGACGTGACCTCTATTCAGCAGACGACCCCGAACCCGGCATCCACGGTCAAGGACCCCAATCAAGCCCTCGGCCAGGACCAGTTTCTGGCCCTCTTGATCGCCCAGTTGAAGAATCAGGATCCCTTGAACCCCGTGGACAACGGGCAGTTCATCGCCCAGCTCGCCCAATTCAGCCAATTGCAGGAGACCCAGCAGATGGCCACGGCGCTGAACACCTTTATTCAGCGGCAGGACATCTCCAATAACAACGGGCTGGTGTCCCTCATCGGCCATTCGGTGTCGGCTCTCGGGTCATCCTTCTCGCTGACCTCCGACTCTCCGGTGCCGCTGTCGTACACCCTGGCAGGCAATGCGGCGAACGTGACGATCCAGGTCCTGAACGCGGCGGGGGTTCCTGTTCGGACCCTTTCGGCGCCGGGTCAGTCGGTCGGCTCTCAGACCGTGCGGTGGGACGGGAAGGACAACAGCGGGAACGCGCAACCTCCGGGTCAGTATTCCTTTACCGTCTCCGCGACGGATCGCAACGGAGGCGCGGTGACCTCTACCACGCTGGCCAACGGGGTGGTGACGGGTCTGAGGTTCGACAATGGGAACCCGATGGTCCAGTTGGACACGGGCCAGGTGATTCCGCCAAGCCTTATCCTGGCGGTGAATTAACAAGCGTGAGCCATCATTAGGAGGATGCCATGGGAATATTGTCTTCGCTCTTCGCGGCCGTCAGCGGGCTGAACGCCAACGGCACAGCGCTCTCGATCATCGGCAACGACATCGCCAACACCGGCACGGTGGGCTTCAAGTCCAGCCGGGCCAATTTCGCCGACATCGTCAACTCCAGCCTGGGAGGCGCCTCGGGCTCCACCCAAAGCGGGATCGGGGTGTTCCTGTCCTCAGTTGAGTCCAACTTCTCCCAGGGCTCGCTCCAGACCACCAACAATGCCCTGGACATGGCGGTGGACGGCAACGGTTTTTTCTTCGTCAAGGACACCGCCGGCGGCTCCTTCTACACCAGGGCGGGCCAGTTCAACATCAACAAGTCCGGGGATGTCGTCAACCCGAACGGCTTCACGCTCCAGGGGTTCCAGGCCGACTCGTCCGGCACCATCACGGGCACGATCTCGACCGTCAATCTCACCACGACCACCTCGGCGCCGAAAGCCACCTCCACGATGACGATCGCCGCCAACCTGGATTCGCAGGACTCGGCTACCGGCCTGAAGGCCAGCCTTGTGAGCGGTGCCGCCGCGGTCACGACGACGGCGGCCGGAAAGGTGTCCTTCAACATCAATCTCAACGGCGACGGCGCGCAGACTGTCACAGTGGCAACCGGCTTGACGACGTCGGGCCTGGCGTCGGCCATTCAAACGGCGGTCCGGGCGCTGTCGGCCACGGACCCTTATAAAGCCGCCGCCTATTCCGGGTTCACCGCCACCTACGATTCCGCCACCACGAAGTACACCTTTGCCTCGGGAATCACCGGGCTGCCGAATATCAGCGGCAGCACCGGGACGGCGGTGGTGACGGCCGTCGCCGGCGATACGTTGGGAACGAGTTTAAAAATGCTCTCCACCGACAGCCCCACTTCGACGACCGGGACTGACTTTTTGGTCTCCAGCCCGAACACCACGTCCACCTTCTCGACGGCGATGACCGTCTTCGATTCGCTGGGCATCAGCCACGTGCTGAACACGTACTTCACGAAGATCGGCGCCAACACCTGGAACTGGAATCAGGTGACCGATTCGTCGGCGGTCAACGTCGCCTCCGGCTTTTCGTCCGGGTCGAACGCGATCGTCGCCTCCGGCACCATCACGTTCAACACCAGCGGCGCCTTGGACCGGGAGGCCACCACTATCTATCACAACTCGGGCGGCACCGGCATCGACTTCCTGGGCGCGGCCACTGGCCAGACCATCGCGACAGATTTCGGCACCAGCGTCACGACCAATGGCGGAACCGGCCTGGATGGGACCACCCAGTTCGGGTCCACCTCGGCCCTGGTCAACCAGGCGCAGAACGGCTACGCCTCCGGTTCGCTGCAGAGCGTCGCGATTGCGACCGATGGGACGATCAGCGGGCGGTTCTCCAACGGACAGGTGCGCACTCTGGCCCAGGTGGCCCTGGCGCGATTCAACAACGCTCAGGGTTTGGTGAAGCTTGGGAAGAACCTCCTGGCGGAAGCCGGCGACTCCGGGTCGCCGATCATCGGCAAGCCGGACAGCTCGGGCATCGGCCGCGTGCTGTCGAGCTCGCTGGAACTCTCGAACGTGGACCTGGGGGAAGAGTTTATTAACCTCATCAGCGCTCAGCGCGGCTTTCAGGCCAACGCGCGCGTCGTCACCACGGCGGACGCAATCCTGGGCGAATTGGTCAATCTGATAAGGTAACCTCTCCACTCTCTCAATGAGACCGGGGGGGGGCCCATCACCCGTTGCATTCGACGGAGCAACGGGTACCCGCGCCCCTCCCGTACCCACTTGATCGGGAGGGGGCCCTGCGGATGCCCCTCCCGTACCCACTCAACGGGCAGGATCGGCGAGAGCCGGCCTGCCCGTTTTGCATTATGGAGCCTTTCCCGGTGGGCGCCACTGATGGGTCCGGGGGTTCGTCAAGGACCTGACACGACCCTAAGAAGTTTGACGCCTCTCATTGAGTGGTTAGAGCAGGGTGCTCTCGTGGGTCGAGTCTGATGCCGCTTCCCTGCCACAAATCCGGGGGGCGTCCCTCTGCCCGCGGCGGAAATGTAGGAAACATTGACGCGGCGTACCCCCAGGGCCCCATGTTTCATGCTGATGCCATGAATGGACCAGACTGGCACGTCCCTTGCTCCAATATAAAGTCCTGTAATCCTTTTACCTGATCCCTCTTCCAAGACGGGAGAGGCCGGAAGGGGGGACCAAAGGAGGAGGGGCCATGGCGGAGGAAGTCAAAGCGGGAGGGGGCGGGGGTGAGGCGGCCCCGGCGCCGGCAAAGAAGGGATCGATGATGTGGGTGATCATCGGCCTCGTGGTCTTGCTGGTTGTCGGCGGGGGTGGCGCGTTTGCCTGGCTGAAATTCAAGGCCCCCCACAAGGCTGAAGCCAAAACGGAGACCGCTCAGCCCGCCGAACCCAAACCCGCCGAGGCCGCTCAGGAACCGGCCGCCGCGGCGGAGAAGGGTGGGGAGGGGGAGAAGGGCGGGACGCCGGGAAAGATCGGGACGATCGTGGACCTGGATCCGTTCATCGTGAACCTCGCGGACCAGGAGCCGCGATACTTGAAATTGACGATCAAGCTTGAGGTGGAAAACCCGGAGTTGAAAGCGGAAATTCTTCAGCGCACGCCGCAGGTCCGGGATTCTTTATTGGTCCTCTTGAGCAGCAAGGAGTCGGCGGCGTTAAAGCCCGCCACCGGGAAACTGCAGCTCCGGGACGAGATCCTCCAACGGGTCAATTCGCTGCTGGCGGCCGGCAAGGCGCGCAACGTGTATTTCACCGAGTTCGTGGTGCAGTAGGCGGCTATGGAGAAAGTCTTATCTCAGGACGAAATCGATGCGTTGCTGAAGGGCGTCGCGACCGGCGAGGTGGAGACCGAACACAAGACGCCGCCTCCCCCGACCGAGGTCAAGCTGTTTAACTTCGGGTCGCATGATCGGGTTGTCCGGGGGCGGATGGCCGCCCTCGACATCATCCACGATCGCTTCGTCAAGCTCTTCGCGGTCACCTTCAGCGCGGCGCTGCACCGGGCGGTGGCCGTCACGGTGAAAGGGATGGAGATCGTGAAATTCGGGATTGTCGTCAACCGCCTGCCGCTCCCGTCGTCCCTGACTGTCTTGCGGGTGGACCCGTTGCGGGGACACGCCCTCATAGCCATGGAAGCCCCCCTGGTGTACATCCTCGTGGACCATTATTTCGGGGGCTCGGTCCAGACGCATATCAAGCCCGAGGGACGCGACTTTACCCCGATTCAACGGCGGATTGTTCGCAACATCACGAAACTCGCGCTCGGCGATCTGGAAAAGGCCTGGAAGGCCGTGTACCCCGTCAAGCCCGATATCGTGCGGATGGAGAGCAACCCCGAGTTCGCCATGGTGGTCGCCGCCTCTGAACTGGTCGTGGTGTTTACCATCGGGCTGGATGTGAGTGAGGACAACAAGGACTTCCTCATCTGCTACCCCTATTCCATGCTCGAGCCGATCAAGGAGAAACTGCAGACCAGCTTCATGAGCGACCAGATCGACGTGGACCGGCAGTGGGCGGTGCGGTTTCGCGAGGAGCTTCAGTATTGCCCCACGGAGATCTCGGTGGAGCTCGGCGAAGCCCGCATTGAGGTCGGCGATCTGATGAATTTCGCCCCCGGCGACGTGATCGTCCTGGACAAGAGCGTCGGTGATTCCCTGGTCGCCTCCGTCGAGGGAGTGGCGAAGTTCATGGCGGTCCCTGGAACCCGCAAGGGGCAGCAGGCCATTCAAGTGACCGGCGTGATGTCCTAGAGAGCCTGAGAATCCCGTGAGGCACTCTCATCGGGCCCGGCCCGGCGGTCGGCAGGAAGCGAGAGTGAACGGTCTCGGAAGAAGGAGAGCGACCCATGAGTGAGCAGGAATCCGGCGGCACCGTGACAGACGAGACGAAACCGGGCGACAGCCCTCCCGCCCGTCCGGCTGACTTCCCGCCGCTTGAGCCCACCGGGAGCGGCAATCCCCTCAGCGGGATGGATTTCATTCTCGACATCCCGCTCCAGCTTTCGGCTCGGCTGGGGTCCACGCGGATGATCATCCGCGATCTGCTGCAGTTGGGACAGGGATCGGTGGTCGAGTTGGACAAGCTCGCCGGCGAGCCGATCGAGGTGCTCGTGAACGGGAAACTCGTGGCGCGCGGCGAGGCGGTGGTGGTGAATGAAAAACTTGGGATCCGGCTGACCGAGGTCATCAGTCCCATGGAGCGGATCAGGAACTTGCAGCAGTAGGGATGCTGAAAACCCGGATGGCTCACCGATGATGGACCTATACGAGAGCTTCCTCAAGATGGGGTCGGCGCTGGTGATCGTGATGGCGCTGCTCATGCTGGCGGCCGCCGTGGCCCGACGATGGCTGGTGCCCGCTCTCACGGGCGCCGGCGCGAGGGATCCGATTCGCCTGGCGGGGTCTCTGGCGCTCGGGGGCCGGCGGACCATTCTGGTCCTTGAGGTGCGGGACCGGACCCTGGTGGTCGGTGCGACCGCGCAGAACCTCGTTCTCTTGACGCAGTTCGCAGACTCAAGCCTGGAGTCCACCCCTGCGCCCGTTCCCGTGCCTCGGGAGGGACATCGCCGGGATCTTGAGGTGGGGCTCCCGATCTCGTCCCTTCCGTTCGGGTTCAGGTGGGTGACCAAGCGTGGGGGGCCTTCGGAGGAAAAGAACAAGCGGTCGCCGGCTTGGCGTGATCGTCTGGCCCTCATGCCCCGCTCACTCTTCGGCAAACAGGAGAGCCGATGAGGCGCCTGCGCATCACCAAAGCGAACGTGGCGGTCTGGGTCGCCGCCCTCGGCTTCCTGGTCCTCGTCGCGGGGGGGTTGGCGGGAACGGCCGCGGCGGCTCCCACCAGTGGGGTGCCCGCAATTTCGATCCAGATCGGGGAGGGAGGCAGCCCCCAGGGCACAGCCCTCGGGATCCAGATCGTCATCCTTCTGACCGTCCTCTCGCTGGCGCCGGCGATCTTTGTGATGGTCACCTCCTTCACCCGGATCGTGATCGTCCTGGCCTTCCTCCGGCAGGCCTTGGGGACGCAGCAGGTTCCTCCCAACCAGGTCCTGATCGGGCTGGCCATGTTTCTCACGTTTTTCATCATGGCCCCGGTCTGGGAGCGCATCCAGACGGACGCCCTCAGCCCGTATCTGGCGCAGCAGATCTCTCAGGAAGAGGCGCTCTCCCGCGCCGCGAAGCCCCTGCAACAATTCATGCTCAAACAGGTGCGGGAGAAGGACCTGGCGCTCTTCGTCCGGATCGCGAAGGTGGAATCTCCCCGCACACCCGAGGACGTCCCACTTCGCGTGCTCGTTCCAGCCTACATCGTGGGGGAATTGCGGACCGCCTTTCAGATCGGGTTCCTGATCTCTATTCCCTTTCTGATCGTGGACATGGTGGTGTCCAGTGTCCTGATGTCCATGGGGATGATGCTGTTGCCACCGGTTCTGGTCTCGATTCCGTTCAAGTTGGTGCTGTTTGTCCTCGCGGACGGCTGGGCCCTCGTGGTCGGGTCTCTCGTCGGGAGTTTTGTGGGATGAGGAACGGACCCGGTCAGGGGCGGGAAAAGCGGGAGGCCTGAGATGACGCCTGAAATCGTGATGGATCTGGGCCGATCCGCCATCGAGACCATGCTCCTTCTGTCGGCGCCCATGCTGGTGTTCAGTCTGGGGACCGGGCTTCTGGTGAGCATCTTCCAGGCGATGACCCAGATCAATGAGGCCACCCTGAGCTTCGTACCGAAGATCCTGTCGGTGGTCCTGGCCTTCGTCCTGTTCTTCCCGTGGCTGATGAGCGTGAGCGTCGGGTTCACCGTCAATCTGTTGATGAACATCCCGATGTACGCGCGCTGAGGGCGATCAATGAACCTGACCCCATTCCTGGAGACCCAGGTCCCGCTCTTTCTCGTGATTCTGGCTCGGATCGCGGGGATCCTGGCCGCCATTCCGGCCATCGGGGCCCGGACGGTTCCGGCCCGTGTCAGGATCGGGTTGGTCCTCGGCTTGACCCTGATTCTGCTTCCCGTGGTGGGGAGTCGGGTGAATCCCCTCGGGATGGCTCTGCCGCACATGCTCCCGCTGGCCTTTACGGAGTTCATGGTGGGCATGGTGTTGGGGATGAGCATCCAGTTCGTGCTCGCCGCCATCGAGATGGCGGGAGAGCTGGTCGGGATCCAGATGGGGCTCAACCTCATCGGGGTCCTGGACCCGATCGCCGGGGCCCAGATCCCGGTCCTCGGCGAGTTCCTGAGCGTGCTGGCCTCCCTCGTCTTTTTCGCCATCGACGGCCACCATGTGGTCTTGGAAGCTCTCGTGAGCAGTTTTCAACTGGTCCCGCCCCTGGGCGTGCATTTGAGCGGGGCCGTGGTGGAGGGCGTGATGAAGCTGGCCGTCGGGATGTTCGTTCTCGCGCTCAAAGTCGGAGCCCCGATCATGACGGCGCTCTTCATCGTGACCTTTGCGATCGGGATGCTGGGTCGGACCATCCCTCAGTTCAATGTCCTGATCAACACCGTGCCGGTGACGATCGTGGTGGGGATGCTGGTCCTGGGGGTCTCGCTTCCCCTGTTCGGGAGGGTGGTGCTGACCAGCTTCGGTGAGATCGGTCCCACGCTCAATGGGTTGCTCCTCTTGATGGGAGAAGGCCGATGAGCGACCAGGCGTCGGAACGGACCGAGCAGGCGACTTCACGGCGTCGGGAGGAGGCCCGCCGCAAGGGGCAGGTGGCGGTCAGCCGGGACATCTCCTCGGTCGTGGCGCTCGGGGGGACCGTGGCGCTGGGGAGCCTGCTGGGAGCCCATGCCTTCGGGATGTTGACGGGGTCCATGCGGCAGTGGCTGGCTGGGGCCGGCACGCTCGCGGTGACCGAGGACACGTTGCAGGGACTGGTGCTGAGGATCGCCCAGGATGTGCTGTGGCTTGCCGTGCCCTTTGGGCTGACCCTGCTGGTGTTGGGGAGCGGGGCCCACATCCTGCAGACGGGGTGGGTGTGGTCCACGGAACGGCTGCGGTGGGACCTTGGCCGCCTCGACCCGATCGCGGGGTTGAAGCGCATGGTGTCCCTGCGGGCGACCGTCGAACTGGCCAAGGCGCTCTTCAAGATCGCGGCGATCGGATCCGTGGTCTATTGGAACCTGAAGGACGAGATCCTAACCATACCCTTGATGCTGCAAATGGAGACCGGCGCGGCTTTCTTCATGGCCGGCCGGATGGCCCTTACGGTGACGGCCTGGGTGGCGGGCGTCATGGTCGTCCTGGCGGTCGCGGATTACGGCTATCAACGGTGGCAACTCTCGCAGGACCTCCGGATGAGCCGCCAGGAGGTCAAGCAGGAGCAGAAGGAGACAGAAGGGGATCCCCTGATCCGCTCACGGATCCGCAGCCTGCAGCGCCAGGCCGCGCGCCGCCGCATGATGGCGGAGGTGCCTAAATCTGACGTGGTCATCACGAACCCCAGTCATCTGGCCGTGGCACTCCGCTACGACGGCGTGCGGATGGCGGCACCGATGGTGGTCGCCAAAGGCGCGGGCTTTATTGCGGAACGGATCCGCCAGATCGCGGCGGAGCATGGGGTCCCGATCATCGAGAACAAGCCCATTGCGCGCAGCCTGCACAAGCTGGTGGAGGTGGGCCGGGAGATTCCGGTCGAGCTGTACCAGGCCGTGGCAGAGATCCTGGCCCTGGTGCTGCGGGCTCGGGGGAAGGTTTGAGTCCCATGGCCACAACGACGAATACGCAGGCCCTGGGACCGGCCTGGCTCAAGAACGGGGACCTCTTCCTCTCCGTGAGCGTGCTGGGGATCCTTGTCATCATGCTGCTCCCCCTGCCGCGCATGATCTTGGACCTCCTGCTGACGGTGAGCATCACGCTGTCCATCGTCATCCTCCTGGTCTCGCTACATGTCCGCCGGCCGCTGGACTTCTCCGCCTTTCCCTCGGTCCTGCTGGTGGCCACGCTCTTTCGCTTTGCCCTGAACATTGCCGCAACCCGCTTGATTCTTCTGCACGGCAGCGAGGGGCCGGAGGCCGCCGGAGAAGTCATCCGCGCCTTCGGGGGCTTCGTGATGGGCGGCAACTACACCGTCGGGATCGTCGTCTTCTCCATCCTCGTGATCGTCAATTTCGTGGTGATCACCAAGGGCGCCGGCCGCATCGCCGAGGTGGCCGCCCGGTTCACCCTGGACGCCATGCCGGGCAAGCAGATGAGCATCGACGCGGACCTGAACGCCGGCCTCATCGATGAGGCGGAGGCCCGGCGCCGCCGGGCCGAAGTGGCCGAGGAGGCCGACTTCTACGGGGCCATGGACGGCGCCAGCAAGTTCGTGAGAGGCGACGCCATCGCCTCCATCATCATCATCCTGGTCAATATCGTGGGCGGCCTCACGATCGGGGTCCTTCAGCAGGGCCTGAGCGTGTCCGTGGCGGCCCAGAACTATACGATTCTGACCGTCGGGGAAGGGCTGGTCGCCCAGGTGCCGGCCTTGCTGGTGTCGGTCGCCGCGGGCATGGTGGTCACCCGCGCCGCGTCCGAATCCAACCTGGGGGCCGACATCGCGCGGCAGATTTTCATGAACCCCAAAACTATCGGCATCACGGCGGTGCTTCTCCTGGTCCTCGGGCTGACGCCCGGTCTTCCCCATGTCGCGTTCCTGGTGCTGGCCGCGGCGTTGGGCGGGCTCGCGTATTCGCTCCGGGAGGTGCTGCCGGAGCCTACGGCGGCCCCTGCGCCGCGGCCGGCGGGCCACCCCGTCGCCAGCGCCAAACAGGCCGAATCCGTCGAGATCCTGGAACCACTGGACTTGATGGATCTTCAAGTGGGCTACGGCCTGATCGGCCTAGTGGACGCCGAGCGGGGCGGGGAGCTGCTGGAACGGATTAAAGGACTCCGCAAGCAAATCGCGCAGGATCTGGGGTTCATGGTTCCGCCGGTCCACATTCGCGACAACCTCCAACTCCGCCCGACCGCCTACGCGATCCTGATCAAGGGCACCGAGGTGGTGCGCGGCGAGGTCATGACCGGCCACCTCCTGGCGATCGACCCGGGCACCGCCGAAAAGGGATTGGAGGGGATCCCCACCAAAGAACCCACGTTCGGGCTGCCGGCCCTGTGGGTCCCTGAGGCCAAGCGGGAACAGGCGCAGCTTATGGGCTACACCGTCGTGGACCTGGCCTCGGTCATCACGACCCACCTCACGGAGGTGATCCGCTCGCACGCCCACGAGCTTCTCGGCCGCCAGGAGACGCAGGCGCTGCTGGACCAGGTGGCGAAGACTGCGCCGAAGGTCGTCGAGGACCTCATCCCCCAAACGATCACGCTCGGCGGAGTGGTCCGGATTCTCGGCAATCTCCTGAGGGAGCGCGTTCCCATCAGGGACCTCCGCACGATCATCGAAACCATCGCGGACTACGCGCCCACGACCAAGGACACAGACACGCTGACCGAATATGTCCGGCAAGGCTTGGGCCGCGCCATCACGAGCCAGCATGTGGGGCCCGACGGCACCCTTACGGTCATCAGCTTGGATCCCGTCCTGGATCGCCAGCTCTCGGAGGCGGTCCAAACACATACCCAGGGGAGCTACCTCTCCATCGCGCCCAGCATGAGTCAGCGCGTCCTGGCCGCCGTCAAACAGGCCGTTGAGAACGCGATCGGGCGAGGCATCCAGCCGGTCCTCCTGTGCTCCCCGACGCTGCGCCCCCATTTGCGGCGCCTGATCGAGCGCGGCATTTCCTCCCTGGCGGTACTGTCCCTCAACGAGGTGGAAGGCCAGGTCCGGATTCAGTCCCTCGAAGTCGTGAGGCTGGCCGATGCACATTAAACGGTTTCGGGCCGCGGACATGCGTGAGGCCCTCCGGGCCGTCAAGGAAGAGCTCGGTCCGGAAGCGGTCATCTTGTCCACGCAACAGGTGAGGACCGGCGGGTCGGTGTTCGGTCTCTTCGGCCCTACGATGGTGGAGGTCACCGCGGCGGTCGATCGCGTGGCCGGCGGGGACCGTGCGGAACGGCCGGCCGAACGGGCGCCGGCCCCGGCCAGTTTTTCGGACCAGATGGTCGCCGCCTCATTGATCCAGCCGCTGCGGGAGGACCTCACGCGAATCAAGGAGGAGGTGCGCTCGCTCTCCGAAATCGCCGGCCGATCGGCTCCCGCCGCGCGCCCAGGAGAGGGCAGACGGACCCGGGTGCCGGCCCAGGCGACCGAACCGACCCCCTTCATCCCCTCCCCCCAAGACAGGCACGCGGTGCTCGTCGAGGGCCTTCCCGAGTCGCTGGTCATGACCTATGACCGCTTGGTGGAACGGGGACTGGAACACGAGGCGGTCGTGTCCTTCGTCCGGTCTCTCCAGAATACGGTCCCGCGGTCCGACTTGCGGCGTCCCGAGAAGCTCAGGGCATGCCTGCACCGCCTCGTGGCCCGGCAGGTGAGGACCTCCGGGCCTCTGCTGGAGCCGCTGGGGCCTCCCAAGGCCGTGATGGTCGTGGGCCCGACCGGCGTGGGCAAGACGACCACCATCGCCAAGCTGGCGGCGCACTATGCGGTCAAGCACAAAAGGAAGGTGGCCCTCATCACGCTCGATACCTACCGGGTAGCCGCGGTGGAACAGCTTCGTATCTACGGGCAGATCCTGGGGCTTGGGGTGGACGTCGCACTGACCTCGAAGGACCTCGGGTGGTTTTTGGACAAGCGCAAGCAGGCGGACCTCATCCTCATCGACACCGCCGGTCGGAGCCCCCTGGATGAGACCGCCCTGCACGACCTGAAGAAGGCGGTCCCTCCCGGTCGGCCGGTGGAAGTCCATCTGGTGCTGTCCGCGTCCACACGCGAGGCGGATCTCGAGGCCATCGCGGCGAAGTATGCGGCGCTGCCGGTTCATCGCCTGATTTTCTCGAAGCTCGATGAAACCGATCATTTCGGATCGATCTTTAATCTGATGAAGGGGTCCAATCTCCCGCTCTCGTATCTCAGCACCGGCCAGTGCGTGCCGGTGGATTTGGAGTTGGCGACCCCGGACCTGGTAGCTGACCTGCTTCTCGACGGCCGGCCCGCGCTCGTGACGGGGGGCCTAGGGACGAACACGCGTAAGGAGTCATGAGATGGACCAGGCGGCAACGTTGAGACGGCAGATGGCAGGAGATGCTCCCGGGAATGTCGTCCGCGTGGTGGCGGTCACCAGCGGAAAAGGGGGGGTCGGCAAAACGAACGTGACGGCGAATTTGGCCGTGGCCCTCGCCCACATGGGACGGCGGGTCATGGTCCTCGATGCGGATTTGGGGCTGGGCAACCTCGATGTGCTGTTGGGGCTCGCCCCCCAGTACAGCCTGGCCGATGTCCTGGAAGGGCGGCGGAAGCTGTCGGAGGCGCTGGTCACCGGACCGGGCGGCATCACGATCCTGCCGGCCGGGTCGGGGTTCCAGGAATTGACGGCGCTCAACCAGGACCAGATGCAGGAGCTCCAAACCGAGATGGAAGAGTGCGAGGAGAAGACCGACATCCTCTTGATCGATACGGGCGCCGGCATCGGCCGAAACGTCACGTTCTTCGCCACCACCGCCCAAGAGATCATCGTGGTCGTGTCTCCCGAGCCCACCTCCATCACCGACGCCTATGCCCTCATGAAAGTGCTGTCCACGCAGCACCGGGAGCGGCGGTTTCGCCTGCTCGTCACCATGACCCGGTCCCCCTCGGACGGCGTGGAGGTCTATCGCAAGTTGAGCCTGGTGACGGGACGCTTCCTGGACATCTCGATCGATTTCATCGGGAGCATCCCCTTCGATCCCCGCTTGCCTGAGGCGGTGTGCCGCCAGCGCGCCCTTGTGGAACTCTATCCCCAGTCGGGGGCTGGCCAGGCGTTTCTGCGCCTGGCGCAGGACGTGGGCCGCTGGCCTTTGCCGGACAGGCCCAAGGGGGGGCTACAGTTTTTCTATCGGTCCCTGCTCGGGAAGGAGGAGCGATGCCGTTAGAACACGTGACCACGAAGGCCGCGGGCTGCCGCGGGGTTGCCGAGGACCGGCGGGAAGCCCTGATCAAGGAGTTCGCCCCGACCATCAAGTACCTCGCCTACCGCATGGCCTTTCGGCTTCCCTCCTACCTGAGCGCGGAGGACTTGATCAGTGTGGGGGTGATCGGCCTGCTCGACGCCCTGGACCGGTACGATCCGAGCCGCGAGGTGCTGTTCAAGACCTATGCGGAATACCGGATCCGTGGAGCGATGCTGGACGAAATCCGGTCCTTGGATTGGATCCCGCGCTCGGTCCGCGACCGGATCACGGCACTGCGCAAGGCCTCGGACAATCTCCAGAAGCGGTTGGGTCGCCCTCCGACCGACGAGGAAATCGCCGCCTCGCTCGGCCTGTCGGTGGAGGAATTGGGCGATTTTCTGGTGCGGTCCCAGGGGGCCGTCCTGATCAGCCTGGGTGATCTGGAGGTGCATGACCTCTCCCCCCGCACGCTGATGGCCTGCCTGTCCGACCCCAACGCCGAAGATCCCCTCGCCGCGCTGGTCCACGAGGACACCCGGAAGACGCTCGCCAAGGCCATCGAGGGCCTGGCCGAAAAGGAACGGATCGTCCTCACCCTCTACTACTACGAAGAGCTGACCATGAAGGAAATCGGCAAGATCCTCTCCGTCACCGAGTCCCGGGTCTCCCAGTTGCACAGCCAGGCCCTGATTCACTTGAAGGGGGCGCTCAAGCCCGAGGTGTTGGACTAGGGTTCAGGCCCCGACCAGGGCCTTGGCTCCGACCCAGCGCCGGAGGACCGCCTCAAACAGCTCGGGCGCTAGAGGCTTGGAGAGGTAGTCGTCCATCCCCGCCGCCAGGCACTGCTCCCGGTCCTCGTGCGTGGCGTTGGCGGTCATGGCGATGATCGGCGTATGGCAGGTCGTGCCCTCCCGCTTCCGAATCGCCGCGGTCGCTTCGAACCCGTCCATCTCGGGCATCTGGCAGTCCATCAGGACGGCCGCGTAAGGGATGCGCGAGAGGGCCCCCACCGCCTCGCGCCCGTCGGGGGCGACGTCGGCGCGGTAGCCGAGATTCTCCAGCATCCGAACGGCCACCATCTGATTGATCGCGTTGTCCTCCGCCAGGAGGATCCGCGGGCGTGAGGCTGCTGCCGCCTCGTTGAGGCTGTGGCGGGTCACCAGCGACCGCGTGCCTGGGGACGGCCCGGCGGTGGCGGAGCTGCTCATGACCATCGCCAGGCAGTCGAACAGTTGCGAGGGCCTTACCGGCTTGGTCAGGTAGGCGGACACGCCGGCCTGACGCGCCGCTTCCGCGTCCCCCCGGAGTCCAAGAGAGGTCAGCAGCACGAGGCGGGTTTCCTTGAGCGCGGGGTCCGCCTTGATGGCCCGGGCCACCTGCAATCCATCCATCCCCGGCATCTGCATATCCAGCAGGGCGAGGGCACAGGGTTGGTTCCGCCTGGCCGCCGCCCGCAGCAGGGTCAAGGCCTGCAGCCCGTTCTCCGCGCTGGCGCTATCCATGCCCCACATGTTCAGGTAGTTTTCAAGAATCTTGCGGTCTGGCGGGTGGGAATCCACCAAGCAGACACGCAGCCCCCGCAACTCGGCGCCCGGCAGCGACGGAGCCTCCTCCGCGTCGGCTGTCTGCTTGGCCAAGCAGGCGGTGAACCAGAAGGTGCTGCCTCGGCCGGGCCGGCCTTCCACGCCGATCCGGCCCCCCATCAGCTCCGTCAACTGCTTGCAGAGGGCCAGACCCAGGCCGTTCCCCTGGTAGGCCCCCACGGTCGAGCCGTCTTCCTGGGAGAATGATTGGAACAGCAGGGCGCGCGCCTCGGGGGGAACCCCGATCCCGGTGTCGGAGACCTCGAAACGAACGGATACGGCTTCGGCGGTCTCCTTCTCAAGCGTGACGCGGACCGCGACCTCGCCGCTCTCCGTGAACTTGATGGCGTTGGCGAGCAGGTTGATGAGGATTTGGCGGAGCCGCCCCGGGTCTCCCCGCACCAGGCCCGGTACGTCCGCGTGGAGCAGGCTGGCCAGCACCAGGCCTTTCCGCTGGGCGCCCTCGTTGAGCATCTCGCAGACATCCTCCACCGTCGCCCGCAGGTCGAAGGCGAGGGTCTGCAGCTCAAGCCTGCCGGCTTCGATTTTGGAGATGTCCAGCAGGTCGTTCAGGATAGTGAGCAGGGTCTCGCCGGAACCGCACACCAACTCGGCATACTCGCGTTGCTCGGACGTCAGTTCCGTGTCGAGCAGCAAGCTGGTCATGCCGATGATACCGTTCATCGGAGTGCGGATCTCATGGCTCATGGCGGCCAAGAAAGCCGACTTGGCGCGGGCGCGGACTTCGGCCTTCGCGAGGGCGGCTTCCAGGGTTTGGGTCTTCTCTTCCAGCGGGCGCATGGCGGTCCGGGCCTTCCACCAAGTCAGAAAGAACGCGGCCAGGGCCGCCGCCGCGACGCTGAGGAGCCCTACCATGGTCATGCCTTAGAACCTAGGTTGGCGTGGACCTGATCGCCTTCGACGGCCCGTCGCACCCGGTCGAACGCGTTTTCGAGGGGCGCGAGGAGGGTCTCAGCGCCTTTGACCGAACCGGCGCGCCCGCGCTCCTCCAGAGCGAGGCACAGCGCCACCATTTGCCGCGCGCCGATGTTGCTGCAACTGCCTTTCAGGGAATGGGCCGCCTGTTCCAGGGCGCGCGCGTTGCCCTGGCCCACGGCGTCCCGCACGACAACCAGACGCTTCGGGGTGTCCCGCAGGAAGCACCCGATCGCCCGGTTCAGGAACTCCGGATCATCTTCGCCCCCGAGCGCGAGCAGGTCCGCCAGCACCGTCGGATCAAGCGGGGGTTGAAGGGCCCGGTCAGGGGAGACAGGTGCCGTCGTCTCGATGAACGCGCGGCCGGACGACGGCGCGGCGGGTTTGATCCAGCGGCTGAGGACCTCCTCGAAGAGCTCGAGCTTCACGGGCTTGGCGATATAGTCGTCCATGCCCGCCGCTAGGCATTTTTCCCGGTCCCCCTGCATGGCGTTGGCCGTCATGGCGATGATGGGGATATGAGGCGGGGCCTTCTGGCCGGCGGCTTGCGACTGGGTCGCCTCGTGCGCGCGAATGACCTGGGTGGCCTCAAACCCGTCCATTTCGGGCATCTGACAGTCCATCAGCACCGCCGTGTAGGGGGTGCGTGAGAGCATGTCGAGCCCTTCCCGCCCGTCGGCGGCGACATCGACGCGGTAGCCGAGTTTCTCCAGCATCCGCACCGCCACCCGTTGATTCACGATATTGTCCTCGACGACCAGGATGCGCCCGCGTGACCGGCCCGCCTGGGGTCTGGTGGGGCTCTGGGGGGTGTCCTTTGCTCCCATCCCTGGACGGCCGGGGAGGGGGCCCGCCCCCGCGTCGGCCGAGAGCGCGGGGCCGCCCATCACCTTGGCGAGGGCATCATGCAGCCAGGAGTGGCGTACGGGTTTCGTCAGGTACGCCTCGATGCCGGCCTGCCGCGCCTCTTCGGCTCGGCCCAACTGCCTGAAGGAGGACAGCATGACCAGCCGAACGGACTTCAGGGCGGGGTCCGCCTTAATGGCACGAGCCAGTTGCAGGCCGTCCATGCCGGGCATCATCATGTCCAGGATCGCGAGTTGGAAGGGCTCGCCGCGCGCGGCGGCGGCGCGCAACAGCTCCAGCCCGCGGGGCCCGTCGTCGGCGCTCTCCCCGCGCATCCCCCAGGCCCCGACCTGGTGGGTCAGGATGGTGCGGTTGGTCTTGTTGTCGTCCACGATCAGCGCCCGGACCCCGTGCAGGTGAGGTCGGGAGGTCCGGGCCGCGGCGGCCTGCCCCGACTGCTTCTCCAGCCGGGCCGTGAACCAGACCGTGCTGCCCTGGCCTTCCGCGCTCTCGATGCCGATCTCCCCGCTCATCAGCTCCGTCAGTTTCTTGCAGATGGCGAGCCCCAGGCCCGTCCCGCCGTACCGGCGCGTAGTGGAGCCGTCGACCTGGGAGAAGGACTGGAACAGATGCGCCCGTCCTTCGGGAGAGATCCCAATGCCGGTGTCGGTGACCTCGAAGCGCACCAGCACGCCGTCCTCCTGCGCCTCGGCGACGGTGACACGCACGACGACTTCACCTTTGGCCGTGAACTTGACCGCGTTGCCGACGAGGTTGGTGAGAATTTGCCGCAGCCGCCCGGGATCGCCACGCAGGGCATGAGGCACGTCCACAGGGATCACGCAGGCCATCTCCAGCCCCTTGGTTTCGGCCTGCTCGGCGAACATGGCGATGACTTCCTCCACCGTCGTCCAGAGATCGAAATTCATGCTGTCCAGGTGCAGCTTGCCCGCCTCGATCTTGGAGAAATCGAGGATGTCGTTGATAATCTCCAGCAGGGCATCGCCGGATCGCCGGATCGTTTCGGCATACTCGCGTTGCTCGGTCGTCAGCTTCGTGTCCAGCAACAACCCCGTCATGCCGATCACGCCGTTCATCGGCGTGCGGATCTCGTGGCTCATGGTGGCCACGAACTCGGACTTCGCGCGGCTGGCCTCCTCGGCCGCGGACCGGGCCTTCTCCAACTCCATTTTCGCCCGCTTTTGTTCGGTGATGTCGCGCACAAAACCGGTGAAGACGATCTGCTTGTTCACTGACCCCGGGGCGAGTGACAGTTCAACCGGAAATTCATGCCCGTCGCGATGCAGGGCCGTGATCTCAAATCGCTTGTTGAGCGCCGGTCCCTTACCAGTGGCGAGGTAATGTTGCAGCCCCCGCTCATGAGCCTCCTGGTGCTGGGGGGGGATGATGAGGGTGGACAAGGGTCTCCCGATGGCTTCTTGGGGAGACCGGCCGAAGATCCCCTCGGCCTGGGAGTTCCAGCCCGTAATCACGCCTGCGGCATCCATCGTGATGACAGCGTCGAGCGCCGTTTCCACGATCATCCGGTACCGTTCCTCGCTCTCCCGAAGCGTCCCTTCGACCGCCGTGGCGCGCGCGGTGATCGCCTGCGCTTCCGCCCATTCCCTGCGGAGGCGTCCGATGGTCCACATGAGGATTCCCAGAAGGGGCAGGAGGACAAGCGACCCGACCAGGCCCAGCGGCCAGGTAAAGGTCCGGATCGGTGAAAGAATGTCCTTCCGGTCCATCCGTACCAGGACCCCCCAATGCAGGCCCGTGAACGCCCCATACCCTGCGGTCTGGGCATAGCCAGTCACAACGGGAACGCGCCGCCGCAGGTGCATTTCTTCGATGTACCCCGGCTGGGCCGAGCCGGTGAACAGTGCCGAGGGCAACGCAAGCTGCTTGAGGTTGACCTTCCCCTCTTCTCGAAGGATCGAATCCGCGATGACGTCCCCGTCTCGATCCAGAAACTGGTACTCGATCTTTCCTGCCATACCCCGCTGCACCTGAAAGGCGCGAACCGTCCACTCGAAGACATCCTCCAAGGCCGGGAGCGCCACCCTTGTGGTCATCGCTCCCAGGAACTCGCCGCGGGTCCCCTTGATCGGGGCGGTGAACGTGACCGCCATGATGCCCCCATGGTCCGGAGCGGGCTGAGCATCCCGGACATAGACGGTTCCCCTCTCCCGCACGGCCCGGAAATCGAAGCCCCCGCTCAGGTCCTTGCCGATGCTGGCCGGATTCGTTGCCGCGATCACGCGGCCGCGGGCATCCGTCACGCTGAGGTAGAGATAGATAGGAAGGGTCCGCTTCACCGCGTTGAGGTAATCGGACATGGCCGCTGTGTTACGGCCCTGGAAGAGGGGGTTCTGCGCCATGATGTGGATGTCTCCGTACCGTTCGTACAGAGTCCGGTCGAGCTTGTCCGCGATGTCGGCGGCCGCCAGGGCCAGGCTTTCCCCCGTCGTCCCGACGAGGCGGGTTTCAATATGTTGCAGCCCCAGGGCCCCCAACGTCACGATCGCCACAAAGATCGTGAGGATGAGTCCCGGCAGCCACGCATACGGTCCGGCGATCTGTGGGGGTGTGAGGGGCGCGCTCGGCGGGGCCCCCTCGCACGGCGATTGGTTCTTCAAGGACGCACCTCCTTCGCATGCTGCATCCGCCGCACCGGCCTTGGATTCAATATGCCCTGATTGTTCTCGGTTCATCCCAATAGTTCTCGGTTCATCAACCTATCGGTTTCGCGCGCCCCAAACTTGAGCGTGTTCAGGGAAGGCCGAGTCCCCGGACTCAGAGGAGCGGAGCCAAGCCACATCGGCGGATAGTGGGCACGGGAGGGGCGCGGGTACCCGTTGCTCCATCGAATGCAACGGGTGATGGGCCCCCTCCCGCTATCATTGAGCCATCCCTCCAGGGCAATTCTTCTCGCGAACGCCACGCTTAAGTCTGACCCTGTCATCGCCGATAGAGGAACCAACAGCAAGGACCAGCAAGAGGGGTATTCCCGAGGCCCCGAAAAGATCCTTTCAGACGGCCGGATTCCTTGCCTTCGTTCCCGCACCATCCCTAAGAGTGAAAGGGGGCGGATGTGTGAGTGATCAATCACGGCCTCCGGAGGCCGGTGTGGAGGACTCTTCAACGTGGCACAGCAACAGGCGGAAACCATGGTCTTGACGTTGACGGAGGTCGCGGCGCTTCTGCGCGTCCCGAAATCCACGGTGTACAAATTGGCTCAGCACGGCAGGGTGCCTGCCTTCAAGGTGGGGAAGCACTGGCGGTTTCTCCAGCGCGATATCGAGGGGTGGTTGGCGGGCAACAGCGGGAAGAGCATTGAGGGCGAAAGGGAAGGCCCCCCATGACCGCGGGGACGGAGTTCGCGCACTGCCTGGCGCGGTTGCGAAGCCCGGACCCAAGCCTGCGGCGCGAGGCGGCCGAGGCGCTCGGCGAATGCGAGGAAGCGAGTGCGGTCACGGCCCTGGTCGAAGGTCTCAGGGATAAAAGCCCCGGGGTGCAGGAGGCGGCCATGACGTCCCTGGTCCGGATCGGCGGGGCGCGCGTGGTCCAATCGGTGCTCCCGTTGCTGCGGCAGGACGTCGCCACCCGGAATCTCGCCGTCGAGATCCTCGAGCAGATCGGCGCCGCGGGGCTGGATCTTCTGATCCCCCTGGTCACCCATCCGGATCCGAAACTCCGCAAGTTCATCACGGACACCCTGGGCAAGCTCGGGGACCGCCGGGCGGTTCCGGCCTTGCTGGCGAAGCTGGGAGACCAGGACCCCAACGTGCGGGCTTCGGCAGCCGAGGCGCTCGGGGCGATGCGGGTTGAAGAAGCGGTTCCGACATTGGTGGGGATGCTGCGGGACGAGGAGTGGGTGGTCTTCTCGGTCGTCAGCGCGCTCGGGGATATCGGCGCGACGGCCTCCGTCGAGTCGTTGCTGGCCTTGATCCGTACCGGATCAGAACCTCTGCGGTGCACGGCCATTGACGCACTCGGGCGCGTGTCCGACGCCTGCGTGTGCGTGGGGCCCATGCTGGCCTTGATGTCGTCTGCCGACTCGGACCTCCGGGACCTGCTGGTCAAAAGCGTGGTGAGCCTGGCGGTGTCATGCGGGATGGACCTCAAATCGCTGGTGAAGCCCGGCGTGCTTGGGGATGCGCTGAAGGGGGCGTTGGCGTCACGGGACCTCGACATCGTGCGCACCGCGATCAAGGGGTACGGGATGATCGAGGATCCCCGGGGAACGAAGATGATTCTCGATACGTTGGAGCGCCTGTGTGGAGAGTCCCAGGGGCTCTCCGACGAGCTGGTCAGCGAGGCCGAGTGGGCGCTGGAGCGATGCGCGGACGAAGGGGCCTTGATCGCGGGGCTGACGGCGGCGGCCGAGTGCGTGGTCCTTTTGGCGGCGGAGACCCTCGGAAAGGTCCGGGCGCAAGCGGCCGTCCCCTCCCTGGCCAGCCTTGTGGCGACGCACTCCAATCGCGAGATCCGCCGGGTGGCGATCAGGGCGCTGGGGATGATCGGAGGTCCAGCCGGGATCAAAGTCGTGATCGAGGCCCTGCAGGACGAGACCGGATTCGTGCGCGGAGAGGCCGCCGCGGTCTTGGGCCGGTGGAAGGAAAGGACCGCGATTGAACCCCTTTGCCGGCAGTTGGCCGTGGAGATCTACGGCGACGTCCGGACGGCGATCGTGGAGGCGCTCTGCGCCGTCCCTTCTCCGGACGTGAGCGGCCGCCTGATCGAGCTGCTGGGGAACGAGCGTGAGGAGGTCCGGGAAGCGGCCGCACGGGGGCTGGGCAAGCTGCCTGACCCGGGGTTGTTGCGCGCGTTATTGGACGCCGCGAACGATCCCGCCTGGTCCGTGCGGGCGGCGGTGATCGAGGCGGTCGGCCGGCATCGGGGGAAGGAGGCCTTCGACGCGGTGCTGCTGGCGCTGTCGGACGACCATGAGAAGGTGAGGCTGGCCGCGGTTCAGGCGCTGGCGGGGAGAGATGATCGCGAGGCGATCGAAGCGTTGCGGGTGCATGCCCTGGCTGACGGGAACCTCTGGGTGCGCTACCGCGCCATCGAAGCGCTCGGAGCGAAGCGCGCGGCCGAAGCGGTTCCGGCCTTGCTGGAGATCGCGAACGGGCATCGGGAGCCGGGGCTCCTGCGTTGCATGGCGGTCACGGCCCTGGGTCTTATCGGAGACGAGCGGGCCAGGGCCACCCTCCTCGCGCTGCAGGAGGAGAGGGATGCGGACGTGGCGGCCGCGGCGGGCGAGGCGTTGGCGGCGTTGCTGAAAGGGGCGGATGGTGACGATCCGTGGAAATGAGCGCGGAAACCTTCAGCCGTTTCCGGGACCTGATCTACGAGAAGAGCGGGATCTACTTCCCGGAGACCAAGAAATACGTCCTGGATTCCCGCTTGGCGCCGCGGCTGGCCGAGCGCAACTGCGCCACTTTCGAGGAATACTACGACCTGCTCAAGTCGGAGGCCTGGCGCGAACGGGAGCTGGCCGCGCTCTTCAACGCCGTCACGATCAACGAGACGTTCTTCTTTCGGGACCTCCCGCAGCTCCGGGTCTTCAATGACCTGATCCTGCCGGCGGTCCTCAAGGAGAACCAGGGCACGAAGCGCGTGAAGATCTGGAGCGCCGCCTGCTCCACCGGGGACGAGCCGTACACCATCGCGATCCAGTTGCTGGAACGGAGCATGGATTGGGCGGGGTGGACCGTCGAGATCACCGCCAGCGACATCAGCGAGGGGGCGCTGGCGAGCGCGCGGCGGGGCGCGTACGGAACCTATTCGATGCGGCAGGTCCCCGCGAGTTTGCTCCATCGCTACTTCACGGCGGAGGGCGGGCTGCATGTGGTCAAGCCGGAGGTCAAACGCCTCGTGCGGTTCGCCAACATCAATCTCCTGGATACGGCGATGGTCAAACTCATGAAAGGGATGGACGTGATCCTCTGCCGCAACTGTCTCATTTATTTCGATGACAAGGCCAAAAAGCGGGCCGTGGACAGTTTCTATGACTGTTTGAACCCGGGCGGATACCTCGTGATCGGATTTTCCGAGTCCCTGCATAATTTGACGCGCGCCTTTCGTCCGGTGCCGGGGGACAAGGCGGTCGTGTACCAGAAGGTATAGGACCCGCGGGGGTGAGTGGAGGGTAGGATGGGGAAGCAGGCGTTGGTGGTGGACGATTGTGCGGTGACCCGAAGGATGGTCTCCATGTACCTCAAAGCCGCCGGATTCGCCTGCGTGCAGGCCGAGAACGGCCTGGAGGCGCTCGAGAAACTGGCCCAGCAGCCGGTGGATCTGGTGATCACCGATCTCAATATGCCGAGGATGGACGGGCTGACCCTCACGAAATCGCTCCGGAGCGAGGCCCGGTACGTGCGGGTGCCGATCGTAATGCTGACGACGGAATCGGATGCCGCGGAACGCGAAAAGGGATTGGAGGCCGGGGTGTCGGTGTACCTGACCAAGCCCGTGTCTCAAGCCCGCTTGGGCGAGGTGGTCAAGGCCCTGACGACGTAGCCCGGAGAGCAAGGGGGGTGAGGACCGCAACCGGCCCCGCCTCAGAGTGAAGGAGGAGCGTATGGCCTGGAATCCCAATATGAAGGTGCTGGTGGTGGACGATATGTCCACCATGCGGCGGATCATGAGGAACATCCTCAAGCAACTGGGGGTGGGCAACGTGGTCGAGGCCGAGAACGGAAGCGACGCGCTCTCCAAGCTCAAGGCCGACAAGTTCGACTTCGTGGTGTCGGACTGGAACATGCCGGTGATGGCCGGCATCGAGTTGCTGCGGAAGATCAGGGCGGACGAGCAGCTGAAGCACATCCCGGTCCTGATGGTGACCGCCGAGGCCCAGAAGGAGAACTTGGTGGAGGCCATTCAGGCGGGGGTGAGCAACTACGTCGTCAAGCCGTTCACGGCGGAGACCATCAAGCAAAAGCTCGACAAGATCTTTGCCTAGGCCAGACCACGCTACGGAAGCCGCAAGCGCTCGCGAGCGTTGCTGGACGAGAAGCAGGGAACAGATGCCAGACGAGCCGATGAACGACGAGATGAAGGAGATCGTCCACGACTTCCTCGTGGAGTCGCAGGAGGTCCTGGAAGGGCTGGACCAGCGGTTCGTGGCGTTCGAGGAGCATCCCGACGACGTGGATCTCCTGAACGAGATCTTCCGCGCGGCGCACAGTCTCAAGGGGGCGGCCGGCTTCCTCGGGTTCAACCGCCTGGTCGAGGTGGCCCATAAAGCTGAGAGCATCCTCAACAAAATGCGCCAGCACGAGATTGCGGTCGAGCGCTCCGTGATCGATGTCATCCTGGAAGCGGTGGATGTCTTCAAGCTGCTGCTCGCGGACATCAAGGACACCGGGACGGACTCTCACGTGGACGTGGCGGTGATTTCCGCGAAACTGGCCGCGGTGCTGCAACCTTCTAATGAAGCGGCGACCGCATCCGAGCCGTCAAGCCTCCCGAACCGGAAGAAGAAAGCCGCAAAAGGGAAGGGCAGGGGCGCTGCTTCAGCGGCTTCCGGGGAAGGGAAGGGTGAGGCAGAGGCCCCGAAGAAGCTCGGCGCGATTCTGGTCCAGGACGGCGCCGTCACCCCGGAGCAGCTCACGGAGGCGCTGGCGAAACAGGACGAAACCGTTCCTCTCGGGCAGATCCTGGTTCAAGACAAAGTGGTCACTGAGGATACGCTGGACAAGGCGCTCAAGAAGCAGGGCCCCAAACCGTCGGGGTCGGAGGAGGAACAGACGATTCGGGTGGAGACCCGGCGGCTGGATCAGGTCATCAACCTCGTCGGCGAACTGGTCTTGAGCCGAAACCGGATCATGAAACTGGGCGGAGGCCTTGAACAAACCCACGAGGCCGACCCCCTGGTGCGGGAATTTTCCGAAACCCTGGGTCGTCTCGATCTCGTGACGACGGATCTGCAGTCCGCCGTCATGAAGACCCGCATGCTGCCGATCAGAAAGGTCCTCGCCAAGTTCCCGAGGATGGTCCGCGACCTCGCCAACAAGGTGGGCAAGAAGGTGAACCTCCAGCTCGTCGGCGAGGAGACGGAACTGGACAAATCGGTGATTGAGGAAATCGGCGATCCGTTGATCCACCTGATTCGAAACGCCGTGGACCACGGGCTTGAAACGCCGGTGGAGCGCCGGGCCGCCGGCAAGCCCGAAACGGGCACGGTTCGGCTGGAAGCCTTGCAGGAGGGAGACCGCATCATCATCCGGATCTCGGACGACGGCCGCGGGATCGCGCTGGAGAAGGTCAAGGCGAAGGCTCTTGCGCGGGGGCTGGTGACCGCACAGGAGCTGTCCACCTGGGGACGCGGGGACATCATCAACCTCATCTTTCAGCCCGGCTTCAGCACCGCCGACCAGGTGACCGACGTCTCCGGTCGAGGCGTCGGCATGGATGTCGTGCGGACCAATATCAGCCGCATCAACGGGACCTTGGAGGTGGACACCGAAGAAGGGCGAGGCTCGACCGTCACCATCAAGCTCCCGCTCACGATCGCGATCATCCAGGCCCTCATGGTGGAGGTGGAGCGCCAGGTGTTTGCGATTCCCCTGACCTCCGTGGTCGAGGCGGTGAAGCTGGGCAAGGGCGACCTCAAGACGATCAACGGGCGGGAGGTCCTGACCCTGAGGGACCGCGTCCTGCCCCTCCTGCGGCTCAGTGATGCCTTCGAGATCCCCATGAAGGACGCAGGAGGGGATCGCGGCTTTGCCGTCGTGGTCGCCCTTGGGGATCGGCGCCTCGGCATCGTGGTGGACCGGCTGCAGGCGCAGGAGGAAGTGGTGATCAAGTCGCTGGGCGAGTTCTTGGGAGAGATCCCGGGCGTGGCCGGCGCCACGATCACGGGGGAAGGCAAGGTGGTCCTGATTCTGGATATGGCCGAACTGGTGCAGACCGTGCAACCTCCAGGCGTTGGGATGGGAGCCATTTGAGAGGGAGAATACAGACCATGAAGATGCGAAACCTTTCCATCGGAGTGCGGATCTGGGCGGGCAATGTCCTTATGATCACGGTGGTGGCCGTGATGGCCGCTCTCGGATGGGTGGGGGTGGCCACCCTGCAGGACAATCTCCGCACCGTATACGTGAACTACACGGAGCCTGTCATCGACCTGGCCACGGTCCGCGGCAACATGGGCCTGTATCGCAACACGGTCTTGCAGGCGGTCCAGGCCAAGAACCAACGGGAATACGAGAGTGCGGCGACAAAATTGCCCTCCCTCCGGGAGGGGATCGACAAGCCGCTGGCTGTATACGCCAATTCGGCCATGCGGGTCTCCAAGAGCGGACGAAACGAGGCGGAGGATCTCAAGAAGTTCAGGGCCGCCATGGACGCCTACTATGCGTCTGCGTTCGGAGTGATCAGCGCGTTGGCGGATGCGAATGCCCTTCCGGACCCGGAGATGCAGGAACGGATGCGAAGCCTGGCGGCCACGTCCGAGTTTGCGGAGTCCGCGCCCAAGTTCAAGGCTGCGTCGGAACGGTTCGCCGAGCTGCTGAAGACGGTCGGCGAGGTCGCGAAGGACCTGCATGAGGAAGGGGAAGCCGCAGCCGGGTCGGCGAAGCGTGTCCTCCTCGGCGGCTTGCTGGTCTCCCTCCTTCTTGCGGGGGGGATCGCCTATGCCGTCACGCGCAGCGTCGTGCATCCGATCAGGATGGTCAATGCGGCGCTCCAGGACATCGCGGAGGGTGAAGGGGACCTCACCAGACGCCTGAAGGTGGATGGCCAGGACGAAGTCGGACGCCTCTGTCAGGGATTCAACCGGTTCGTGGACAAACTCCACCACAGCATGGAGCGTGTGGCGTCAACGACGGCCAGCTTGGCGGCCGCAGCGGAAGAGCTTTCGAGCAACGCGGTTCAGCTCTCGAAGGGCGGGCAGGAGCAGGCGCAGCAGGCGATGCAGGCCTCGGCGGCCGTGGAAGAGATGTCGGCGACCGTCACCGAGATGGCCAAGAATGCGCAGAACGTAGCCACGACGGCCCAGGAAGCCAGCCAGGCCGCCGGGCAAGGGCACGAAGTGGTCGCCGGGTCCATCGCGGGGATCACGCGCCTGGCCGAGACCGTCAGGGCCTCGGCGGAGCGCATCCATTCGCTGGGACAGCGGTCCGATCAGATCGGGGAGATCGTGCGGGTCATCGAGGACATCGCCGACCAGACCAATCTGCTGGCCCTGAACGCCGCGATCGAAGCGGCGCGGGCCGGCGAGCAGGGGCGGGGGTTCGCGGTGGTGGCCGACGAGGTGCGGAAGCTGGCCGAGCGGACGACGAAGGCGACCAGGGAAATCGGCGACACGATCCGCACAATCCAGGCGGACACCACGACGGCGGTGAACTCGATGGAGACGGGGACCCACGAGGCCCAGGAGGGCATGACGCTGGCCAACAAGGCGGGCGAGCGCCTCACCGAGATCGTGGGGTGGGTTAAGACCGTGACCGACATGATCCAGCAGATGGCCGCGGCGATCGAGGAACAATCCACGGCGTCCGAGCAGATCGCCGGCAACATCGAGGCCGTGGCTGCGGTCAGCAAACGGAGCGAGGGCGGGTTGACGCAGGTCAGCCAGGCCACTGCGGAACTCGCCCGCATGGCGGGAGATCTACAGACCGTGGTCGGTGGGTTCAAGCTGAAAGGTTAGAACTTCATGTCGAATTTGATGAACGAAGTCGATGCGCGGACCAGGCTGGCCGGGGCCAACACCATGGAGCTGCTGCTGTTCCACCTGGGCGACGGTGAGCTGTTCGGGATCAACGTCTTTAAGGTCCGCGAGGTCATGAAAATGCCTCCACTCACGCGGATGCCGGAGGTCTTACCCTGCATCGAGGGCGTGTCGAACATTCGGGGGCAGACGGTGCCGGTGATCGGGCTCCGAAAGGCCTTGGGATTTGGAGAGCTGCCTGAGGCCGGGGCCGGGAAGGTGATCATCGCCGAATACAACAGGAGTCTCCAGGGCCTCCATGTGGCCGGGGTGGATCGCATCATCCGTCTGTCCTGGGACCAGGTCAAGCCGCCTCCGCCGCTCCTGCGCAATAACGCCGGCGGGGCGGTCACGGCGGTGAGCATTTTGGAGGATGGCCGGATGGTCCTCATTCTGGACGTCGAGAAGATCCTGGCCGACCTCTGCCCGCAACCGGATGAGGAAGCCTTTGCCGGGGTCCACACCGAGACTTCGTTGAAGGCCAAGCGGGTCCTCTTCGCCGACGATTCGGTGGTGGCCAGAAAGCAAATCACCAAGACCTTGGAGCGGCTCGGCCTGTCGTATATCCAGGCGACGACCGGCAAGGAGGCCTGGGAACAGTTGGAGGCGCTGGCAGCGCAAGCCAAGGCCGAGGGCCGGGCGGTCCGGGACGAGCTGCAGTTGATCCTGACTGATATTGAGATGCCGGAGATGGACGGATTCACCCTGGCCAAACAGATCAGCTCGGATCACCGGTTTGGCGGGATTCCGATCATCATGCACTCCTCATTGACCGGCACGTGCAACGCCGAGAAGGGGAAAGCGGTGGGAGCCACGGACTACATCACCAAGTTCGACCCGAAGATGCTGGCCGAAACAATTTTGAGGTACTGCTGAAGGTGCCCTCGAGCATCGCGTCTCCCATCCGGGTCCTCGTCGTGGATGACTCCGCGTTCATGCGGAAGGTCATCGCGAACATGCTGGGGTCCGACCCGCGGATCACCGTGGCCGGCGTGGCGCGTCATGGGGAAGAGGCCCTGGCGCAGGTCCGAGCCCTCAAGCCCGACGTTATGACCCTGGACATCGAGATGCCGGGGATGAACGGCATCGAGGTGCTCCGGCGCGTCATGGAGGAGATGCCGCTCCCGGTCATCATGGTCAGTTCGCTGACGGAGGAGGGAGCGAAGGAGACCTTGACCGCGCTGGACCTG
>JBGPTH010000017.1:0-70349 GCA_041490525.1 Nitrospiria bacterium
CACCGGCGGGCAGCTCACGTACCGCGATCAATCCGCAGCGAAACCCACCGAATACGTTTTGCAGAAGCTGGAATTTCTGCTCAAATCCGTGAGGCTCGGTGAAACGGCGCGGGTCCATGCAGGCACGACCGTGCAACCGTATAACCTGCCGGTCAAGGTTGACGGCACCTTCGGTCCGCTGACGGAATCCCTTGATCTCAAGACGATCGATCTCATGATCGGGCTGGGCAACATCGCTTTGGCCGTCAAGGGAAGCAACGTCGGCGGGGACCTCAAGCTGGCCGTGACCTCACCGACGATCAACACGGCCGACCTGCCTGTCGCGCTGCCGCTCAAGAAACCCATCGAGGCCAAGGACTTGAAAGTGGCCGTGGCGGTGAAAGGGCCGCAGGCGCGGCTCCAGAATCTGTCCCTCAACCTCTTCGGAGGACAACTCGCAGCCCAGGGTGGGCTCACGACCGGGTCCGCTGCGCCACCGTTCGACGGAAAGGTCGCCATCCAGGGCATTCAGCTCGGGCCGCTCATGGAGGCGGTCGGGACGGATAAGGTATCGATCAGCGGGACCGCTGCTGTGAACCTCACCGTGCGCGGAGCCGGTTTCTCCATGCCTGACCTGACCAATGCGCTGGAGGGACCCGGCCGCCTCCAAATCAAAGACGGGAAAATCGAGGGCATCAATCTCCTGAAAGAAGCGTTCGCCCTCCTGAAGGCGGTCGGGGTCAAACAGGACACCGCCAATGCCACCGTCTTTTCGACCATCGAGTCGGATTTGAAAATCAAGCGTGGCATCATCACGGTCGAGCGCTTGCTGATGGACAGCCACGATTTCCAGGCCACCGCTAACGGGACGGTCGGGTTCGATCAGACGCTCAACCTGAAAGCCAACCTGAACCTGTCGGAAGCCCTCAGCAAGAGCATCACCGGTGCATCCCCCGTCGCCAAATTCGCGGCGAAGGGCGGCCGGATGACGGTCCCCCTGCTTATCACCGGGACCGCGCAGGCCCCCTCGTACGCCCTGGACGCGAAGGCTCTGGGCGCGAAAGCCCAAGAACAGGTGAAGGAACAGGCGAAAGAGAGATTGGGTGAGATCTTGAAGGACAAGGGAGCGCCGCCGGGCGGTCTGGAGAAGGGCGAGGACGCGCTGAAGAAGTTATTCGGACAATGAGGGGAACCGCCATGTCACTGAAAGATATTCCCATCGACCTCGTGATCCACTACACAGTTCAGATTTTCGGCGCGATCGTCATCCTCGCGGTCGGCCTCCTCCTGGCGCGATGGGTGGGAAACCTCGCGCAGCGGTGGCTCCAACGGCAGGAAATGGAGCCTCCGGTCCGGACCCTTCTGGTCCGAATCGTTCGGGTCGTCGTGCTTGCTTTCACGCTCGTGGTGGCGCTCGACAAGTTCGGGGTACAGGTCGCCCCGCTCATCGCCGGCATCGGAGTCGCCGGCCTGGGAATCGGCCTCGCGCTCCAGGGCGTGCTCGGCAACGTGATGGCCGGGCTGTCGATCATCTTTACGAAGCCCTTTCGAGTCGGTGAGTATATCGAACTGGTCGGCGTGTATGGCGAGGTGACCGCAATCGATATCTTCTCGACGACCTTGCAGCATTTGGACAGGTCTCGAGTCGTGATTCCAAACCGGAAGATCGTCCACGAGATCCTGCACAACTATGGCACGATGCGCCAACTCAGCCTGGCCGTCGGGGTGGGATATAGTTCGAACCTGAGCCAAGCGCTTGCGATCGTGCATGACGTCCTCGGGAAGAACCCCCGGGTATTGAAAGAGCCGGCGCCCGTCGTGGGCATCTCCCAGTTGGGGGACTCCGCCATCACGCTTTCGATCCAGCCCTGGACCAAGGTGCCCGACTACGGCCCCGCCCAGGCGGAGCTCTACCAGGCTCTCGTCGAACGGTTCCGCGCCGGCAATATTGACATTCCGTTCCCGCAGCGGGAGGTGCGCCTGCTGAATGCGCCGTTAGCGGGCTCTACCCATAGCGGTTAACCGATCATCTCACAGGAGAAAGCCATGGTCATGATGAGACATACGACGATGCTCGTCCTCGCGGCATTCTTATTGGGTTTCGGTTTGGGAGGCGTGTCCTTGCACTATGCCCAGGCGCAGGGCCTCTTCGGGCTTACCGCCTCGATCCAGCAGATCGGCAGCGCCATGGCGGACATGCAAAAGAATATTGACGATCTGCAAAAAAACATGGGAACGATCAAGCAGGTGAAAGAGCAGTTGACCACATTGTCCACCGAGAGTGGCGGGACCATTCCGAAGGAAGGTGAACCCTTCAAGAAGTTGATTCCCGGCCTCGGCCAATAGGGGGGAAGGGAACACCGGAATTTCGCGCCTGTCGATAGGCGAGGATTCGTTCCAGAAATTTCTTTACGGCTTGCGGGTCGTGCAAACGGCTTTCCTCCTCGACCGGAATGAGCGGGAAGTGCGCCATGAAGGCGCGCGCGAAGAGGCCGACACCATCTGGTGTCTCCATTCCCTGTGCTGTGAAAAGCGGGACGTGCTCGATACCGCAACTCGGTGAGTCGCTCTTGAAGACGAAGCCGGAGAGGTTCAGGGTCTCCAGTTCTCGGACCCGTTGCCGTGCGAAGCGGTTCATCGCGTCGGTGTGATCGACTCCTGTGTTGATTGTTATGAGGCGCGGCGCGTGGAGATCCCCGGCCAGCCGCATCGGTTCGCGCGGCGTGCCTAGTCCCACCTCGACTTCAGGGCACACCGGAATCCACTCCACGTGCGGGCCCAGGGCCTCGAGTAGAAACCCGTCGCGCTTGTGCCCGCCGTCATGCCGGACGTTCTCGCCCATCAGGCACCGGCTGATTCCGATGCGAGGAAGTATGGCCATGTCCGCCAACTTGCCGCAGAAACGTTGGATGTGTCAAGCGCTGCTAACCACGTTGGACCGGATATGAGCGGGTGGCGCCGCATGGGACCCGGGTGGAGCGGAGGGCGCCTACAGCCGAGTCTGCGGGGCTGCAACGCCGAAGTCACCCGTTGCAATCGAGCGGGTGACACCGCATGGGCGCCCAGATGCAGCGCGGGGCGTACAGCCGGGTCTGCGGGGCCTCAACGGCGAAACGCCCAGCTGCGATGGGCTTTGCGGGGGCAGGACCCGCTCAAAGAGCAACGGGTTCCCCGTCGCACGTCAGGGTGGCTCGGCGACAGGACCCGTAATGATATGCTGATCGACAGCCATTGTCATCTCGACGACGCCCGCTACGAGGCCGACCGCGAGGCGATGATCCAGCGCGCGAGGGACGCCGGGATCGGGCACTTCGTGACGATCGGGTGCGACCTCGACACGAGCCGCGCCGGGGTGGCTCTGGCGCAGCGTCATCCCTTCATCTCCGCAACCGTGGGCGTCCATCCGCACGAAGTCAAGCTCATCCAGGACGGCTGGTACGACGACCTGCGCGCGCTGGCGAAATCCGGCCGCGTGGTGGCCTATGGCGAAATCGGGCTGGACTACCACTACGACCACTCCCCGCGGGACGTGCAGCGTGAGCGTTTCCGCGAGCAGGTGCGTTTGGCCCGCGAGCTCCGCCTACCCATCGTAATCCACACGCGGGAGGCCCAGGAGGACACGATTGCAATCCTAAAGGAGGAGAAGGGCGGGGAAGCGGGCGGGGTCTTTCACTGTTTCTCGGGGGATGCCTGGCTGGCGAAGGACGCGCTGGACCTGGGGTTCTATCTCTCGTTCTCCGGCGTCATCACCTTTCAGAACGCGACGATGCTCCGCGACATCGTCAAGACGGTGCCGCTGAACCGCATCCTGGTCGAGACCGACGCCCCGTACCTCACCCCTGCCCCCCACCGCGGCAAGCGGAATGAGCCGGCCTACGTCCGCCATGTCGCCGACAAGATCGCGGAGCTGCATGGAATCAGCGTGCAAGAAGTCGAGGAAGCGACTACTCAGAACACCAGGCGTCTGTTCAGGATCAGCGGGTAACTGATAAAGATTAGCGGGTGGCGCCGATGTCGCCGGAGGCGACGGGGTGATATTTCTCGAGCGGGTGGCGGCGCGTGGGAACCGGGCGGAGCGGAGCCCGCTACAGCCGAGTCCGCGTGGCTGCAACGGCGTTTCGACCCGTTGCAATCGAGCGGGTGACACCGCATGGGCGCCCAGATGCAGCGCGGGGCGTACAGCCGGGTCTGCGGGGCCTCGACGGCGAAACGCCCAGCTGCGCCGGGCTATGCGGGGGCAGGACCCGCTCAAAGAGCAACGGGTTCCCCGTCGCACGTCCGGGTGACGCGCCGACAGGACCCGCTCCTGGATTCAGAATTTCTTTAACTGGCTAGCTTTCTTCCGTAGCGCCTTCGAAAGTTTCTTGGGATTGCCTTTCTTCTTCGGATCGCGCCGCGCCTGAACTTCCTCTTCCTCGTCGGCCGCCTGCTTTCTCGCTATGGGCCGAGCCCCCGACGTGTGCAGGCGCGTTTCGAACTCGCCCGACGTGATGACCGTGCAGCCACGGGCGCGGGCAAAATTCACGACCTCATGATCCGAGGACACCACCGCGGAATCGGAGCCGTACTTTTCCGCCAGCCGTTTCACGACCGCGTCGGCGGTCTCCCCCTGACGCGAAAATACGACCTCGATCCCCTCGCGCCACTCGGCTCGCTGCACCGGTTGCCCGGACCGCCAGCCGTCGAAGACCACCGTGAGCGGGAAGCCCTTGCGGTGCCGGTATCCGGCCAACTGGCGGATCAAGGCCTCCCGCCGGGACTCCACATCGCCGCCCAAGCCGCCCCGCACCCCTAAGAGGTTATATCCGTCAATGATGAGATGGATCGCCATGTCTCTCTATAAGCCTATCGGGAGAACCCCACCGTGTCAACGCGCGGAATCATCCAAGACCTTGACAATACCTAGGGTTTCCATTAAGTTGTAGAGTGTTGGTCGACTTTCGAGCGGCCGGCAGGGACCGGGACAGATATGAGTTTCAACCTCAGGCAGACGACCCGTTCGGCGGGACCAATAGGGAAGGCCCTGCTGGCGGCCGTGTTCTTCATGACGGCCCTGCCGCCGATCCCTTGGGCGAGCGCGGCTCCCGTTGGGGTCGCCACGCCGCGGTTGGCCTCCGCCCAGTCCAAGACCGACACGGCGGCCCGCCGCGTCACAGCCAAGTCCAAGAAGCCTTCCGCCAGGATCTCGACGATCGACAACCTGCGCTTTACGCGCTCATCGAAACAGACCCGCCTGGTGTTCGATCTTGCCCGGGCGATCAAATACACCCAACACCGGATCGAGGACCCCGACCAGGTCGTCATCGACCTCAAGAACGCCGCCCTCAGCAAAGCCGCGAAGCGCACGGTCGAGAACGACGGATTTCCCGGCGAGATCGACATCAAGCAGACCCAGCCCGGGCTGGTGCGGGTGACCCTCGACATGGAGGGGGTCACCGGGTTCAAGCTGCGGGCCCTGACCAAACCCAACCGGCTCGTCATGGATTACTTCCCCAGGAGCGACTCCGCTGCACGGGCGTCGCGGCCCAAGGTCACGCTCCCGCCTGTGGCCCGCCAGATCACCGAGGCCGAGCGGAAAGCGCGCCTGGATATCGAGACGATCGTGCTGGACCCCGGTCACGGCGGCAAGGATTCGGGCGCCCTCGGCCGCAGCGGGCTGATGGAGAAGGACGTGGTCCTGGATGTGGCCTTGCGGCTGGGCAAGCTGCTGCGGGACCGGCTCGGCAAGAACGTCCTGCTGACCCGCGATAAGGACGAGTTCATCGAACTGGACGACCGGGCCAAGTTCGCCAACCGGCACAAGGCCGACCTCTTCGTCTCCATCCACATCAACTCGCACCCCAAGCGCACCGCGCGGGGTCTGGAGATGTACCACTTCGGGATCGCCTCGGACCGCCGGGCCATGGAAGTAGCCGCGCGTGAAAACGGCGACGCCATCGATTACTCGCGCGACTTCGTGGACATGATCAAGGCTGACCTCGCGCTCAGCAAGCGCATCGAGGAGTCGCAGAACCTGGCGTGGGAGGCCAAGCTGGCGGTCGTGAACCTCGTGGCGCCCCAGTATGGGCTGGATGATCACGGGGTCAAGACGGCCCCCTTCTATGTCCTCCGCTACACCGCCATGCCCAGCATCCTGGCTGAGCTCTCGTTCATCAGCAACCCCGTCGAGGAAAAACGCCTCCGGATGCCCGTCTTCCGCCAGAAGATGGCCGAAGGACTGTACGAGGGCATCCGGAACTACCTGAACTCGGTCCAGGTCGCCTCCGCCCGCTGAATTCCGCCCGTTCGCCATGCCGACCTTCAAGCTTGTGCTGGAATATGATGGCACCAACTATCACGGCTGGCAGATCCAGCCCCATCTTCCAACCATCCAGGGCATCCTCGAGTCCACCATCCGTCAGGTCGCTCAGCAGGAGGTCAATGTGACGGGCGCCGGGCGCACCGACGCCGGCGTCCATGCGCTCGGCCAAGTGGCCGGCTTCACCACGTCCGCCTCGCTCTCAGCGCAGGACTGGCAGCGGGCTCTGAACGGACTCCTCCCCGCGGACATCGCAGCGCTGGATGTCGAACCGGCTCCGGAGACTTTCCACGCTCGTTTCGAGGCGAAGTCCAAACTCTACCTGTACCGGGTCCTGACGCGCGTCCAACGCTCCGCTCTCAGCCGGAACAAAGTCCTGCACTTTCCGCAGCCTCTGGAGCTCGGTCCCATGCAAGAGGCAGCGCGCCTGCTAATCGGCACGCACGATTTCTCCTCCTTCCAGGGATCGCCGACCGACACGGAGAACCCCGTCTGCACGATCACCCGCATGGAGATCGAGCGGTTTGGAGATGAGATCCGGTTCGAGGTCGAGGCGAACCGCTTTCTGAAGCAGATGGTGCGGAATATCGTGGGGACGCTGCTGGCGGTGGGGAGGGGGAAGCTGAAGGCGGGAGACGTGGCGGGGATTCTCGCGGCGAAGGACCGCACCAAAGCCGGCCCGACCGCGCCGCCGCACGGGCTGTATTTAGTGCGGGTGGACTACTGAGGGAAGAACAACATCCGCCCTCCGAGAACCTCAGGGCGAACGATATGGAGCGGGTGGCGGCGAGCGGGACCCTGGCGGAGCGGAGCGCGGTACACCTGAGTCTGCGGGGCCGCGACAGGGAAACCGCGCGAGCACGTCAGGGTGGCTCGGCGACAGGACCCGCGTCAACGAATGACGAAAAGGGGACGGGCAACTTTTCTCACCGCAAAGAGAGAAAAGTAGCCAGTCCCCTTTTCTGCACTACCATGCTCTATGGAGGAGATTCGCGGCTTTTGCTCGTTGACGATAGCGGACGACGTTTGCCATCCAGGATATCCACAACCATCGCTCTAACCGATTCGTACGAAGGGAAGTTATTAAAATGGGCGAAGGTGGCGTGACCAACACGATCATATCTGTCCAAATGGAATGCCCTAGCATCCTTGGCGATCTCACCCAGCTCACGAGCAATGTCCGTTGTGGAATCGTAGCTCCCGAGAGAAATAAAGTACTCCTCCTTCCCGGACTCATCTAGTACGGAAAATCGAAGGTAAATTCGTTTAGGACTCTTCGGCTCGAAGAGTTCAAAAGCTAAGACCTTTCGGTTTCCTGCGTTAAACTGCTCCCGACAGTAGGAGGGCATGGATTCTGCGAGCTTAGCCGGAAGCGCCTTTCGGAATTCGATGAGGGCAGCGCGCTCCTGGTCGCGTTCCGCGGTGCGGCCGAGCGCCTGATAAGATTGGATGAGTTTAGCGCGGGCGCGCCAATCGTCCGGCTTCGCGTTCCTGTAAAGCTTCCACGTTGCGAGCGCCAAAGGATGGTCTCCAATCTCAGCGGAAGCTATCCCGAGATTCCACAAGACGTTCGGATTGCTGGGGTATGCTTCCTGTGCCTCCTTCAAAAGCGGAATAGCCTCAGCATAGCGCCCTGCTTCCATCAACTTTACAGCGCGATCGAATGCAGCTTCTGGAACGGCTTCGGCTCCACACATAAAAGTAATGGTGAACAAGAGCACTAGAGAAATGGAGAGACGGGTATAGATTATCTTGACCAGTGCCATTTGACTATTTATTCACCACTCAGGCGGGTTTCCATTTGATGTTGCAGCCAACACTGGGGCGTTGGGTGGGGTCCACCGGACGGTCGTCGAGGACGGCGTCGAGCGCCGCGCGCAGATCGCGCCCTGTCACCGGTTTGCCGCTGCCGGGCCGGCTGTCGTCCAGCTGGCCCCGATAGACCAGCCGCCGTGTTTGGTCGTAGAGGAAAAAGTCGGGCGTGCACACCGCGCCGTAAGCCTTCGCGACCGCCTGCGACTCGTCGTAACAGTATGGAAAGGTAAACTTCAACTCCTCCGCCATCGCTTTGAGCCGTGCCGGAGCGTCCTCCGGATACCCCTTGGCGTCGTTGGCGCTGATCGCTACGATCCCGACGTCCCGGGCGGCATAGTCCCGGCCCAGACGCGCGAGTTCCTGCTGCACGTGCTGCACATACGGACAGTGCCGGCAGATGAACATGACCAGCAGGGCCGCTTTCCCCGCGAAGGTCGCGAGCGAGATTGTCCGGCCGGACACGACATCCGGCAAGGGAAAATCCGGCGCCGGCGTCCCCAGCACCACCATAGTCGATTCGGTTAGGGCCATTGCGATTCCTCTTGCGGGTGGCGACGAGCGGGACCCTGGCGGAGCGGAGCGCGGTACACTTGAGTCTGCGGGGCTGCGACAGGGAAACCGCGTGAGCTGGTGACCCGTTGCATTGGAAGAGCAACAGGTGCCCCGGTGGCTCGGCGACAGGACCCGCGGTTGGGAGGGCGTTACTTCTTCTCGGGCGGGTTGTGGCTGTCGATCTGCTTGCGGAGTTTGATGAGCTCGCGCTCGAGGGCTTCGAAGCGGTCCAGGACGGGGTCGGGGATGTTGGTGTGGTCCATCGTGACTTCCGGGAGGCGATCCCCCTCGGCCTTGATGATCCGGCCCGGCACCCCGATGACCGTCGAGTTCGCAGGGACCGACTTGAGGACGACGGAGTTGGCCCCGATCTTGACGTTGTCGCCGATCCGGATGCCCCCGAGGATCTTGGCCCCCGCGCCGACCACGACGTGACTGCCCAACGTCGGATGGCGCTTGCCGCGCTCCTTGCCGGTGCCTCCCAGGGTGACGCCCTGAAAGAGCGTGACGTGGTCGCCGATCTCGGCGGTCTCGCCGATGACGACCCCCATGCCGTGATCGATGAAGAAGCCGCGGCCGATCTTCGCGGCCGGATGGATCTCGATGCCCGTCAACAAGCGCGCGAGCTGGGAGATGACGCGGGGAATGAACGGGACGCCCCACGCGCGGAGCCGGTGCGCGATCCGATAGGCCAGCAGAGCATGAAAGCCCGCATAGGTGAGGACTACCTCCAGCTTGCTGGTCGCGGCCGGGTCGCGCTCGAAGACCACGGCCAGATCTTCCCGGATCGTCTTGAACATGGCCTCTAGGAGATCCCCTCGAGCAGGCAGACCGCCTGCGCCGTCATCGCCTCTTCCCGCCCCACCGCGTCCTGCCCCTCCCCGCTTTTCACCTTGAGGTTGAGGCGCGCCGGCTCCATTCCCATCGCCTTGGCCAGCGCGTCCTTCATGGCGGGCAGGTGCGGGCCCAGCCGCGGGGCCTGAGCATTGAGCACCGCGTCCACATTCGCCACCCGAAAGCCTTTCCGGGCCATCAGGGAGACCACGCGCTCCAGGAGCGTCCGGCTCGGGATGTCCTTGTACTGCGGATCGGAAGCCGGAAAATGCGAGCCAAGATCCCCCTCCCCCATCGCGCCGAGGAGCGCATCGCATATCGCATGGGTGAGGACGTCTGCATCCGAGTGCCCGCTCAAGCCCTTCGCGTGCGGGATCTCGATCCCGCCCAAGACCAGCTTGCGCCCCGACACCAGGGGGTGGATGTCGTAGCCTATTCCGATTCGCATAGCCTCGTCGTCGCTCGTTATACGTTATTCGTTAATCGTAAAAGATACCAGGCCTGCAACCGTTTAACGATTAACGATTAACGGTGCTGGCGTGAAGCCAGAATGGCTTCCGCCAGCACCAGGTCCTCCGGGGTCGTGATCTTGATGTTCTCCCAACTGCCCGGGACGATGCCGACGGGCTGGCCCAACCGCTCCACCAAAGCCGCATCATCGGTGGCGTGAATGTGATCCGCCAGCGCCTTCCCGTAGGCCTCCAGAAGAATCGCGCGCCGGAACGTCTGGGGGGTCTGCGCATGCCAGAGACCGGTGCGATCCAGGGTCCTCAGGATCAATCCGTCCGGCCCGACCTGCTTGGGAGTGTCCTTCATCGGAATGGCCACCACGGCCCCCCCGACCTTCCGGGCCATCTCGATGGAGCGTTCGATGAGGTCTTCCGTCACGAACGGCCGGACCGCATCATGGATGACCACGATCTCGACATCGGCTCCGGTCTCCTGAAGCCCGTTCGAGACCGACTCCTGCCGGGTCGCGCCGCCGCCGACCACCTTCAGCACCTTCTTCACGCCGTACCGTTCGATCACCTCAGTCAGCGCGCGAGCGCGCTCCTCCTTGGGCACCACCAGGATGACTTCCGCCACACTCGGGGACTGATCGAGGACCCGCAACGAATAGAGCATCATGGGCCACTCCCCCAGCATCCTGAATTGCTTGGGGGTCCCGCTTCCCATCCGCTTGCCGGCCCCGCCGGCCGGCACAATGGCCACCACCCGTCCCGCCGATTTCATCGCGCCACGCCTCCCGCTCCGCCGCTCACCCTCGGGCCACCGTAAGGTCCGGGCTCTCCGTCTCCTCCTTCAGCCGGGTGAAGATCATGCGCCCGGCCTGGGTCTGCAGGACGCTGGTGACCACCACATTCACGTTGGATCCGATGAACCGCTTGGCGTTGTCCACGACGATCATGGTCCCGTCGTCCAGATACGCCACGCCCTGGCCGGCCTCCTTCCCTTCCTTGAGGACGAAGACGCGGAGTTGTTCGCCCGGCAGCACGACCGGCTTGAGGGCGTTGCAGAGCTCATTGATGTTGAGCACCCGAACCCCCTGGAGTTCCGCGACCTTGCTCAAGTTCAGGTCGTTGGTGATCACCTTGGCGTTCATCTTCTTGGCCAGCATCACGATCTTGGAGTCCACCTCCTTGATGTGCGGGAAATCCTCCTCGATGACGTGCACCTCGACGTCCACCATCTTTTGGATCTTGTTGAGCACGTCCAGGCCGCGCCGCCCCCGCCCGCGCTTGAGAGGATCCGACGAATCCGCGATATGCTGAAGCTCGAGCAGAATAAATTGGGGCAGGATAAAGGCCCCTTCTAAGAATCCGGTCTCGCAGAGATCCGCCACCCGCCCGTCGATGATGACGCTGGTATCGAGAATCTTATTGCTGATGTGGGCTGCAACGGCGGATCCGCCTCCCTCCGATAACTTGAGGACCCCGGCGGCTTCAAAGATTTTGCGCCCATAGATCAAGCCAAGATAGGGAAAGGCCGCCAGGAGCACGAATCCCAGGACGGGCACCGATTCGAGGCCCGGGACGGCAAATCCCACAGCCCACGACGCCAGCCCGGCCACGAACAGGCCAGCCGCGAGGCCCGCGGCCCCTCCGAGGAGCACCCCCGGCTTGGCATGGCGGAGACCATATTCCACCCCGAGGACGACGCCGGCCACGAGCAGGCCGACTCCCGCCGCCCAGATCCATCCGCTTTCCTGGCCGAAGCCGTCGGAGAACAGGGCAAGACCAGCCACGATGCAGAGAATGACGAATGTCGCACGCGGCACCATACTGCTACCCCCTTTCGTCATGCGGCCATATTATCACACGACCGCGCGAATGCAGAAGAAGAGGAAAGCTATATAGGAACTAAAATTTACGGCTTGATCGTGAGATAGGAGCTCCGGCCGTTGCGGAGCACCAGGACGAGGGCGGACTCCTTGGGGGCGAGCTCCTCCACGGCGCGCATGAAGTCCCGCTGGTTCGTGACATGCTTGCGATTGATCTCGATGATGACATCGCCGGCCTGGATTCCCGCCTCCTCGGCCGGGCTGCCGTCGGCGACACGGACCACGACGACGCCCCCCCGGTCATCGCGGGGAAGGTTGAAGCGGCGCGCCACCTCCGCGGTGAGGTCCCGCGCCTCCACGCCGGCGAAGGCGCCCGCCGAGCGGACCTCCTCGTCTTCCGGTTCCAGCTTGCCCCGGGCCATGGATTTCGGTTGTTCGGCGATCGTGGCCTCCGGCTCCAGCACCTTGCCGCTGCGGAGCAGCCTGATCCGGACCTTCTTGCCGATTGCCGTCTGTGCCACCAGGTTCCGGAACTGGGTGGGGCTCTCGACCTGACGGCCGTCATACTCGAGGATCACGTCGCCCCGCTCCAGCTTGGCCCGTTTCGCCGGGCTGTCGGCCAGGACATCGCTGATCAGGACCCCCTTGCTTTCGGGCACGTTGAATTGCTTGGCGAGGTCCTGGGTCAGGTCCTGAATGGACACGCCGAGGTAGCCCCGGACGACCTTGCCCCCCTTGATCAACTGGTCCATCACGGACCGCACCATATTGCTGGGGACGGCGAACCCGATCCCCATGTATCCCCCGCTCTGGCTGAAGATGGCCGTGTTGACGCCGATCAGCTCCCCCCGCGCATTGACCAGCGCGCCGCCCGAGTTGCCCGGATTGATGGCCGCGTCGGTCTGAATGAAGTCCTCATACTCGGCGATCCCGACGTTGGCCCGGCCCACCGCACTGATGATCCCCATGGTCACGGTCTGGTTCAGCCCGAAGGGGTTGCCGATGGCCAAGACGTACTCCCCCACCTGGAGCTTGTCGGAATCGGCCCAGGGGATGGTCGGCAGGCTTTGCGCGTCCACCTTGATCACCGCGATGTCCGTTTTTGGGTCGGTCCCCACGACCTTGGCCTTCAGCTCCCGCTTGTCCGAGAGCAGGACCTTGATCTCGTCCGCCTTCGCCACCACGTGGTTGTTCGTGATGATGTAGCCGCTGGGGTCCACGATCACGCCGGACCCCAGGCTGCGCTCGCGGCGGTCGCGGGGAGCCTCAAACCGGCGGAACAGCTCGTCCCCGAAGAACCGCCGGAAGAAGGGATCTTCGAAGGGGCCCAGGCCGTGCCCCTCCGGGAGCCGGCTGGTCCGGGTGGTGGCGATATTCACGACGGAGGGGGTGACCGCCTTGGCCACCTCCACGAAATTCCGGTCGGAGCCGGCCGGCTGGGCCAACGAGACCGGCTGCGGCGCGCTGAGCGTGATTTGCGCCACCGGCGGTTCGGGCCCGACCCCGCTGACCGGCCGATACCCCAGGTCCGCCGCGGCGACCCAGCCGAGGACCATGCCCACCCCGACCAGGAGCAGGCCGCCGGCCACCGATCTGCTGCCCCCTTTACTGAATAGTTCCGGCATAAATCCCGGTGATGGTTCGAAGGAACTTGAGGGCATCCTCTTTTTTGCGCTGGAAGGAGTTGCGCCCCATGATGGACCCGAACCCGCCCCCGTCCCGGATGGCCCGGACTTCGTCGAAGAGGGCCTTGTCGTCCTCCTTGGTGGCCCCGCCGGAGAAGATCACGATGCGGCGTCCGTTGAAGGAGGATTGCACGACGTGCCGGACCCGATCGGCCAGGGTTTTGATCGGGACGTGCTGGGCCTCATAGACCTTCTTGGCGGCCGCCTGCTCCAGGTGATCGGTCGGCAGCTTGATCTTGATGATGTGGGCGCCCAGCTGGGCGGCGATCTGGGCCGCATAGGCGACGACATCGAGGGCGGTCTCGCCTTCCTTGCTGATCTGCGACCCCCGGGGGTAGGACCAGACGACGACGGCCAGCCCGTGGTCCTTGGCTTCCTGCATGATCTCGCGAAGCTGCTCGTACATGCCCTTGCAGTGGGCCGACGCGGGATAGATCGTGTAGCCCACGGCCGCACACCCCAGCCGCAGCGCGTCCCGCACGCTGCCCGTGACGGCCGGGACCGGGTCCTTATCCTCGTAAAGGGAATCGTGGTTGTTCAATTTGAGGATCAGCGGAATCTCCCCCGCGAACTCGGAAGCGCCCGCCTCCAGAAAGCCCAGCGGGGCGGCGTAGGCGTTGCAGCCCCCCTCGATGGCCAGCTCGAAGTGGTACCGGGGATCGTAGCCCGGAGGATTGACCGCGAAGCTCCGGGCCGGCCCGTGCTCGAAGCCCTGGTCCACGGGAAGGATCAGGCACTTGCCGGTCCCCTTCAGCGTGCCATGGTTCAGGATGCGCGCCAGGTTCGCTTTCACGCCGGCCTGCTCGCTACCGTACCAGCTCAGGATTTCTCGGACACGATTCGTCATCATCCCCCCCTCGTTATTCGTTATTCGTTAAACGTTAATCGTGAAACGGAACTCAAGATGTAATTACGATTAACGAATAACGTTTAACGATGACCGGTTCCCTTTCCCCGATTCACGCTTAACAAGTCCCACGAATGAAGGCCTCGGCCGTCCCCACGTCGTCCGGGCTCCCGATCAGAAGCGGCACCCGCTGATGCAGGGTCTTGGGTACGACCTCCATGATCCGCTCGGTTCCGGTGCCAGCCCGGCCTCCCGCCTGTTCCACGACCATCGCCAAGGGGTTGGCCTCGTATAGCAAGCGCAACTTTCCCTCCGGTTTGTCTTTTTCACCGGGATACAGGTAGATCCCACCGCCCAGGAGGATGCGGTGGACGTCCGCCACCAAGCAGCCTGAATACCGGAAGGTGTAGGGCCGCCCCGTGGCCTTGTCGGACTCCTTGAGATGGTCCACAAACCGCTGGGTGCCGGCCGGCCACTTGTGGTAATTCCCCTCGTTGGCACTGTACACCTTGCCCCTCGCGGGGACTCGGATCCCCTCGTGCGTCAAGAGGTATTCGCCGATACCGGGTTCCAGCGTGAACCCATGCACCCCCTGCCCGGACGTGAAGACCAGCATGGTGCTCGACCCGTAAATCAGATAGCCGGCCGCCACCTGCTCCGTCCCCCGCCGGACCAGCTCCGACTCGGGTGGGAGCCCGCCCTTCCCATTATATCGGAGCACGGAGAAGATCGACCCCATCGGCATGTTGACGTCGGTGTTGGACGATCCGTCCAGCGGGTCGAACAGCAACATGTACTTCCCGTGCGGCCAGTTCTCGGAGAGGTGGACCGGCTTCTCCATCTCCTCCGAGGCCAGGGCGCAAACGAGTCCGCTGTAATGAAAGGCCTTGATGAACGTCTCATTCGCGCGCTCATCAAGCTTCTTGACGGCCTCCCCCTGGATGTTCGTCCCGCCGGTGGCGCCCAGGACATCGATCAAGCCGGCCTGCCGAAGGTCCTGCGCGATCATCTTGCCGGCCAACCCGATCTGGGCCAGCAAGGCCGAAAACTCCCCGGTCGCGGCGGGAAGCCCGGCCTGCGTCTCAATGATGAAGCGGGTCAGCGTAGTTCCCGTACGACTCATGAAAGCGGGGTCCTCATCGAATGACGGAATTATATCGGCTTTCCGCGGGCACGGCAACGACCAGGCCCCGGCTGGGGCTCAAGGTCTTGCCGTAAGTGTGATGCCGTTGACCGAGGCGAGCGTCGCCGTCACGGACCCGATGACGACCTTGGCTTTCATCAGAACCGGGACCCGGGCCGCATCGTCGGTCAGCCAGACGCGGATATTGCCTTCGTTCAGGAAGAGCCCCCGGAAGGGCATGATGACCAGGACACGGATAGTGTCGAATTCCCCGAGCGGCCCTTTCAGGCGCTCCTTGCCCTCGATGCGCGCCTCCAGCCGGTAATTTTTTTTATCGTGGAACACGTTGATAAACGACGACGAACCTACGTCGACTGTGCGGAGCGTCCGGAAGAGGTAGAGGCAGGAGAGGGTATCCTGGGCTTCGGGCGGGATGTCCATCGTCTCGGTGGCCCCGTCTTTCGTCACCGTCGCCCGATGGGCGACCTGATCGAACAGGACCTCGATGTCGTTTTTGCGTTTGCCCTCGCGCCGCTTGAAGAGGAGGCGGGTGGAATAGTTCCCTTGCTCGTCGAGCAGGGACTCGACGCGATTGTTGACCGGATAGAAGACCGAGATGAAATCATTCGACTGCGCGGTATGGACGACCTTGAGCACGGACCGCACGCCGACGGTCTGGCGCTCCGCAACCTCCATTACCGCAGTGCCGGCGGAGATGACCCCCCACCTCAGGTCGTAGGTAAGCCGCTCGCCGACGGTAAAGGGGGCGAGAGTGGGATCGGCCAGGCAGGGTGCCGCCAGCACCAGAACCCCCGCCGCGAGCGGGGCGAGGAACCGGACCGGCACGGAATGCCGTGGACCACTCTCTGCGCGCATCGGGATCAGCGCCGTTCACCCTCAGTGCGTGCCGGAAGACCCGCCGACATACTTCTTGACCTTGGATTCGACGACCTCCCGGATGCGACGCAACGCCTCCTCGGAGGTCGCCTCGAATCGCAAGACGAGCGCCGGCTGGGTGTTCGAGGCCCGAATCAGCCCCCACCCCTCGGGGAACAGCACGCGCACCCCGTCAATGTCGATGATCTTGTGCTCGCGGGCCAGTTCCTTCCGGGCTTCTTCCACCACCTGGAACTTGACGGCGTCCGGGCAGTCCACTCGGATCTCCGGGGTCGCGATCGTCGGAGGCAGGTCGGCGAGCAGGGATGAGAGCGGACGCCCGGCCCTGGCCAGGATCTCCACGAGCCGGCACGAGGCATAGACCGCATCGTCATACCCGAAGTACCGATCGGCGAAAAACATGTGGCCGGACATTTCTCCCGCCAGCACCGCATGCTCCTCCTTCATCTTGGCCTTGATGAGGGAGTGGCCGGTCTTCCACATGATGGGACGGCCGCCCCGCTTGGCCACGTCGTCGTAGAAGACTTGCGAGGCCTTGACCTCGGAGATGATCGCGGCGCCTGGGTGGTCCTTCAGGATATCGCGGGCGTACAGCACCAGCAGCTTGTCCCCCCAGAGGATGTCCCCCTTTTCGTCCACGGCCCCGATGCGGTCCGCGTCCCCATCATAGGCGATCCCGACGTCGGCCTTCGTCTCGCGCACCTTGTGGATCACATCCTGGAGGTTGGCGACCACCGTGGGATCGGGATGATGGTTCGGGAATCGCCCGTCCACCTCGACGTACATGCCGGTCACCCGACATCCGAGCATGCGCAGGGACTCAGGTCCCACGAGCCCGCCCATGCCGTTGCCGCAATCCACGATGACGTGGAGGTGAGCGGCGTTGACGCCGGCGAAAGCCTTTTTCATGTAGGCCAGGTAATCCGGAATGATGGCGTGCTCGGAGACGGTCCCCCGTCCCTCCTCAAAACGGCCTTGTGCGATCTCACCTTCGAGAGCCTTGATGGCGGCGCCGTGGAGGGAGTCTCTCCCAAGACAGAGCTTGAACCCGTTGTACTCGGGAGGATTGTGGCTGGCCGTGATCATGACCCCCCCGCCCACGGGAAGGGTGAAGAGCGCGAAATACATCAGCGGGGTGGGACAGACCCCGATATCCACCACGTCCAGGCCACAGCCTGTCAGGGATTTCAGGATGGCCTCCCGCATCGGCCCCGCGCTGGTCCGCCCGTCCCGCCCCACGGCCACCGCCTTGGCGCCCGCGCGGACCGCGGTGGACCCGTAAGCCCGCCCGATCTTCTCGGCCAATTCTACCGTGAGGTCGGTCCCGACCACGCCCCGGATGTCGTACTCTCTGAAGATGGACATTCGTTAATCGTTATACGTTAATCGTTATTCGTAAATCGTTATTCGTAAATCGTAGACTAAAGTTCAGTATCTTTGGCCTTGACTAGATAACGTATAAAACCATTGACGAGCGAAATAGCTCGGAGTGTCCGCTCGCAGTACTTTTGAAATGAATCTTTATCAAAAAATTCCAGCATCAAAACCCACAGTCAGGTGGTCAATGACTTCGAACAAGGACCCTCGTGCGTGGCGGACAAACTGAATATTCTCCTGATAATGAAACCTGCCGTAGCCCTCGGCAATATTTGCGGTCACCGATCTGGCCGCACGAATCAACTGATCAGAAAGACGATACCGCTCTTCAGGAGGAAAGGTTCTCGTCAGATCTGAAATCTCTTTCCTAAGATCCCTGCAAACAGTCCAAACCTCTAAGTCCTCAAATGTCCTAACTGTCCTCTCGGTCTTGTCAGCCATATTTCATCAGACACCGGAACCTCCCAAACGTTTAACGGATAACGTTTAACGATTAACGTTTTTCAATCCGGTCGTAGTCGTCCGCCAACCGCACGATGTCGTCTTCGCCCAGATAATCCCCGCACTGGACCTCGATGATGTCGAGGGGAACAGGGCCGGGATTTTCGATGCGGTGCGCCGTCCCCACCGGAATCGCCGTGCTCTCGTTAACCCGAAGTTCAAAGACCCGCTCGCCACAGGTGATGCGGGCCTGTCCCGCCGTGACCACCCAGTGCTCGCTCCGCCGATGGTGGAGCTGGAGCGACAGACGGCCGCCCGGCTTCACCGTCACGCGCTTGACCTTGTATCGAGGGCCTTCCTCCAGCACCGTGTAGCTGCCCCAGGGCCGCTGGACCGTCTTGTGGATCAACTGCTCCGGGGCTTTCCGCCGGCGCAGCACCTCGACGATCTGCTTGACCTCCTGCGCCCGATCCTTGGGACAGACCAGCGTGGCGTCAGCCGTGTCCACCACCACCATATCGCGCAGGCCGATGGTGGCCACCAGCCGCTGCTCCCCATATAAGATGGAGTCGCGGCTCCCGAGGTCCACGATCGGGCCGATCCGGACGTTGCCCGCGCGGTCCTTCTCGGCCACCTCGTCCAGGGCGCTCCAGTTGCCGACATCGCTCCATCGAAACGGCGCCGGGATGACGGCCGCCCGCCGGGTCCGCTGCAGCACGCCGTGGTCGATCGAGATCGTCTCCGCGCGGCGGTAGAACCGGTCCAGCGCCTGCGCCTCAATAGGCGTGCCCAGCGCGGCGCCGAGCCGCGTGAGGCCGCGCGACAGAGCCGGCAAGGCGGCCGCGATTTCCTTCAATATCGCATCGGCCCGCCAGACGAAGATGCCGCTGTTCCAGTAAAACTGCCCGGAGCGCAGGTACCGCTTCGCGGTGGCCCGATCCGGTTTCTCCATAAAGCTGGTCACCGCCAATGCCTTGAGGCGGCCCTGGGTCAGCAGCGGCTTCCCCTTTATCGCCCGGATATAGCCGTAGCCGGTCTCGGGCCGGATCGGTTTGATCCCGAAGGTCACCAGCCGTCCTGTCTGGGCGAGGCGAACCGCCAACGCGGTCGCCCGGCGAAATTCCGCCTCATCGGGAATGACATGGTCGGCCGGCATCACCAGCATGATGCCTTCGGGGTCCCGCCGGCGGATCACCGTCGCCGCCCACCCGATCGCCGCCGCGGTGTTGCGGGCTACCGGCTCGGCCAGGATGTTCTCTTTGCGGACCCCGCCGGGATCATCCAGTTGAAACCGGATGGCCTCGGCGTGCCCCGCGCCGGTGACGACCACCACGCGGTCGCCCGGAACGATCGGCCTGACCCGATGCACCGTCTGCTGGATCAGCGTCCGGTCGCTCAACACCTTGAGGAGCTGCTTGGGATAGAGCTCCCGGCTGAGCGGCCAGAATCGCGTGCCGCTGCCTCCGGCCAGGATGACGGCATAGAGATGCGCGGAAATAGGATCAGAGCCCTTTGTCAATGAGGTCATGGAGATGAATCATCCCGCAGACGTTCCGATCGGCCTCTACCACCGGCAGCACCGCAAACGGCTTCTCCCGCTCTTCCATCAGCTTGAGCGCCTGGACCGCCTTGGCATCGGCGTCGATAAAGATCGGATTCGGGTTCATGATCTCGGGGATGCTCATCGTGAAGATGTTGCGCCCCTCCCCGACCGCGCGCCGGATGTCGTAATCAGTCACCAGGCCCGCCAGCTTGCCGGTGTCATCCACGATGGAGACCGCGCCGGTGTGCTTCGCCGTGATCTCGGAGAACAGGGCCTGGACAGACGCCCCCATATGGACCACCGGATTTCGCGACCCGGTCCGCATCAGATCGCGGACGGTCAGCAACAGGCGCTTGCCGAGCTGCCCGCCCGGGTGGTGCCGGGCGAAGTCCTCCGGTTGGAAGTCCCGGAGCTTCATGAGGGCCATCGCCAGCGCGTCCCCGACGACCAGGGCTGCGGTCGTGCTGCAGGTCGGGGCCATGTTCAGGGGACAGGCCTCCTCCTCCACCGGAGTCAGCAGGACGATATCGGCATGGCGGGCAATCGTGGAGTCGGTCTCCGCCGTGATCGCAATGAGGCGCGCCCCGATCTTTCGGATGAACGGCAGCATGACGATCAGCTCATCGCTCTCGCCGGACTTGCCGACGGCCACGATCACATCGTCCTTGTGCACGATCCCGATGTCCCCGTGCATCCCCTCGGTGGGGTGCAGAAACAGGGCGGGGGTCCCCGTGGACACCATCGTCGAAGCGATCTTCTGCGCGATGATCCCGGATTTGCCGACGCCGGTCAGGATCACCTTGCCGGGGGAGGCGTATATGAGGCGGACCGCTTGTTCGTACGCCGGCCCGACGCATTCACGCACCCGCGCGACCGCCCTCCCTTCGAGGTCCAGGACCCGCTTGATCTCAGTCAGAATGTCCATTCACACTGCCTGGCCTATGGGCCTCTCGTTTTTGATGGTGACGGTCGGATTCGGATTGACCGGCGGGACGGGCAAGCCTCGTTCTTTGAGCAGCGCGACATGCTCTTCCATGCCGCGTCGCGCCTGCTGCAGGCAATCCTCGATGGAGCGTCCCGTGCCGGTGAACCCGTCGAGGTCCGGCGAATAGAACCCGAAGAAGGTCGGTTCCGCCGTTGCTTCGATGATGAGCGAATACTTCAGGTCAATCACGCTCCGTCTCCCGGCGTCCCAATCCGGCAGCCTTCAAGATCGCCTGGCAGGTCCCGGTCGGGACTTCCTTCGTCCCATGATAATCTATGCGAATCAATTGGTCTATACCCGGCTTCGAATAATAGCGAATCGCCCCTTTCTCTTTCACGAGCTTAAACCCGTTTCGCTCCAGCAACCTGACTAATTCGCTGAATTTCACGCATAGGCTCCGTCTCCATCAATAGACACCTCAAGAGCAAAAAGGTGACCTGTCGTTTTCGAATCCGCGGGTCCTGTCGCACGTAGGGGCAGGCCTGCGTGCCTGCCCGATGATTGGGCAACCACACAGGGTTGCCCCTACAGCCAGGGTCCCGATCGCCGCCACCCGCTCGTGTGCTATTTATTGTGCCCTCTGGCCGCGAGGATTAGGTCGGCCAGTTCGCGCACCGCCCCCTCGCCGCCTTTTTTCCCACAGACATAGTGAACACATTTGAGGACAGCGGGTATGGCATCGGCAGGAGCCGCCGACAACCCTACGGCGCGGAGGGCCTCCAGGTCGTTGACGTCATCGCCGATGTACGCGACCTGATCGAGGGTCAGCCCGTGTTTCTCGACCAGGCTATGCAGGACCGAGAGCTTGTCGTCCACGCCTTGATGGACCTCGGGGACCGCCAGCTTGCGCCCGCGCTGCTCCACGATGGCGGTCTTCTCCTTGGTGATGAAGGCCGTGATGAGGCCGGCCGCCTGGAGCATCTTGATCCCCATGCCGTCGCGGGTGTTGAATTTCTTCAGCTCATCCCCGGACTCCGAGTAATACATGCCGGCGTCGGTCAGGACACCGTCCACGTCCATAGCGACCATCCGCACCCGGCGAAGCCCGGCCGGATGGGCCTTGCGGGAGCGACTCGAAGACCTCAGAACTCGTTTCGGCATCGTTCATTCAGGCTCCTAAAACGGTTTGACCACCATGAGCCCCATGGGTTGCCCCCGGTCGAGGGTGAGGGGACGGATCTCGATGTCTGAATCTCCGTCGCGATGGCGCGCGCTTAACGTCTTGCCGATGATCCATCCCAGGACGCTGCCGGCGGCAACGTCCGAGAGAAAATGCTTGTCGTTGTACACGCGGGACAGGGCCACCGCGGTGGCCAATCCATACGCGATGGCCGGAATGGGCTGGTCGAAGCGATCGGCAAAGACCGCGGCCGTGGCAAAACTGACGGCGGCGTGCCCGGAGGGAAAGGAATCGTCGCCGCTGAACAAACGGAAATGGGTGGTGCCTTTTCCCTGATCCGGCGGTGCCCGGCCCACGAATTCCTTCACGACGAAGACCGAGGCCAATGAGAAGATCTCGGATTCCAGGCTGACCAGCGCGGCGTCCTTTAACCGGCTGTCTCCGGTATAGGACCAGCTCGTGACGCCGACGACGATTAAGCCGGCGTTCAGCGCGAGCACGCCGACCGGGCTGCCGATCGCACTGAATCCATCGGCCACGTCCTTGCCGCCGGAGGATGTGTTCTTCTGAACCTCGTATCGGACCCCGTGGTCCGCCGCCATGAGCCCCCCGATCCCGGCGAGCACGCCCCCGACCACCAGCGTGTCGTTTAGCGTCATGCGGGCGGGCGCGGTCACCAGGAAGATCGAATCGTCCCAGAGGGCCTTGAACCCCTTGGTAAAGGATTCCGGCGGCTCTGGTTCTTCAAGCTCTTCCTCCGGGATGACGGCCGGCCGGGACCGAAGCGCCGCCTTGGGCTGATCAGATCGGCCCGTTTGGCCAATGAGGAGGCGGTCGTCCAGCCGCTGCGCATAAGCGGGAGCCATCCCATCCCAGAGAAGGCTGACGCTCAAGGCCAGGCCGAGGATCGGCGCGGCCCGGACCACTATTGAAATCGACTTGAAGACATCCCACCCCGGCATACGTTCATTTTCGTACATCCCGCTTATGGCCTCGGCGTGAACGCAAAGACCCAACCGAGCGCAAGCCCCCCAATAATCCACACCGCTTCCCGAAACCTCCGGACCAAGGACACCGTCAGCCCGAGGGTCGGGTCCATCCCCATGGCGCCGAAGACCAGGTAAAACGCCCCCTCCTGGGCGCCCAGACTGCCGGGAATGAAAAAGGTCCCGAGGCGCACCAACTGGGCCATGGATTCGATCATCCAGGCTTCCCCAAAGCCGATAGGGTGCCCTAAAAAAAACATCGTCACGTACAACTCAGGGAGTCCAAGCAGCCAGGCGAGCAACGACAACCCGACGGCGCCGGCAAATCGCTTCCGATGGCCGGTGTAAAAGCGCACCAGCAAATCGTCGACTTCAGAAAGCTTGTGGAGAACACGACTCAGGTACGGGCCCACCCTCCCGCGACGGATCCAGGCGCCGGCGTAGGAGGACATCTTCAGCCGTTGCGCCAGGAAAAGAATTAGGAGGCCGATCCCGAACGCCGCCAGCCCGTACCCGGCAATCTGCTTGTACAGCCCGGGCAGCCGCTCCGAGTGGAGGATGACGCCGAACCCGCCCGCGAGAAAAATCAACAGGGCCATCATCACCGTTGTCTTGGCCAGGATCAACGAGGTAACCCCTTCCCGGTACGGCACGGCGTAATGGTCTTTCAAAAGCTGCGCCTTGACTGGCTCTCCTCCGATCGTGGCCAACGGGGTCACCTGGTTGAACGCCTCCCCCACCATTCGGACCTTCCAGAACCGGAACACCCAGAGGATATCGAGGGGAACCCCGCCCACCATCAACCCCCAAGCCGCCGTGTCCATGAGAAATTCGAAAAAATAGATGACCAGAACGACGACGATTCCCCAGCGCATCTGGAGGAGACTTCGCCCCACGGCCTCGAGGTCCGTCTGCAGGAGGACCCATCCGAGCAGAAACAGTCCCAGCAGCAGGTAGACGACCTTGAGGACTTTTATGCCGTCCTCCCGACCGCCCGGCTCGACCGGGCCCGCTCAAGGATCGCGGCCATCCAATACGCCTGGCTCCCGACCGCGGCCGCGGGCAGGAGCCACCAGGCCACGTCGAACAGCGTCAGTGCCAGTACCAGAAAGCAAAAATCTGCGCGCGTCAGTTCTCGAAAGACGAACAGGGCCTGGTCGGTCCAGGTCCGATCGCGCGCATGCACCAGCGCGCCTACCAATTGGGACGCAGGGCCGTCCTCGCGCGCAAGGGCTAACAGATAATTAACGGAGGAGCCCGCCACCGCCGCCCACGCGAGCCACATCCACGGGCCCTGCGGATCGCTCCTGCCGAGGCCGATCCCCAACGCCAGAAAGAGCACCGCATGGACGAGCCAGTCCGTGAAGGTGTCGAGGCGGTCTCCGAACCGGCTCTCCAGTCCCTTGAGCCGCGCGATCTCGCCGTCACAATTGTCCAGGACATAGGACAGAACCAGGAGCAGGGCGCCGGTCAGCATCCACGGCCGGCTCCCCTGGGCATAGCACCAGGCTCCGCCGATGCCGAGCGCGAGGCCGGCGCCGGTGATCTGGTTCGGAGTGAACGGGGTCCTGGCCAGCAGAGGCGTGAGGCGGTAGGAGAGGTGCCGGATAAGCGGAAACCCCGAAGGGGCTGGAGACGTCATGCGCATTGGATGAAAAGGGTCCTTCAATACCGGAAACTCAGCGCGGCCCCGACATATCGATTCCAATCGTTCAACCCACTCACGCCTCCTTCGTTCGTAAGACGCTGGAGACTGACAGTGGGTTCGAATCTTAACTGAGGGGAGAGATTTGCGGTGAGTCCAAGGATCACCGAGCGCTCCTTCTCGCCAACCGGTAGCAAGGCTGCCGGACACACAATATCGCTGTTAGGAAGGACCGCGCCGGGTACACAATTTTTTATCCCATGGCGTTGCTGCTCCAACGCAAGATTCAGGCGGAGCGTCGGCGTGAGGTGCTGTGTGAGCCGCACGAAGATGGCATCGGCATTGCTCCCCATATTGTGGCCGATCATATTCCTCTGAAAACGATACCCGCTCGTAAAGATGTGGTGATTGTAATCCGCAAACGGTTGTATTGGATTGTCCAGCGATTGCGAATTGCTGTATTCAATACGGAGGTCCGTGCCGGACCAGATGAAGCCGGGAATGAATACGCCGGTCTGCCAGAATAAATCCTCCAGAAAATACGTCCCGCCTTCCTCCCCGCCAAGTTCTCCGTAGAACTGCATGGTCTTGCCGAAGGACAGCGCCTCCGGAAGCGGGACCAGCGTGCGGAAATCCATAGTGATCCGCTCATCGCTTTTCGTTCGGAAGTCACTGGTGGAATTGGCTCCAGAGGATTTCGTTCTGAAAAATCCCCTCCAAAAGTCCACGAAGCGGGTCCCTTGCCCATCTTTGCCGAAAATGATCATCCGGTTGGCGCCGAATTCAAACCAGGAAGCAGGCATCCATCCAATGCGGGTCCCCACAAATTTCGGGTTTCCATCATCCCCCCTCAGCTTCGTGGCAAACATCGTAAACGTGAAATCGCCTAAGGGACGGAACACCCAGGGCAATCGGAACGGCTCGACGCTTCCGATCTTGAGCAGGTCAAAGGATCGGGCGTTGTCGGTCATGAGGATGGTTCCGCTGTAGCCCGGTCCCCACCACATGCTGTCGCGCCCGACCAGCAGATCAACGTTCGACAGTGTGAACTTGCCATACAGCTCTTTCACTTGGAGCTGATCAGATTGATCCGAATGAATGAATTTCGGGTTGAAGCTCAGGCCGAAGTGATCGCCGACCTCCGCCCAGGTCCGAAGTTCAGACTGGACATTCAAGCCGTCCCGAAAGGATTCCCCCCGGAAATTCGGTCTGAATCCCGGCTGGCGAAAGTCCGCGTGTCCGCCAATGGGGGGAGGAGCCGGGGTTTTTGAATTGATGTCGGCGCCGAAGACTTCGACCCGCAGCGGGTCTGCAAAGCGGTAGCGCATGGTGGGAAGGGCCGCCAGCGGCGGCATCCCGGGAGCTGTCCGAGTCGGCTCCACGCCCAAAGCGATGAGCTCTTCTTGAAATTCATCCCGGAGGTCCGCGAGGGCCTGTTCGACCTCGGCGGTCGCCAGGCCTTCCTCCGTCCTCCCGGCCTCGATCTTCCTAATGGCCTTGGCCACCAACTTAGCGGCCGCAGTGCGACTGAATGGCTTGGTGGACAGCATGGCCCGATCGATCAACCCGATCACCGCCAGCCGCTCCAGCTCGTCATATGCCCAGTGGTGGACCGGCAGATTGACCGCAGCCCAGGCCCCGCTCATAGACGCGAAAAGGCCCAGGAGCGTCAGGATCATCGTCGCCTGACTGCATCCCCTTCGCTGCATACTGCGACTGCGCTCGATCATGGCAAACCTGGCCGATGCTCCCCGGATAAATCGTAATGAGGGTCTTGAAGGTGAGGGCGGTCCCGTTTCTTTCAGGAAGGTCGGAAAGGACTCAATGCAGGGGGCTGGAACACTCCGCCAGCATGGCCGCTGCCACGGACCCCTGACCGCTCACTCGAGCGCCCACGCGAATCCCCGGAGGGACCTGACTGAGACACCGGGCAACCCCCACTCCAGCCCTGAGCTGCCGGTCCCCTCTTGCGGGAAGCGTGACCGCCATCGGGCTGACCTGGTAATCCCTGGGGGAGAACCCCAACCCCGTCGCACTGACTTCGACATCCACCGGTTGCCCCACCCACCTGAGGCTGTGGTCACCGGGGCAATAGAACCGGCCCGTGCTGACCCGAAGCCCGGAGCCGTCCGACATGGGGAAGGTCTCGTACACCTCGTCGACTCCAGCCGTCCGGACCCCGACGAGGACCCCGGCCCCCGCTTCCCGAACCGCGCACGCGAGCATCTCCGCTGTCCCCGCAGTGCGCTCGTTGACCAGGACCACCAGCCGCCCCTTGGGACGGGCCGGCCCGTCCGATCGGTACTCGGTCCGGTCCCCCGTCTTCCTGGCGATCACCGAGGTGATGAGGTGCCCCTTCGGCAGGAGGCTCATGGCGGTGGCAACCGCAGGCTCCAGCTCCGATCCAGTATTATCACGCAAGTCGAGGAGAAAGGCTCCGGCCCCCTCGGGCGAGCCCGTGCCGCCGGCCATCCACACCTGCACCTGCCCCGCGGTGCGTTGGTCGAATCGGGGCAATTTCAAATAGTTGACGTCTCCTTCAAAGACGGTCTGGATGATCTCCTGTCGCCCCCAGCCCGATGCGGCGATCGCCTGCGCTCCCGCATCCGTGGTGGAGTCCCGACCCAGGCCTCGTCGCTCCTGTCCGGAGACGACCCGCACGCCCGGACCCAGTTCGGTGAGGACCCCATCCACGGCCGCATTTTCCAGGCTACGCGCCGAGCCCTGATGGGAGACCAGGAGAAACTTCTGGGCCGCTTCGTACGCGCGAACGGCCTGCCGGAGGCCGGTCTTCCCCAACGTCCCTCGCAAAGGACGCAGGTCAAGCGTCAGGGATCGCCCCCCCTCGGTCAGGATCAGCTTGTCCGTCTGGGTCTCGACGGCGGAGCCGGGAGTAACCTCCACCATGGCCTCGACCGCCCGTATCATCACCCGATCAAAAGGAAGCAGCCGCATATACTCGTCCTGGGCGATCTGGAGGACATCAGCCAAAGTCCGGGAAGACACCGCGGGAGCGACGGCCTCGCGAGAAATTCCCCGAACCTGCCCGGCGGTGGGGATTCCTTTCGCTCCCTCCTGCCGCTCGGCAAGGACCGTGGCGAGCGGCGCGGAGGCCGTTCCCGCCACCCGATACAGATACACGGTGCGCTGCACCGCCACCGCCAGGAAGGCTCCATCCGGCGAATAGGCCATGTCCGAGATGGGCAAGAGGTGACGCTTGGACCAGATCGGATGGGACTGGCGAGACTCGATGACCAGCACTTTGCCGTTGTCCTGCCCAAGGGCGAGCTGTCGGCCATCCGGCGAGAACGCCAGGGCCTTCACCGCCGAGGATCCCTTGAACTCCACCACCGCTCGCTCTGCCTTTCGATCCCAGAGCACCGTTTTTCCATCCCGCCGGCCGTACGCCAGGACCTGCCCGTCGGGCGAGAAGGCCGCGCTGGTGATCGCGAGACCCTCGTCGCGATTGGAGGTGATCTTGACCGGCATGGACCGAGGGACGGTGAAGCTCCAGACCGCCAACCCACCCTTCATCATACCCACCGCCAGGTCCTTGCTCTCCGGCGAGAACGCCAAAGCGGAGACCGGCCCGAATTGTTGGACGACCTTGATGATGCCCCCTGTGGTCATGTCCATGAAGCCCAACGGAAACGTGGGATCCAGACTGCCGGAAGCGACCCACTTCCCGTCGGGGGAGAAGGCCATGGCCGTGATCTCGCTCTTCTGATGGAGAAGGCGAGGAAGGGTCTTCGCGGCGGCCGAGGACCGGATCAGCCGGCCCGAGGCGTCCCCGGCCACCCATTTCCTTCCATCGGGCGACACGGCAATCGCGGTCACCGCGCGCGGGAACTTCAAGGCCGCCTCCAGCGCGCCCTGTTCCACATTCCACACCTGAACCATTCCTTGAGTGCAGGCTGCGCTTTCCTGCGTGGCCCTGCCGTCCTGGCACCCCGCAACGGCCAGGGTGCGCCCTCCCTGGGAAAAAGCAAGGCGGGTCACCCGCCCTTCAAACTTGAACTGCTGGGCCATTTCGAAACCCGTGGATTCCAGGCTGTCGCCCTTGCCGGTCGGCGGCAGTACCTGGCACGCCACGGCCAGGCTGAACACCACCGGCGTCAGGAGCAGGGAAGCCTTGTAGTACAGGAGATTGGGAGAGAAGCCGGGGCTGGTGTTGTCCATCACGCTTATTGAAAGACGGCCATTAATGGGGCAGCTACCGGTTAAGGGCGTTGATCCCGACGATCAAAGAGAATCCCGTGAGGAACAATCCCGTCACAAATCCCGCGAGCGCGATATAATCTTGCCAATTCTTGAAGGTCTTCTCGAGGACCACGATGCTGTCTCCGTTATTGACCTCGGTCGTGCCGACGTATGGCTCCACGGCGCCGTCCGCGCGTTTGATGAACGACTTCTCCAGATCGGCGGTGAGGGAGGCACCGCCGGCCTCCATCAGATAGGCATCAGCCGGCCTGCCGGGGACATACACGTAGGCGGCAGGCAGCTTCACCGCGCCGGCGACCAGGACCCTCCGGATCGAGGCCGGGATATAAACTTGATCCCCGCGCTCCAGAAGCACATTCTGGCTTTCATCCCCCTCGATATAGTACCGCCGAAGGTCCGCGGGAATGCGCATCATTCCCTGGGGCGCTTCTGAGACCCGCTGGATGAAGACCCCTTCCAGGTCCCACCAGGGACTGACGCCTCCCACTTCGCTGATCAGCGTGGATAACCGCTCCCCTTCTTTCAGTTCGACCGTGTACGGGATTGAATCCTCGATCAGGCCCGTCGCCCCCGAAGTCCGAGGCGCGATTTCGCTGATATAGACCGAGACACGACGGTCTCCCATGGGCGGGACAAAGATCACATCGCCGTCATGGACGTACGGATTCCCAGATTGATCCCCTTTTCGAAGGAAGGCCGCAATGTCGGCGGTTGCATACACTTGCCCGGTTTTTTGGACCTGAATACGCCGCTGACTGCCGCCGGGCAGTGCCCCCCCCGCCTGAGCGATGAGGTCGGAAACGCGCTTGACCGGCGTCGCCAGGTAGGTGCCCGGCAGCAGGATCTCCCCCAACACCTGCACCTCAAACACCCGTAACGAGGTAAGGCTCAGCCCGCTCTTGACGTTTCGGTAATACCGCTTTACCTCGGTCTGGATGAGGGACTCGGCCTCGGTCAGACTCAATCCTTTGACGCTCAGGTTGCCGATCGTCGGAAGGCTGATTTTCCCGTCCGGGGTAACCCACACGACGTAATTGGCATCGTATTCTCCCCACAGGGAAATGGACAGGCCGTCACCCGGGCCCAGAATATATTGATCCGGTACCACAGCCCTGGACAGCGCCTGCCCTCCCGGCAGTTGACTTTCCGCCGGTGTCTGGGACACGACCCCACCCCTTCCTGGAACAGGTTGAACGCCAGCGCGCCCCATGCCGGGGATCGAAGAACGCGGGGAGCCTGGACCGGCCGGTCCAGGCGGCAGTGGCGACGATTTCGACACCTGACCCCAGGCCATGCCCCCAGGGCACAGGACAAATTGGACCACGAGTATCACCGCGACGAGGCGATTCAACTTGTTCATGAAAAAACCTCAGGAAATAGGGGGAAGGAATGGCAATCTATAGCACCACGGGCATTGAATGTCAAAGCACACTGACGACCGATCATCGGCGAGAACCAGAGAAGAACCAGCCCTTGGCTGAGAACAGCGCTGTCGGCCGGACAGCCCGGCCCGTTTTCCCGCGACCCTGCGATCAGCTCTGCAGGCGTTCCATCTCCTTGGCAGGGACTGGGAGGCCCTCGGTCCTGTCTCCATTGCCCTTGAGGTAACCGGTGGCAGGACTGCCGGCCCCCTGGGTCAAGGAAACTGCGGCGGCTTCCTGAGCCTTAAGGGTCTCCAGGTAGTTGAAGAAGAAAACGAGTACAAGTCCCAGGACGAGCGAGGCAGCGCCCGCGACCTGGAGGTTGAATAGATTATTCGGCCTGCTCTTGCGCTCGGGCGGAACGGCAGAATCCAGCACCTGGATCGTTGGCAGGTCGCGGACTTCAGCAATCTTGGCCTGTTCCAGCATCCCGACCAGCATCCCGTACACCGACTCTTCGATCTTGACCTGCCTGGTCAGACGGATGAAGTCGAGGTGAAAAGCCGGCATCTCTTCGAACGAGGGGAACAGCTTGCTTGGCCGGACGGTCTTAGCTCCCGGTTTTGTCCCAATCCCCTGGACCTGACTTCGCTCCATGCGATCCAGCTCATCCCGCAATTGCTGAATTCGGACTCGCAATTGATTGATCATGGGATTCGAAGGTGTGGCATATTCCCTTAAAGCGGCGAGCTCGACCTCAAGCCCGACGATCTCGCCCCTAATGTTCGCAGCCCCAATGTTCGCAGCCCCAGCCGTCGCCGCTATAGCCTGTTCGGCATATCCAAGGAACCGATGCTCCCTCTGAAATGCATTCAAAGCACTTTCCGCCTCAGCCAGCTTTAGGGCCTTCTCTTCCAGCCTCTTTTCGATAAACAGGCGGTTCCGCTTGGTGGAGGTGATGTTGATTTCCTGGTTAAGGCGGTCGAGGTTCAAGATGTAGGAATTGGCTATATCCGCTGCCATTTTCGGGTCACGGGTCAGCACGATGATCTCGATCATCTTCTGTTTATTGATCCTGACATCAGACTCTCGGCGAAGGGCCTCGATGGTCTTGTCCAGCAAGGTCTCACCGTAATATTCCTTCAGGTTGAGTTGGCTAATGACCGCCTCCGCCAACGTGCGGGAGAGCAGGATGGCATGGAGCGTTTCCAGCACGCTTGGGCCGGCTTTGGGACCCCCAAAGGCCTCCATGCTCATCGTCATGCCGCCCTTATCCTTTTCTGTCCCCCCGAGGTTAATTCCGCCGCCTCCGATGTCCTGCTTGGCAGGGAACACGGATGCTTTGGCCTCATAGAGTTTAGGCAGAAAGAAGACGGACAGGAACCCGGTGATCACGACCGTGGTGACCACCAGCCCCGCGATCATCCAGCGGTACTGGAGGAGGATCCTCCAGTAATCCAGGATCGTGGGTTCTCGTCTGGGATTAGCCTGTTCCATCAAACCTATTGCCTATGGGCTCCGTTTTGCAAGGACCCATCAAGCCGTTCTTCGTTGTAGAGACGTAACGCTAGCAGGAGCAACTCCCTAAAAGCAAGCATAACTGAGCTTTTCAGAAATCCTCGCTAGGTTAATCCGCTGAAAATGGTTAGCCGAGATCTCCCCCGGCAAAGGACTTCCCTGGTCCTTCCCCTGTCGGCCAAACGACGACAAACCGACCAGCAAAATTCGACAGAAGAATCGAGTTTCTTCAGGCAAGATTTGGCCACCGGACGTGGTATGTTGCCTCGCGTCGTATGCAGCAAACTGGATGTGGGGTTCTCCCTGAACCTTTACCGATAATGTTCACGGATTGGCCAAAAAATATTAATAATTTTAACCTTTTATCATTCATCTGAAGTCTGAATGAAAATTCCCATAACTGTAAAATAAACTGAAAGTGTCAATAAAAAAAAGAAGAAGTGGAAAAAACAAAAATGAAGTTATCTATTAATGTTTTTCAGGTCTTATATGATTTTCCCCGATTAAAAACTCATTGCATGTCAGAAATTTTTACATTTCACATAGTTTCAAAATATTGTTAAGCCTTTAACTACTTGAAAAAATAAGTCGGCACATATCCTGCATACTTATGATTGTGGGTTGGCATATGAAAGAGATTTACACAGGGGAATCTTCTAAACAACAATCTTCTAAAGATCAGGAAAGGATAGTCACCATGATCAAACAATGCGCGTTTCTCTCGTTATTTATCCTGGTTGGACTCACAGCGTTACCAGTTGGGGCCACCACGATTACCACGTTTAGCGACAAGACCACCTTCCTTGCGGGAACCGGCGCTACCTCCGCCACGGGCGCGCTCCCAAACTTAGGACTCATCTCCGGTGGAGCGAGTGCAAGCCAGACCGTTGGGAGCGTCACATTCACCATTACTGCACCTAGTACTGAACTCTACGTGGGAACTCTGGGCCTGCCTTTTTCAACCTGGACGACCCTCCTTCCCGGAAACCAAATTGCCATCAGTGGAGTTAAAAATCTGAATGGTACTTTAGCGGGTCCCGTATATGCTTATGGGTTCGATTTTGTGGCGCCGTTACTTGATTCTCCACCTGGGAAACCGTCAGGGTACTACTGTCCTTGTGTAGATACTACCTTTACCGAGACCCTCAAAAATAGTGGGGCGACCGTTGGGTCATTTACATTCGATGCTGCTCCGCATGATGTAGCGGCGTTCGTCGGGGTCCAGAGTAGTTCTGCCTTTGACCGGGTAGAAATCAGCCAGATCGGTGACGGGACTGGCAACAAGTATTTCGGACAGGTCTACACCGCCACGACCTCACCGTCATTGGTGGCAAACCCAGAACCCTCCACGGTGTTGCTCATGGGGATGGGGTCAGGAGCGCTGTTATTGTGGGGGCGGTATCGCAAAATGAACGTCTGAAGCGAATTTGATTTCGCTTCTTACTGCATTACAGTAAGCGGTTTTCGTTTTCGACTAGGACGGGTGCCTGGGGTTATTTCCTGGGCTGGCAGTTTGACGCCACGAACTTGGGCTCAGGCTTCTATCACTCAGCTCGCGCACGGGTAATTCCTGCACCTTTTGCCCGCCCACAGAAAATTCAAGTATTTTCAGCGCAATCTTCTCTTCCGTCTCCCCATTTTTTCCTCCGTCTCCTTGTGGCCTGTAGGTCGGCACCAATTCACAAAGCAACTCGATCACAGCCTTGGATTCACCCTGGGCTGCAAGCCTCTCCATCTCCGCGACCTTTGGCACCAAAAAAGCCGGCTCGGGCACACAGGCTGACTGTACCCGGAATATCTTTTCAACCAAGGACGGCTCCACTGTTTCATCTTTTCCCACCAACTCCTCAAAGAGCTTCTCACCCGGCCGCATCCCCACGAACACGATCGGTATCTCTTCTTCCGGCACAAAACCGGATAATCGAATCAGGTTCCTGGCCATATCCAGAACCTTGATTTGCTCGCCCATCTCCAACGCAAAGATCTCGCCACCCTTCACCATCGCTGCCGCATGCAGCACTAGTTGCACCGCCTCAGGGATCAACATGAAATACCGACGCACCTCAGGATGGGTAACCGTGACAGGCCCTCCGCCCCTGATCTGCTCAAGAAAGCGAGGGACCACACTGCCATTGCTGCCCAGAACATTCCCGAATCTAACCACGGCAAACATCGCATTGCCGGAATTCGTCATGCCTTGTACCAGAAATTCCGCCACACGTTTGCTCGCCCCCATGACGCTTGTGGGGTTTACAGCCTTGTCGGTGGAGATCAGCACAAACCGTTCGACCCCATGGCGGCACGAAGCCTCGATCACAATCCGCGTCCCGAGCACATTATTCTTCACCGCCTCGCAGGGATTTAACTCCATGAGCGGCACATGCTTGTGTGCCGCAGCATGGAAAACGATCTCAGGATGGTGCTCAACCATCACCGCATTCATTCGTTCAGAATCGGTCACATCTCCGATCACGGAATGGACAAGGCATGAACCGCCGCGGGACGCCAATTCGTTGGCCACTGCGTAGAGCCCGTTTTCATATCGTTCATAGAGAACCACCGCGGACGGTTGAAACGAAACGATTTGCCGGCACAGTTCCGAACCGATCGACCCGCCGGCACCGGTCACCAAAACCCGTTTACCCGCGATCAGATGCCGGATGGTACCGGCGTCAAGCCCAACCGGAGCCCGTTCCAGCAAGTCTTCGATTGACAAGCTTCGGATCTGAGTCGCTTCGGCCTTACCATCCAGGAGCTCCCGCAGGTTGGGCAGTGTCTTGATGGGCACCTTGAATGGTTGAAGAGACTTCACAATCGTGCGGATCTCGGTCAGGCTTGCCCGAGGCATCGCCACCAATACCGCGTGCGGCTCCTTTTGGGCGATCACCTCGGCGAGGGAGTCCCGCATCCCCAGTATTTTCACCCCGTGAACCCGCCGTCCCACCTTATTCGGGTCATCATCGATAAAACCGATCGGTTCATACTCATAGAACGGATTGTTTTTCATGTCCCGGACAATCATCTCCCCTGCGTCGCCGGCACCATAGATCAACAATCGTTTTCCCCGATCCACATGCCCAAGCTCCCGGAAAATCCTCCTGGTAAGACGGACCCCGCCCAGAAAGAAGACGAGAAGAATCGAATCAATGATATGGACCGACCTCGGATAGTCGGTCAGCTTCAACACCCAATGGATCAGGGCATAGAACAGAAGCGTGCTCGAGAGCACCGCGCCGACAATGTTCCGCAGGTCCAAAATACTCGTATAACGCCAAAGCCCTTCATAAAGGCGAAATGGAATCAAGGTGAGGCCACGAATCACCACCAACCACGGCAGCATTTGAACCATCTGCGCCATATTTTTGTCCGGGATCTCTCCATCAAACCTGAGCCAAAAAGCCAGGTAGTTGGCGAGCGCGACGAGAGCCAACTGGAGCCCAATGACGAGAAACCGGCGGGGCTTTAAGATGAGGCGCATCATTGACCTCTGAGTTGCCTTCTGTACTGCTGTTCTACGGTACGGACGCCGTAAGCCAAGAGGCAGTATGTGATGCCCCACCCCAGCAATAAGACAAGTCGCCACTCATTGGTGGTCTTCATGTACAGGGTGGCACTGAGCCCGCAGGCGCACATCACGGCATACTCGGCCCATACCGTTTTGCGGTGCCCCCATCCTGCCAGAGCCAGGCGTTGGTAGTAGTGCTCTCGATGCGCATGCAAGACCTTTTCTCCTCGCAGCAGGCGCCGGAACAACGTCACCGTGGCATCGACGATGAACGGAGAGAAGATCAGCATCGGCACCCAGATGTCAAATCGGCCCCCGTGAATGCCCACCAAGGCAAGGGCCCCTGCCAGAAACCCCAAGGGAATGCTCCCAACATCGCCCATAAAAATCCTGGCAGGGGGCATATTATAAAAGAGAAATCCGCCTGCAGAACCGGCGATCAGAAGAGAGAGCATCGAAAGAACTTGATCCCCCGCTGCCCAGGCAATATAGCTGAGAAAACCAAACCCCACAACCGCCATCCCACCGGCAAACCCATCCATGCCATCCATGAAATTGTACAAGTTGGTCATCCACATCAGGGACAGCATCGTAAACGGGGCAGCCATCCACCCCAGTACCCACGTGGCGGCAAGCGGTAGGGTGATCGTCTCGATCATCAAACCGGCGCCCCACACCAGGATCCCCGCCACCACCGCATGAGTTCCAAACCGAACCAGGCGGGACAAGCCTTTACGGTCATCCAAGAAGGAGAACGCGCCCAGGAACAATGCCAGCCCCACAAGCCACAAAATCTTGGTCGCCTCTTTCTCCCCTTGTGGGCCAACAATATAAGCTCCAGACCCTTGGAGGAACAAGCTTAGTGAGAGGCCGACGAGCAAACTGCCGAGGACCGCAAGGCCGCCTGTGCGCGGAGTAGGCGTGACATGCAGGGACCGCTCGTTAGGGCGATCGAGGGTATAGAGCCATGCGGAAGGCGAACAGAGACGGCCGGTAAGCCACCGGGCTAAAAGAAACACCACTGCGACTACACCAAGGCCGCCCAGATTCATTTCATGCCATTCAATACAAGAGGATCAAAAGCCTCTGATAGAGCGCCATTGTCCGCTCTACAACAATTTCATCAGAAAACTCTTCGAGTACAATTTGCCGACCACGCCTCCCCATTTGCCGTCTCAGGTCTGGATTTTGAAGTAAGAGTTTCAAGGCACTGGCCAGCGCGGCAGGATCTTTTGGCGGAACCAGGAGACCGTTCTCATTATGACGAACAATTTCATTGCACCCGGACACGTCGGTGGTCACAATTGCGCGGCCGCAGGACGCAGCCTCAAGCAAGACCTTGGGGGCCCCCTCATGATAAGAAGGAAGGCATACAATATGCGCTTGGGAGTAAACGTCCGGCATGTCTTCCCGATGCCCCCACCACTCCACAATTCCTTCAGCCTGCCAGTTTTTTAGCGTTGCTTCTGGAACGGCGTCCGGGCTTTCTGAATCCGCATCTCCTACCAGAACCATTCGGCACTTAATCCCCTCCGTGCGGAGCTGTTGGGCCGCTTCCACAAATTCTCCCACCCCTTTTGCCCAAAGCATGCGGGAGGCCAAGGCGACGACTGGTGCGTCGCCAGACTCAGGGGAATCAAGAAACCGGGAGGTGTCTACGCCGGAACCCCGAATCAACTCCATCTTATCCTTCTTGATTATCCCGCTCTCAAGAAATTTATTCATGTCCGTCACATTCTGAAAAATCGTGACCTGATTCATCCTCCAGAAGGCAAGGCGGTATCCGAACTCGACCAGCTTGCCGAGAATCCATGACTTCCATCTTTGAGCATGAAACTTTTCGGTAAGGCCTGTCAGGAGATTGACCACAATCGGGACCCCGACAACTTTTGCCGCCCACGTCCCGTATAAGACCGGTTTGATCGCGATCTGGTGCACGATGTCGGGGCGTTCCCGGCGATAGATGTTCATAAGTTCCAAGAAGGTCAAGAACTCGGTGACGATGTTCGTGCTCCCTCTGGCCAAATGAATTGGAATAAGCCGAAAGCCTTCTCGTTCGATCAGTTCCTTATGGTTGCGCACACGGGCCGCAACAATCACCTCAAAGCCGGCGTCGCGGGCAGCCCTTGCCAAGGAAAGACGATGCGACCAGAAAACCCAGTCCTCAGTAATGACGTATATAAGCCGAGGCTTCCTTCCCACCTGGTTCCTCTGAAAAAGTTTCAGTGCTGATCCACCCATGCCTGAAACATGAGCACATCCCACAGGTAATGCTGCCAGTTTCGTGTGCCTGACAAATGTTCCTTCCACTTTTCGCGAACAGGCAAGGGATCGAAGAAGCCCTCTTCCGACAGCCGTTTCTTGTCCAGCAGATCCTCCGCCCAATCCCGGAGGGGGCCGCGCAACCAGGCGTCTATCGGCAGGCCAAAACCCGTCTTAGGACGCTCGATCAATTCCTTCGGCACATACCGGTACAGCACCTGTCGCAGGAGCCATTTGCCCTCTCCATCCCGCACCTTCATGGACAGCGGCAACCGCCAGGCAAACTCCACGACCCGATGGTCCAGGAAAGGGATCCGCGCCTCCAGGCTCACCCCCATGCTGGCCCGGTCCACTTTCACCAGAATGTCGTCCGGCAGGTAGGTCACGGTGTCGAGGTACATCATCCTCTGGGTGAAGTCAGGCAGATTGGACCACAGGCGACGGTCCGTGAGAGCCGTTGGGGGTTCTCGCGCCCCCAATACCACGGACGCCGGGTCCTTCCAATGAGAAGCCAACCCGCGATACATCGCTTCAGGAGATTCCGCGGCGAGAATTTCAGCCAGTTTGTGGATCTTGTCCCCAGGGTTACGCTGCTTGATCGCGGATGGCAACAAGGGACCTGCCACACCAAAAACCCGATCCCAACTCTGGGGGGGGACCGCCGTCAAGACAGCGGCCGCCGCCGCCCGCAGGGACCTCGGCATCCAGCCGAGTTTCTTCCAAATGCTTCGCCCCCAAAAATACCGGTTATAGCCCGCAAACAACTCGTCCCCGCCATCGCCGGAAAGACTCACCGTGACCGATCGACGCGCCAGCTCAGACACTAAAAATGTGGGGATCTGCGACGAATCGGCAAACGGCTCATCGTACAAATCCGGCAGTTTGGGAATCACCGCCATGGCCTCCGCGGGGGTCACGTACAACTCAGTATGCTCAGTGCCCAAGCAAGCGGCGACGGCTTTAGCGTGCAGCGCCTCGTTGTAATCCGCTTCCTTGAAGCCGATCGTGAAAGTCTTAACCGGTCGATCGCTCTGGGCCTGCATGAGCGCCACCACCGTTGAGGAATCAACACCGCCGGAGAGGAACGCGCCCAGCGGCACATCGGCGACCATCTGAAACCTGACCGCATCGCGCAATAACCCATCGAGCGCAGCGATAGCCTCCTCAGTGGAACCGGTAAACGGCTCAGCCATACCCCGTTCGGCAGCTTCTCTGGCAGACCAGTACTGGACAGGAGCGGGAAACGAGGCCTCACGGCCCGAAACGGCCAACATCGTACCGGGCGGGAGCTTGTAGATTCCCCGATAAATGGAATAAGGCGCCGGGATACAATTGTGTCGCAGGTAAAGTGCCAGGGCATCGCGGTCGATCTCTCCCTTGAAAGCGGGATGGGCCCGCAAGGCCTTCAACTCGGACCCGAAAAGGATGCTCCCTCCCATCCGCCCGTAATAGAGCGGCTTTTCTCCCATCCGGTCCCGCACAAGGTGCAGAACCCGCTCTGTCCGGTCCCAGAGGACAAAAGCAAACATGCCAATGAACTGCTTCACGGCCGCTTCTATTCCCCACCGACTGATAGCGGCCAGCGCCACCTCCGTGTCGGAATGACCACGCCACGCTATGGAAGGTCCCTGCGACTCCCGCTCCAATTCACGGCGGATGGTCTTATAGTTATAAATCTCCCCGTTGAAGACGATCACGTAACGGCCGCAAGCAGAATGCATGGGCTGATGGCCTTCCACGGAGAGGTCGATGATAGCAAGACGCCGATGTCCCAACGCGATTCCTGCATCAACATCAACCCATGCGCCGCCATCGTCTGGACCGCGCAAGCGCAGGGTATCGGCCATCCTCAGAACCGTTCCCCGGAGTTCATCGCGACTCATCTGGCGGGGTCCAGTGAGATATCCGGCTATGCCGCACATTGGCACTCGGTAATTTCAGTAGTTAGAGAGACACGTAACCTGTCAATGGTATTCGGAGCCTCCCTGGCGCTTTGATTCATGAAGACGGCCCGGGCAGGGATTTGGCTACCGCCGGCGGAAAGGGGAGGTTGTCCGTGACAGAAGAAGGCACGGGGGCTCGTCGCCTTGAGAGGTAGACCAACAAACAGATCATGACCGGCAATATCTGCAACCGGTACCGTGACGCAGTTCCAAGGTTGTAACTGGAGACAAACGCATAGACGGTTGACCAGGCAATCACAAACGACAGGGCCCACGTGACCACCGGTTCTTTCAGCTCCTCCCAATGGGTTCGTTTTATCGCCAACCACAATAAGCCAAGCGTGGCCATGTTTTCCAGACTGGCAAAAATCCCAAAGATGTTAAGGACCTCCCCCGGCAAAGGACGGAACAAAGCGGTAAAGACACCGAAAGGCAAAAAAGCCGCCATTCCGGAAAAGCTACCATATTCGATGTATTCCAATGTGGAGCCACCCACTTTTTCACCAAATCCACCCCCCAGAAATTCCGCTTTGTCCAATATGTCATCGGCTGTTTCAAGTAGGAAATATTCCGCAAACTGACCCGAGCTAAACCACAGTGCGACTCCGACCAGCAGCCCAAACACCACTTTTGCACCGATATTGAGCTTCCCTCTCAAGAGGATAATCGCGAGGGGAAGAAACATGATTACTCCCAGCCACACCCGCATCATCACCGCGACCATAACTCCCAATGCCAGCACCGGCAGATAGCGGGGTTTCTTCGTATGGATCCATCCGACAGCCCCATACACATAGAGGGCAATGCCCAACAAGACCAGAGGGTCTTTGCCCAGAATAGAAGACCAGAACAAAACTGTGGGCCAAAACGCCAAGAGGAAAAAGATTCGCCTGTCCTCGTGACCGAGAAACAGCACCGCGGCACGGTAGAAGAGATACACCGCTACGAGGCCCATCATGGCGAAGCTGACTTTCAACCCGTGAAAGGAATTGGGCACAAGCTGCTGGAGCAGCCAACACAGGTGGGTCATGTTATAGGTACCGGAGCTCTCACTACCTATTTGAAATCCCTCCCATTCGAACCCTCTTTGCCTTGACCCATCAAAGTATCCTATCGCATCCAGCGGATAATTCCATTCGTAAAACAACATTAGCCCCAGCGTGACGAGGGACTTGGCGAACCACACCCATAAGAGATCTTGTTTGCTCCTTTCTGACACCGGCCAGGCCAGGATACTGAGACCCAAGACAATGGCCCACGCCACCCCTTTCGCATAGTCGGTCGCAAGGTCTTCCTGTGGCAATCGATATCCCAAGGCTGCAACGATATCCAGAGCTTTGAAGGAAATAAGTCCCAGGCTTATCGCGCCGACCACGACAAGAGCGATGGCTCCTGGCTTGCGATGTATTGCAAACTGATTAGTCATCCCGGAACGCACCTAAACTTCCCATTCATTCTCGACACAGAAAATGCCGGTATGGCAGCTACCGGCATCCGACTTGCCTTATTGCAAAACGGACTGAAACAGCCGGTCCCAATTTTCCAGGTACATATCCTCGCTATAGGCGCTGTCGGCGCACTGTTTCCCAAGCGTCCCCGCGGTTTTCCTGGCAGCAAAGTCCACAATCAATCCTTCTAATTTCCTTTGCCAGTCGGCACTGTCTCTACAATACAAATCTAAGCCACATTTTTCCATTGCCCGGACATAGGCTGGAGACGCCGTGACAACCGTGGGCATCCCCATTCTCCAAAACAGCAGCAACTTATTCTCGGGTTTTCCCATGGCCAGCGGGCTTTGTGGATCCAGGGGTATCACGGCCAGATCACAAGTCGTGACGATTCGGGAGAACGTCTCGATGTTCCACTGGTATAAGCACACCGCCGAGTCATTATTAAAGAGATACACGTCGCCAAATAAGTGCCTGGCTTCCTCCACCGTAGATTTTGTCCAAAATTTGTTCATGTACTTCTTGTGCTCAAGATCGGTAATAATGTGCAATGAGATGGGATGCTTCTTCCTGAGCTGAGCCAGCACACCGTTAAGCTGCGCCAGCCCTGGCATATTGTCCGGAAAACCCTCCCAAACCAGATTGACTCGGCTTCCGATGGAATAGTCCCTCTTGATCTCCCGCACGGCCTTGAAATGGCAATCGAGAATGACATGGACATTCTTGCAATATTTGAGAATGTCTCTCTTTTGTTCCAAGGTAGTGCAGACCACGGCATCGGCCCTTCTGCACATATCCTTGATCGCGCTGGAATAATTCATTTGCAAGTACTTATGCTCACGAGCTACATACTTGGCCAACCCTCGCAAGGCTCCTTTGACATCAAACCGTCGAACCGACAAGTATGAATCCACACTCATGTAGATAATCTTCGCCTTGTTCCTCCCATACCTGCTCCACATGGTCAAATCAACCTGCGGCGTCAACAAGATCACATCATACTTCTCGCCCGGTTCCACGATTTCAAATTTCACGCCTCGCTTATTTGCGTAATAAAGGAAGTTCCTCAAATCAAAGGGGTGTTTCAATGAGCCAGGGATATTGTAGGGCGCAAAACCTATTCGCAGGCCGGACCAATTCATTTTTCTCCTCGTCCTACTGATCAGAATTATATATCTGGACAACCGCTGGAAGCTGCCTACTTATATCTACGGCGGGTCAGCCCTTTCCGGCGGAAGGCCGGCTGCTGACCCATCCCGCAAACTCTTTGATACTGGAAATATTCTCCAGCGGCAGGGCCCCCTGCCAGATATATTGAATCTTATTCTTTTTCGAGCTGCGAAGGAGCAGCCACAGGCGCTGCCAGCTTTGCTTGTCAAATACGGATGACAGCAAATACAGCCAATCGGCAAACGACAGCAAGCGAGCCCACTTGACGAGCTGCCCCTGCGACGCGGCCCCGGACCTGTACTGGAGATACCAGGAATGGACCTGCCGCCTCACATACGCCGCCCGGCTGATTTCAATGCCGGCTAAGCGTTCCTTATAGTTTGCCTTCAATCGGGTCAGCCATAGATACATGCAGTTGTTCAGTTCAATGCCCGGCAAACGGCCATCAAAGTCCGACTCGATGCCCAAGTACTTTTTGCCCTCATCCTGTTTGTCGCTATAGACAAAATGGCCGAATGATTTGGGTGAGACCCCGACGACGAGCAGGTCTTCAGGGACATACACCCACGTTTTCGCGTTCAGCAGCAGGGAATTTAACGCATAGTGATCCGGAAAGGGCGGTTGGAAGATGCCCCCGGCTATCTGGTTTGCCGCCCGACGGGATACCAGGGTGGTTTGCATATTGAGCGGGATGCGGTTCCGGAAGCGGAACATGTCCCGCACGATCGCAAACCTCATTTCCGGGGAGATCACACCCTCACCGTCGAAATCCTGGTCAAACTTGAAGAAGGCTTCTTTGTAGTAACTCTGCATATTGTCGTTGATGGAACCTTGGGCCACATACGAGTAGGCATTGTAGGTGATGCAGTCCGGGTTCCCATACTTGTCGAGGATCTGCTCGACTCTCTGAAAATAGCCCGGCAACAGGCAGTCGTCGTCACCCATCGTTAGAAGGTAGTCGCCGGAGCTGGCGCGAAGCGCGCAGTTCCAGTTATCCGTGACACAGACGGGCTCATCGAGTCGTACCGCTTTCAGGCGAACGTCTCCCGAAAACGACGCGATCACCGCCGGCGTTTCATCGGTGTTGGCATTATCGGACACCACCAACTCCATGTCGGAGCACGGTTGCTCCAGAATTGACGCGATACAATCGGCCAGGAAACGGCCCCCGTTACGGGTCGGCAGCAACACGGAAAATTTCACTCGTGAACGTTCCTCTTCAAATATACAGAGGTGCTGAGACTACCTCGGGCTCATCGGGATTGCTGACTTGCTGGAAGCCGCGATGCAAAGATCTACCCTGGCGCCGACACAACAGCCTTTTGGAGAATAAGGGTATAGGCGCTGCCCTTCAACTCTCTGCGCTCCCACAGGGCCATGGGTACACTGATCAGGTATCCCAAAACAAACGCTGCCATTTGCGCCAGCTTGCTTGAAAACCGATTCATAAGAAAACGCTGCCAGCCGAAACGGTTCCAGCTCTGCCCCCCCTTATCGTTCGTGGTGAGCAGCACCGGCTCCAATCCCAAGGGCCGTAAACGCTGGATCACAACGTTTGCGGGAATCAAGTACAGGTGACGGGGGGCATCCACATGGGGCCATGCGGAACCCATCATGTGAAATTGAAGCGCGTCGGGATTCGGCGTGGCGATGAGCAAGACCCCGCCAGGAGCCAAGTTGTGAGCCGCGCTCTCCAGACATTCCCACGCATTCGGGAGGTGCTCGATGACGTGCCACAAAGCTATCACATCTTTCGGCCCGGCCGTTTTGAGCACTTCGGCCGGTCTGCTGCTGTTGATGGCCTGTACCCCTACGACCTCTGTCAGGTACTTGCAACAGCGGTCGCTCATCTCGATGACTTCGACGTCAAAACCGGATTTCTTTGCGAGACGAGCGAAGGTTCCATAGCCCGGCCCGACCTCCAGGAGCCGCCCGGCCGGGATGAATCGCTGCACCATTTCGATCTGGTAACGGTTGGCTTCGGCAATCTGATCCAGTCTGCGCATAGACCTGGGTATCGCGTCGTAGTACTCGTTCGGATAGTAGTCTTCTAAGTTTGCAGGAACAGGAGAGAGGAAAATAAGACCGCAGGCCCGACAGCGGAAATAGCTGAATTGCTCCGTTGTAACTTGTCGGTTGACATCATGCGTCCGAAACTCAGGGATGGCAGGTTCATGACAGAATGGACACGTACCGCTCATGCAGATCGCCTCGTCGGCCAAGTCCGACGGGGCACCGCTCACTGAACCCCTCGCGCCTTCCACCATTCAATGGTCTGTGACAGACCAGACCTCAGGGTCGGGTACTGTGGCTTCCATCCCGTTTCCCTGTGCAACCGCCGATTGTCGCCACAAATAGAGCTCGGCTCCCAATCACGATAAGGCAGTTCCCCGAATCGAATCAGGTCCGTGCGGCCGGTAATCTCGCCAACAGTCTCCATGACCTGTCTCATCGTCACCGGCACTCCTGATGCGATATTCACAATGCCGGACACGCCGCGCTCAGCCAGCGCGCACAAAGCCGACGCGACGTCTTCCACATGCAGGTAGTCACGCACCTGCTCGCCTTTCGTCGCCTGAAAAGTTTCCCCGCGCAACAGCGCCCGGATCAACGCCGGCACGGCACGCCGCTCATCCTCGTATGGCCCGTACAGGTAGAACAGTCGCGCCCAGGCAAAGCGAACCCCGGCCGCTGATGCGATGTGTTGCCCTAAAAGACTGAGCGAGAGCTTTGCGGCGGCGTAGATCGTCGTCGGCCGCGTCGGTCCGTCTTCCCGCAAGAGTCTCTCATCCGTGTCGTATTCCGCGCAGGTTCCGGCCATGACTACCTGCCGGCACCCCGCCTTGATCAGTTCGTCAAACAACGTCAGGCTGGCAGTCAGCGCGGGGATGTTTTCTGGTGAGGTCAGGTACTTGACCGGTTCCGCATACCAGGCCAGGTGAATACAGGCTTCCGGCTTCCATTCACCCAACGCCGGGCGCAACACCGCGATATCCGACAATTCGCCCCTCAGCAGGGTGAGATGATGGGCCACATCGCGCAGCCGCCACAAGGGATTGCCGGGCCTGGCCAGGATGGCCACTTCGCAACCCGTTGAAAGCAGGGTGCGGGCAACATGGGACCCGATAAAGCCTGAAGCGCCGGTTAAAAAAACCCTCATCAGCAGCTAGACCATGAAGTCTTTGTACGTTCTATCTTTGTCCGAAATGATCGGATTTGCTATCGGCCACTCAATGCCAAACGCCGGATCATTCCAGCGCACTCCCCTCGCCGATTCAGGATGATAAAACTCGGCCATCTGGTAGAAAACTTCGCTGGTGTCTTCCAGCGTCTGGAATCCATGAGCAATGCCCTCGGGTATGTAAAGCATTCGGTGATCGTCGGCCTTCAAGACCACCGACACCCACTGCCTGAAGGTGAGCGAGGCAGGGCGCAGGTCAAGAATCACATCGTAAATAGCCCCCATGGTGCACCGGACCAGTTTGGCTTCTTCAAACGGTTTCACCTGATAGTGCATTCCGCGCAACGTCCCTTTTCGCTTGCTGAATGAGCGATCGCACTGCACCAATCGAGCATTGAGCCCGTGCGCCTCAAATTCCCGCTGACACCAGGTTCTGCAAAAGAAGCCACGCGCGTCCTCTTGTAGCTCCGGCTCAACGATGAACGCGCCCTTGAGTTTGGTTTCGAAAAACTTCATCAGCGCTTCTGCTCACTCGCCGGCTCAGACAATCCTCGGCTTCGGAATAGGAATGATAAACTGCCCGCCCCTCCGCCTGTACTCCTGCTGCTGCGCAATGATTTCCTCCGCCAGGTTCCAGGGCAAAACCACGGTGTAGTCGGGCATCTCCTTGAGCAAGGCTTCAGGGGGACGGATAGGGAGCCGGGCCCCCGGTGTAAAAAGGCCCTGTTTGTATGGGCTACGGTCCACCGTGAACTCCAACAGGTCCGTTCCGATCCCGCAGTAATTGAGGAGCGTGTTCCCCTTGGCCGGCGCCCCATAGGCAGCCAACCGCTTGCCGGCGGCCTTCAAGCCGTAGAGCAGGCTCCGCAACTCCTCTTTTAAATTGGCCACCTCCCGGCTGAACGAAGCGTATCGCCCGGGGCTGGTCAGGCCTGAAGCCTTCTCTCCCCGGAGAAACTCACCCACATTGGCGGTGACAGGATGCGTTCCCTGGTGCTGGAGAAAGACACGCAGGGAGCCGCCATGGACAGGCCGGTACATCACATCGAACAGTTGAAGGCCCGCCCGTTCCGCCAGCTTTTCGACCGCCGACAGGGAGTAATAGAACACGTGTTCATGATAGATGGTATCGAATTCGGTCCCATCGAGAAGATCTTTCAGGTACGGAAACTCGAAGACTGCCGCTCCGGCCGGCTTCAGGCATAGCTTGACGGCATGCAGAAACTCATTGATCACGGGGACGTGAGCCAGGACGTTGTTGCCGATGATCAGATCGGCTTGCCCGAAACCGCTCACGATTTTGTCCACCGCTTCGAGGCCAAAGAAGCAGTTGAGCGTTGGAATCCCTCGACGCTCTGCCTCGACAGCGATGTTCCTCGCCGGCTCGACACCGAGCACCTGGATGTTACGCTGCTTGAAATACTGCAGGAGATACCCGTCATTGCTGGCGACTTCCAGAACACGGCTCTCCGGCCCCAGCGCAAACCGCGCCGTCAGCGACTCGGCCATTTCACGCGCGTGAGCGAGAAAACTGTCCGAGTAGGACGAGAAATACACATATTCGGTGAACATCCGTTCCGGCGGCACCAGATCCGTCAACTGCACCAAGTGGCAGGCCCGACAGCAGGCTACGGCCAGCGGGAAGCCGGCTTCCCGGATATAGGCTTCCTCAGGATGGACAAGGGCGTTGACAAGAGGGAGCGTGCCAAGGTCGAGGAACGGCTCCGGCAGCAAGCTCCCGCAGCCAAGACACTTCTTTTGCTGTGTGAATTTCGTTGTGATCAAAGTCTGGCGGGCTCAGGGCAGGATCAACCGACCGCAGTGGGGGGAAAATTTATGATCGTTACCGCCACACCGCCCACGGAGTTTGGCCGGTCTTCCAGAGTTCGTTCAAGAGTTCCATTTCCCGGTAGGTATCCATGCACTGCCAGAACCCGTCGTGCTGATACACAGCCAGTTGCTTCATCGTCGCGAGTTTGACGAGAAGCACTTGCTCCAAGACCTCATCGTCTCCCCTGATCAAGTCCAAGACCTCCCGCTGGAACACGAAAAACCCCCCGTTGATCCAGCCGGAGTGGACCTGCGGCTTCTCTTGAAACACCTCGACCATATTGTCCTCGATGGACAACTCCCCGAATCGGGACGAAGGATGGACGGCGGTCACGGTAGCAAGCTTGCCATGCTGTTCATGAAAGGCGATGACGTCCTTGATGTTGACGTTCGCGACCGCATCTCCATAGGTCATCAAGAAACAGTCTCCGGTCAAATAGGGGGCCACGCGCTTGAGCCGGCCGGCGGTCAGGGTTTTCTCGCCCGTCTCAGCCAAGGTCACCCGCCAGCCGGTCTCCGGATGCCCGTTGTGGATTTCAAGGTCACGGGAGCCCAGCGTCACCGTCACATCACGGTTGCGAATCTCGTAGTTCAAGAAATAATCGCGGATCGCGTCGCCCTTGTACCCCAGGCACAGGACAAATTCGGTGTACCCATAGTGGCTATAACACTTCATGATGTGCCAGAGGATCGGCTTGGCTCCGATCTCCACCATGGGCTTCGGTTTGAACTCCGTTTCTTCGCGCAACCTGGTTCCGAGCCCGCCTGCAAGGATGACAACTTTCATATGGAGCCCCTCACTTCCGATGGGTTGAGTTTCGGCGGGCAGGCCCTGAATAGGAAGACCCCAGCATCCTGGCCACCCATGGGAAATCCAAATTTATTCGGCGATGCCAAAGATAGGCCTTGGCCACAAGTCCACCGGTCATCGTCAACAGCTTGAGCATGGCGAAGAAAACTCTGTCCAGAAGCATGGGCTTGGGTCTCAACTTTCTCAGTCGGTCGAGGAAGTCTCGTTGTTCTTCGAGGCGACGACGCGCATGTCTCATCTCCAGGCTGTACCGCCCTCTCCATTCCCATTTTTTCGTATATTGTTCCGTGAAGAGTGCCGCGTACCGAGAGGATCGCATTAGCTGTAACATATTGTCAAACGCTGTTCGAGAAGACTCCATATTGTTGAACATCGTCTCAGCATATCCGGAATCCAATACCCGCCAGGTAGCTAGTGTCTCAGGAATGAAACAAGCCCCGAATTTCAGGACCAGCACCATATCCACAAACTGGTCGGAATGGTGGGACAGTTCCGGCGCGTAAACAAGGTTCTCGCTCAATACAGCGTCACGTCGGCAAATACCGGTTTATCCTGTGAACCAGAATCCGTAGCGGGTCAAGGTGGTAAGAACCTTCTCCGGTGGCAGAAAACAGGCGGTTTTTGAAATCACCGGTGATTTGATCCACCCCTTGTCCCCACCATCTTCTCCGATTAATTGCAGCAATGCCGAACAGAGCCCCGCCTGTGGATATTGCGCCAAGAGCTCCATCGATTTTTCAAAGCATCATGGGCAGACCCGGTCGTCAGCCGCCGAGAAAATTATGTATTCGCCTGCGGCAAGATTCAACCCTCGATTTAATGAGAAAATGACACCTTGATTCTGCTCATTGCGATAGAGGCGAACGATCGGGTCCTTCCGTGCAAACCCTTCGATTACTTCGACGCTGTTATCCGTCGAGCCATCGTCAATGACGATCACCTCCAGCGGCCGGAAGGATTGATCCAGGATGGCCTGCAGCGCCTCGGGAAGGTAGCGTCCGTGGTTGTATTAGGGACTACGACCGACTGCGTTTCCTTCTTCAACGGAAATCACTCCTTATGTCTATGCGAGACGCTATGATCGGTTCACCTTCGATCATCATCGATAGCATCCCGAGACATGCGGCGGGTTTGAGACTGCATTTACGAGGAGCTATGGATGCGTACATTGGAGGTCACCCGACCGTGTTCCAGTTCCACGATGGTGTCGCAGCGTTGCACGGTAGTAAATCGGTGAGCGATGATGAGGATGGTGATGTCGCGGTTCAGTCCTTCGATGGCATCCATCACCGACTTTTCGGTGGCATTGTCGAGGGCGCTGGTAGCTTCGTCGAATACGAGCACGCTGGCCTGTTTATAGAGCGCGCGGGCAATGCCGATGCGTTGGCGCTGCCCGCCGGAGAGACGAATGCCCCGTTCTCCGACGAACGTGTCATAGCCATCTTTTCGGCTTTCAATAAATTCAGCGATCTGTGCTTGAAGTGCTGCTTGTCGGACGCGGTCGAAATCAATAGCCTCCCGCGGTACGCCAAAGGCGATGTTCTCAGCCACAGTGGTATCGGCAAGATAAATACTCTGGGGCACGTGAGCGATCGTCCGCTGCCACGCTCTGATCCGGCTACCGGTGATAGGTTGGCCATCTACCAGAAGTTCGCCTTCCGTCGGAAGCAGCAGCCCCATCAGGATATCAAGTGTGGTCGTCTTGCCGCTTCCGGTGCGACCGACAAAACCGACGCGCGCACCCTTCGGGATGGTCAAATCGAGACCATCTAATACCCACGGCAGATCGCTGCCGTACCGGAAGCGCACGCCGGCGAAACGGATGCAATCTTTGAAGGGCAGTGGCGCAGGAGCCGGTTGCAGCGCTTCCGGTGGTAGAGGTTGATCAAGGAGTTCGAGCGTGTCCAGGAGGTAGGCATGATGGCCGACAATGGTTGCCCAGTTCGTGTAAGCTTGCTGTAAGGCCGGCAGCAATTTTTGAGCACCAAGCGCCAACGCACCAAGGACCGGCAATGCTGTGGCGATTCCACCCGCCTGCCGGCTAAGACCATAGGCTACTCCGGCGATCAGCACCATGCCCAATGCCTCCGTGGCATAACGCGGGCTTTGGCTGATGAAAAGATTGTTGCCTTGCGCCCGCCGCAACGGATGATCTGCACGGCGGTAGATTTCGCAGTAAACGGGCTGCGTGCCATCCAGCAGCACGTCGCGAATCCCGCCTAATCCTTCCTGCAAAGCTTTGATCACTTGTGTTTCTTCATGGGCCATACGCTGGCTGTTATGGCGCAGTCTACGGCGAGCCATCCACGTAATCAGCCCATACGTCCCCCCAAATCCAATGGCTGCCATTGTTGCCACGACCGGATCAATGATGACTAAAGTCAGCGTGACAGCAACCAGCAACACGATTGAACTAACCAGTGTCAGCAACGGCTGCAGAACGCCGAACACAACGCCACTGACCTTGGCTGGTCCGCTGAGAACAGTGCTGCTGTTCCGGGCTACATGCACCCAGTAGGGTTGATAGAGGGTGCGACGATATACCTCGATACTGAGCTCTGCCCCGCTCGCAAACGCGAGCCGCATGCTAGCCCACAACAGGAGCATGCGGATTGCGCCCGCTAATAACGCCATGCTCGCAAACGCGACCGCGAGGGGTATTATCAATTGATCAGTGGAGGTGAATCCCCAGGCCTTCGCTGCATCGCCGACAAGACGATAATTGAGTACCGACTGAGACGCTGTAAGTACGCCGATGAAGGGCAACACGGCCCCCAAGCTCACCACTTCCGCAAACATACTGATCAGCATCAAGCCTATCAACAGAACAAAGTGACGACGACGGCGACGGTTGAGGTGGTACCAGAGACGAATCAGTAAGTAGGGTAGGCCGGCGTTGAAGGATGCAAATTTAGGAATGGTAAAACTCATGCTGAAAAACCTCGCGTTGATTGCAATAACTTATGTGAATTCGCGTCTCAACATGTTCGCTACAATTCTGGCAGCTGTGATATTACGCCTAACGAACTTCTTAAATCGTCGAATGGCTGGTTGTGGATGAATGCCGACTCCGATCTTGCCAAGATGTGTCAGATACTCTGGGTAATTCTCCTTCCCATTGCGGCCAAGGACGATTGGTCTTTTACAAGAGCGCATAGACTCGACATTTTTGTCGAACTGCTTTCTCCAGCCATCATCTAATCGATATTGATCCTGAATTGGCTGCCTCTCCGAAGTTGATGCACTTCCTTTCTCAGCGATTGTAACGATTACCAGGTGGTTGTTTTCGATTGCTTCGGGTGGGGCGCCATTCCTATCAGCTTCCAGATTGGCGAAGTACCAATCACAGGGCCCGAAAAAGAGCTCCTCGGTGTCATGGTATGAAGCGATGTAAACCTTGCAATCGGTGAATCCGTTAGTCACGTAATAATCCCAAAACCATGCAGGGGAAAACATTATGTACGGACAGTTCCACGACGAAACCGATTCGAGGCAGACAACTCTACCTCCCGGACGCAACATTTTGGACAAATTAACAATGGCGACTCCAGGATTGAACATGTTGTCGAAGCAGCCGCCGTTATATATAAAATCGTAACGATTTAACAATGATTCAGGGACCGGATATCCCAAGTCGTGCACGATTTCGGCTCCCTCATAATCCGTGACGTCAAGACAATCAACCTTTCCCACTCCGATACTTCGCATAAAACAGCGTTCGGTAATGAAATTCTGCCCTTTTGCGCCGATTGTCTTATGGTCGTACTCATAGGTAAATCCGGCAGACAATGACAAACCATACTTTTTCAACAGCAAATTCAGAGAATTTTCATCGAGGTAGGTGGTTTGTCGTCCAATGAACAACGCATTACCTTCAATTTTCTTGTAACAATGTTCAGTGAATATCACCTCTTCAACTGGTAGGAGCAAACCCATCTATTGTCCTTTATCTATCTAGGCGTTCGGCTTTTGATATGACCGCATCGCAAAAACCGAAGGTTAGCACAACCGCAAACTCGCCTGGTAACCGGATATCAGCGGTTCGGTTCATAGGCAACACCGTAAGCGACGGTTTCGATGATTCCCGCGTCGTGCTGACGCAAATGCAGCGAGTAAGACGAATCCAGTTCTCGGATTAGAAACGGCACGCGCCAGAGATCGGTGGGCCGGTGATACGCCGAAATTGCCAGGCGCGGCCGCCAACGTTTGATGCAGTCGCGCGCCCCGTCCAGAGCGGCGAGCTCTGCGCCTTCGATATTCATCTTGACGAAAGTGACTCTATCCTGCCCTAAGACCTCGTCAAGACTTGTAACAGGAACTTCGATCTGACCATGCTCGCTAATTATTGATCTGCGCGATGCATCACCCACAAATCGCAATGTAGTCGAGTGGCTGTAAAGGCCCTTAGGGATAGCGTGGACACGATGTTCGGAAATGAAATTTGCTTCTAGTCGTCGAAACGTCTCGGGATCAGGCTCAAATGCTACGATCCGATCGAAAGACCCTCCAACGCGGCGAATAAAGAGCCGAATCGTGTCGCCATCATATGCGCCAGCGTCGATGTAAACTTCATCGGGACGAATAATGAACAGTCCCGATGGAAGATAAACGTCCTCGTCGACGATGGGCAGAAGCGTGCCGATATCGCAGGTTTGGCGGTATCCGAGGATAGCATCGAGGTGCATCCGAGATTTGTCGTCCTGGAATGCAGCCGATAGCGCGTGGTAACGATCCAGATTTTTTATCAGGTCTTCGAGAATTCCATCGTAGAACATATGCGGTGGGAAACGCTCAGGATCCATCACTTGCAGCGCCATGAATAGCGCGATATCGCGGAAACCATGATTCCGCAGCCGTTCCACTAGGCGCAACGGGCGGTGCGACGCGATGACCACTGGCACATCAGGCGAGAGTTGGGTAAGCGAATCCACTGTGACGACAGTAACGCCTTCAATAATTGTTCCGCAGCGCGCGGGATTATCGTCGGCGATTGCGCATACACTGATGCCCAATCGGGCACACAGGTGGGCAAGCCGCTTTCCCTCATCAGCTGCGCCCACGATGGCTAGCCGTGACAGCCGCCCCCAATCGAATGCTGAGTAGCGCTCTCGCAGCGCCTCACGCATGGCGTCGATTGAGCCTATGCGCGCAATTTCCTCAAGCCACGTAGCTGCTATGGGCCTAGGAGTTTCAACGGCTGGGATGCTTATGTCTCCTCCTGCAATACCGGATCACCACGGCCTGCCGCCTGACGAGTTTCTGCGAAGAACCAACCGTACCTTACAAATTAACCAGGGGAGATCCCAATTAATTCGACGATGCCAAAGATAGGTCTTGGCAACGAGTCCATGGGCCAGCGCCAACAACTTGAGTGCAGCGAAGAAGGTCTTGTCGAGAAGCGTTGGCCTGCGCCTCAACTCTCTTAACCGGCCGAGAAAGTCTAATTGATTCCTCTCGACAAGCCGTCGATAATGCCGCGCTTCAATGGAATACCAGCCTCTACGCTCCCAGACCTTTGTGAATTTTTCGGGGAAGAGAGCGACGTATTCTGGCGATCGCATTAATCGGGTAACTTTCTCAAACGCCGTCCGGGATATCTCCACGTTGTTGAACATGGTTTCGGCATAGCCTGTATCCAACACGCGCCACGTGGCCAGTATCTCTGGGATGAAACAGGCCCCGAATTTCAACGCCACGACGAGGAACAAAAACTGGTCTGTGTGGTGGAACAGATCCGGCCTGTAGCGGCCTGCTGCTTGTAATACTGCATCACGGCGCATAATAACCGTCTGCCCTGTGTGCCAATGGCCGTATTTGACTAAAGTTGCGATAGCTTTTTCCGGCGGCAGGAAACATGGAGCTTGAGAAATTACCGGTGTTTCAATCCATCCCTTGTCGTTCCCATGCGCGTCAATTAATCGCACTAACGCCGAACACATCCCTGCCTCCGGATATTGCGCCAGGAGCTCCATTGATTTTTCATACAGGCCTGGGCAGATTCGATCGTCAGACGCCGCCATATTAATGTACTCACCCGCGGCAAGGTCCAGTCCTCGATTCACTCCGAAAATGCTGCCTTGATTCTGCTCATTGCGGTAGAGGCGAACGATCGGGTCCTTCCGTGCGAAGCCTTCGATTATTTCCACGCTGTTATCCGTTGAGGCATCGTCAATGACGATCACCTCCAGCGGTCGGTAGGATTGATCCAGGATGGCCTGCAAAGCCTCCCCAATATAATGACCGTGGTTGTAGTTAATAACGACGACGGATAGCGTTCCCTTCTTCAACGGATGAGGCATATTAAAACGATGTGAATTCGCTAAGAGCTGCGCGTTTCGGGCGGCAATGGCCCGCCTAAAACCGCGTCATGACAGCGCAAGCAATCCACCGAACACCGAGTTATTTCAGGCTGTGCACGGATCACGGGAGCAAGACAGTCCAGCAACTCGCGAACGTTGGCCGTTTGAGCTACACAACTGCCGATGCGCTCAACACGAAACACGTCTCGACAATACGGCATGAGCGCGTCAAATCCTTTCGCGCAACCATTGGTCTTCACCTCGCGGATGGCGCCCATTCTATCCTTCGCCCAACGAACGAATGGACGGCGGCCAAGCCTTTCTTCAGCCACATGGACGGCAGTACACGACGCAAGGCCAACACCTAACAGCACTACAAAACCCCCGGCATCGGCGAGTGTTTCAAGCGGTCGATTGGGCGAATCCCAAGGATGGTCGGCAAGCCAATCCGAAGCGTCTTTGCCGGTACCAAGCCAGGAGTGCCACGGGTGGTCACTACGCGATACACCGTCTGCCTTTGCGAGAGTGTGAGCGATAATCCCCATTTGGGGATGGATCGGAGCAGTGTTCACATCGAAAGGTCGCGGGGGATTTACAAAATCGAAGTGGACCGCATAATCACAGCCATTCTGTCGATAACGCATCTCTGGAGGTGGAAGTATTTTTGCTGCGCATTGGAATCCCGGCATCAACACCGTTGGGCACACGTATTGCAACGCTTTGATCACTGCTTCAGGACCGCCGTGGACTCGACCAAAGCTTCGCAACGAACTATGAACGACAACTGGTTTTCCTGAAAGGCCCAGATCGCAAAGCCTTGACGCGATGAGTTCGGAAGTAACTGTCTGTTTGGCGGCGGCATCCGCATCCATTGCAAGATCCTCAATCATAAGATGCCTTTATTCACAACTGTTCCACCCTATTGTCAATTGGCTCTGGCGAGCCTCACAATTTATTTACACACAGCGCTATCAAGTACTGGCACATCGGGAAGTAGCCGGTATGAAGCACTTCATCATTCATCCCGAACATAAAGACCTGGCGATAGTATTTGCGGCACAAATCTCGCAAATCATCTCCACTCTTGCAGTTGATGTGGCCCTCCTTGGAAGCCGCTGATGCATATTTCTGGGATTCGAGTGACGGCATTCCTACTATGAAAATGCCATTCGCATTCAAACTAGCCGCAATGTTTTTCATGTACAAATGTTCTTGCGACTGATCAATGTGCTCGAGGACGTCCATGGAAAATGCGGCATCGAAGTGCTCGTCCCCTTCCAACTCGACAGCTCCATCGATTATGTCATGATCGCGAAATGACACATTACTCAGGTGGGGCAGCATATATTTATTAGCTTCTTCGATATATGGCTTGAAAAAGTCGATTGACACTAACCGCTCGACGTGTTGAGCCATGAAAAGAGAGGTAAATCCATCCTGGCAACCTACCTCAAGAACAATCTTGCAGCCTGAGAGCATTTTCCCGACAAACTTATGCCTTGCGATTCGAAATCCAATTTGCTTCGGATCCGTAAAAAATCCAAATGAAGTCGTAGTACCGAGCGTTAACTGACCTAGTTCACTTCGTTGTACAACGGAGTTGGCGGATTCAAAAGTGCGTTTAGCGATCGGAAGACTACCCGATCCAGAAAATTCATTCATGTCGCGTTCACCTTTTGAGAGGCAGGTCCCGCGCCCCTCTCTGCGAAGTAGCCTAATATTTCCTGACGCCTCATGGTGTAGACAAAGCGGCTTCGACCTTCGTGATTGCGGCGATGATGTCACGGGCTTCAGCCATGCCGTATTTTTCGTTGAGGTAGACGCAGAAAGTGGCGTCACGCACGGCGCTCGCATTGACGGTCTCGAACCGGTCGGCCAAGTAGGGCCGCACCCACTCCCAGTCACGCACCAGGTACCTGTAGTGCGGGTTAAGGCCGATGCCTTCAGCGACGATCGCCCGAGCAAAAGCGGTCTTGTCGCAGCGCAGCCGCGACTGGTCGACGAACACGGGGTAGATGAAGAGCGAGTCGCCGTCGGTCGCCGGATAGGGCCGGCAGACACGGGAAGAGGCAAGACCTTTCTCGACGCTGCGAACGAAGGCCAGACGGACGGCGATGGTGTCCGGTAGCCTCGCGAGGGAAGCAATCCCGATGGCACAGGAAATTTCGTCCGTGTGCAGGTTAAGCGCCGGGAAGAGATAGCCCGACGGGTCGCGGTCGTCAAAGTCGGCGCGCCAGCGCGGCTTGCCGCGGTCAGCGTGTGCTAGCGCCATGTGGAACAGATCTTCGTCCTGGGCATAGACAACGCCGCCGCTCGCTCCGGTCATGTGCGCCTTGCGGTACATAGTGGAGAAGGCCGCGATGTCGCCGAAGGTGCCGGCCTTCCGTCCTTTCCAAGCGGCACCATGGGCCTGCGAGCAGTCCTCGACCACCTTAATACCGTGGCCATGGGCCACCTCGACGATGGCATCGATGGGGGCGGCTTGACCAACGCAATGCACAATTACCGCCGCCTTCACGCGGGGCCCGCTCCGTTCGGCCAACTGCTCTGGCCCGACGTTGTAGCTGCCCGGCATGCTGTCCATCAGCTTCGGCACCAGCCCGTTGAGCACGATGGCGCTGAGGGTGCCAGGATCGGTGACGGGCGAGACCAGGACTTCCGAACCCTTCGACAGCCCTAGGGCAGCGATGGCGACGTACAGGGCCGCTGTGCCGGTCGCCACGGCGTCGGCATGGCCACCACCCAGATAGACCTCGAATGCGCGGCAGTAGCGCTCCTCGAAGTGCCCCTGGTAGCCAGGATCCGCCTTTCGGCTGCGGTAATAGTCCAGGCACTCGGCGATCATCGCCTCCTCGGTCGGGCCGAGGGCGAAGCGGGACGGCATCGGCTGCCGGCGCACCGCCGCACCGCCGTTGATGGCTAGGCGCGAATCAAACATGCAATCAGAAGTCATAGACGCCGAACACCGCTGCATCCCCCGGTCGCAAGCTCTGGCGGTCAGTCACATGATGGTCGATGACCATCAGAGGAGCACCCCCAGCACTGGTTTCCATCAAACACCATCCCTTTTCCGTGCGCTGAGGACAATGCCGAGCTCAGATTGGTGCGATTTATCGAATAAGTCCAAAAAACAGCCCAGTGCGTTCAGTACACCAAAGACCAAAACGCTACCACCGATCACAAGAGGAAATAGCAGTATTTCCAATGCCAGCCTACCTGGTATCCGTTTTAGAATTGCCTGCAGAGTGTTCGACAGCCTCGCACAAGCGGCACTTCCGCGATTCCCCTGCGGTTGTATGGTCATCGCAGTCAGCGCGGTCCGAGCTCTTTCTAACTGTTCGCCATTCAAGTAATCGGAAGGCAAGCCACCCATCACTAGCCCACCGCCCGGTTTCAGAACTCTCGTGGCTTCAGCAAGAATGTGATCTATGTCATGTCTCGTTAAAGATAAAGGTAGCAAGACACGTACATTGGAAAATTGCGAATCAATGAATGGCCAGGCACGAGCTCTATTTTGCGGCAATAAATACCGGGTTTCCAGACCGGACGTATTAGTATTTTCGTCGTATCCAGCTTCCAACACGAACAAATTGTTGCTACCAGCTGTTATGGTCAGAACCGCTGAACAGGCGGAGTAGAACCTCCTCCTCTCAAGCCATTGCCAATGCCACAATCGTAAGCGCGGCGGCTCGCCATAAATAAGTGTCCCGATTCGCGTGCGAATCGGGAAATACCTAAATATAAACCGAGCATAAGTGCTATATGCCTGATTGAGAAGTCTTCCAACGGTGGCGCCTGCAAGACGTTCAAAACGATTTAACTGCAGAGTGGCAATGTCCAGCCGAGCGTTTTTTGCTCTTTCCATTTCCACAGCAATACGGCGGAGTCTGCGCAACAGCAGTAAAGGATCAGACAGCAACAGTTCACTCGAACTGCGCTTGAGGGTGGCAATAATCTGGTTCATTACCAAATCCATTTCCACCGCCGCAGCAATCCATTTCTTTTCGGTTTGCACCTTCCCATGCAAACGAACGACAGTGCTCGCATTGTGAACATGTTCCCGCGAGACCAGGATTTCGGCGAAGGAGATCACATCTTCAATGGAGTCTTTGCGCATCCCTTCCAGCTTACGATCGGAAGAGGAAACCTCACAAAACATCAGCTCATCAGAGTCAGCTATCGTGTACCAATCCCGCGGGTCTGGGCAGGCCCCCAGAGCAAAATCGATATCGATCGTCGAATTGAAGCGGGGGCTCTTAACGCGTGGATTCACCATGAGAGGGCTGAGATGAAAACACCGACCGATAAGACCTTCCCCATCGACGCGCCAATAAAGGTTTGACGGAAGCATCCCGTTTGATCCGGAACCCCAGATCTGCATCAACGTTCTTGGATGCAGACAGTTGATTCCGAAATCAAATAAATCATGGGAGGAAATCGCGATCGAGCAGGCTGATGAATCGGCCATTGATGTGAACACCGGAGCGGCCTCTTCAGCAATGAGACTTAGTCCCGGGCACAATACAACTCTATAGCCCGAATCAGCCAGCCGAGAAATTGCTGCCAGTGAACCGTTGGCCATAATAAGGTCTGGACCAAGACACACTATGGCCGACTTGCGGCTTTCGGCTTCCGCAATCGCGTGTCTATGGCAAGAAGACATTTTTTCGTACCTGTCTCCTTTCAATCCCTGTGGAAAATGAATGTTGACCGGCATAAGCCGTTGAAGAGCTGCAAATGCTGCACTTTGACGAATCTCTACGGCATCTATATCGGTTGTATAAATGCAAAATCTTGACTTACTCAGACTCGATATCGCAGGTAGGTTGCCCGATGCCAGCAGCGATGGCAAACACACATCTAGAAGCAATCTCGTGTAAGAGGGTCCCCAGCAGACGATCACGAAATCAAACGCAACAGGCGAATGGTTGCAATGCGGCGGCAGACGGTTGCTCATCATGGGAATGTACTGCGGAAATTCACCATGGCATGACCGATTTGGAGCTGATGAAAAGACTGCCTTCGCGATGGGATGTCGGGACGTCGTTCACCCGCTGGACACGGCCCCATCCTATCTTTTGCGCATACATCCAGATCCCGATCGATTGGAAATGTCCGAAGACGGCTTTTGCGTTCTCGGGGTTGCCGATCTCCACCATGATGTCCAGCTTTTGCATGATCTCTCTGGTTGCCGTCAGCAGCAATTCCTTTTCATGTCCCTCCGCGTCGATCTTGGCGAGATCGGCCCATTCGAACAAAGGCTGCACCGCGCGCGTCGGTACCATAAAGAACTCTCTTTCACCGTAAGAATTCTTTGAGCCGGCGAGGTGACTCCCGGTCGTGTTGCCGAGTACACGGACAAATTGTGCTTCTCCATCGGAGACCGAAACCGCCTCCTTGAAGGTGGTGACAGTGGTAGCGGCGTTCGCGGCCAGGTTGTCGGAAAGAAGTCCGTAGTGCCATGGGTCGGGCTCGAAAGCCTTGACCACATACCCGCAGCGGGCCATGACGGTCGAGTGCAGGCCAAGATTGGCGCCGATATCGAGAACGCGGCTGTAGCGCCCGCGGTTGGCGTTGTAGAAGGCGAAGATTATCAGCTCGTCGACCCCGAACAGATCGAGCGAATCGATGGCCCCCATTTTCGTGTAGGGCATCGAAAGGCTGCCAAAGGGACCGAACGGCTGGGCAACCCGCTCGGGCGCCGAAAACAACTCCTCGACGGCGGCGCGGGCAGTTGCCTTGCAAAGCCGGTAGAACGCGGACGAGTGAACATGCAGCTCCGGGCGTTCGGCTAGGGCCTCAAAAATCAGATCGAGTGCAGGCATCGGGCCTGCCTAGGAAGAAGAGGACACGGGCAGGGGTTTGACGATCATGTTGTCGAGGAACTCCTTGCGGTCCAGCAGGGGATCCGCGTCCTCATTCGGGCGGCCGAACTTCACTTGAGGGATGACCCGGTGCTCCGGATCGGTCTCAATGTTCAAAAAAGCGTGGCCTTCGCTGCCGAGGGTCTGCGCAAGCTTCGAGGCGATGTCGGCGTTCAGGGCAAGGGTATCGGTGTGGAATCCGTAGGCGCGCGCCACGGCGGCAAAGTCCGGGCAGGCTAATCCGCCTTGAGCCGACGTGGAGTAATACTTGCGGCCAAGCCACTGCTCCTGGGTCTGCCTGACCATGCTGTGCCCTTGATTGTTGAAGAGCAGGATTTTAACGGGCAGGCGATGGTGCGCGACCGTGGCGAGCTCCTGGATGTTCATTTGCAGGCTTCCATCGCCGGTCATGCAAATCACACGCTGCCCCGGCCGCGCAAAGCTCGCTCCCATGGCGCCGGGCAGTCCGTAGCCCATGGGGGTATTGTTAAACGCATGGAAAAACCGTTGCCCCCGCTTGAACTCAAAGCCCTGCATCATCCACGCCAGGGCACAACCAGTGTCGGAGAAGATGACTTCATCCTCGCCCAATAGCGATGAAAGCTGCTTAACCAGCCAGTAGGGGTTGACTCCGGTCTCCATTGCGTACTCCGGCCGGCATGCAGGATAGCGGGATTTCCATTCGTGGATGCGCTTGATCCAGGTCGCAAAGTCTGGGAACCGCTGACCGCGGGCACGGCTGATCAGGGCGCGCAGAAAAGTTGCGGCGTCCACACTGATGCCGAGACCGACCTTGAGTCCAAGCCGTTCGAACTTCCTGATTTCGGTTGGATCAATATCTAACATGATCAGGTTCGCCTCGCGCGCGAAACTGGAAGGCGGCGAACCGGTTGCCTTTGTGTCCAGGCGAGACCCAATGGAAATGATCAGGTCGGCATTCTGCACGGCGAAGTTCGCGTACCTTGTCCCATGGGTACCGAATCCACCGATCGCAAGCGGGTCGTCGTATGCCAGAAGGTCCAGTGCGGCCCAGGTCATCGCCACCGGAATGCCGAGAATGTGGGCTAATTCCCGTGCCTCGGCTTCGGCCTTGGCCAGATGGATGCCCCAGCCATACACCAGAACCGGCCTTTGGGCATGCTTCACCTCCTCGATGCAGGTTTGGAGCGAATCTTCCGAGACAGGCGGGGCAGAGATGGCCGGTTCCGGTTCGTAATCGATCAGCTTGTTCGGATCGATGTCCATGCGTTGCAGGTCGTCTGGGATATCGACGAGCACCGGGCCGGGCCGGCCCGACCTTGCGATTGCGACCGCTTTCTGAAGCTCATAACGGATGCGGTAAGGGTCCTTTACCAGAACCGCGTATTTGGTGATGGAGCGGCAGATGTCCACCACATCGGTTTCCTGAAAACCCATCTGCCTGACTCCGGTGTCGCCTTTTGCGCGGAACGTGGCGACCTGCCCCGTAAGGTAGAGCACCGGAACGGAGTCGTAGAAGGAGCTGCAAATTCCGGTGATGAGGTTGGTCGCGCCGGGACCGCTGGTGGCAACCGCGCAGCCCAAGCCCCCCGTTACGCGAGCGTAGCCGTCGGCCGCATAGGCGCCCGCCTGTTCGTGCAGCGGGCACACGTAGTCGATGCCTTTGGTCTCCGCAATCGAGTGGATCAGGTGCAGGGAAGCCCCGCCCGATATCGCGAATACGTGTTTGATACCCTCCTTCACCAGAAAGGCGGCGACTACATCGGATAGCTTCATCGCCCGTCCAAGGAAATGCGCAGATCGTTCCCGAACCGGCGCAGCTTATAAAAGTTCCCGTCCTGCGCGAGCCAGCGTGCCAGGGCAGCCCCCCCGCCTCGCCATGCATCGTGTACCAGGGACAGGTTGCGTCCGCCGATGACCGCTTTTCCGGCATTTACGCACCATTGAAGACAGGCGTAAATGTCGTCGTGGCTGGTGCCCGGATTCGCGGAGCCCAGGAACTCGACGACCCTACGGTAATTGTCCCCGCTTTGCCCGGATGCGCGCAATGTCTGATCGTGGATCTTGGTGCGCACAATTCCCGGGCCGATGATGAAAAAGCTCGTATCGGGCGACTCTGCGTCCAGAAGCTCGCACATCTTGATGAGCAGTATTTTCGACACGCAGTAGGAAGAGTAGGCCGGAGCCGCATTATTGGTCCCCGAGCCCGAGAAGAACGCGACGCCTGGCGCTCCGAACTTGTTTCGCAGCGGATAAAGCCGCCGGAGGAGACGAAGTGGCGCCAACGCATTAACCTGCACGCCCTGCTCCCATGCGTCTTCGGCGCATTCCCAGAAGGGGCCGATTGGCTCCTCGGTTCCGGCGGCGACGACCAGCACGTCCCAACTGAGACCTTCGCGACAGAATTTGTCAACGGCAGCCGCGATGCTATCGCGCGCGGTCAGATCGCAGGGTGTCAGCAGTATTCCCGGCGGCATGCCCTCCAATCCGGCCCGGGTGCGATACGTACCCCATACCGTCCAGTTCTGTGCGGCATATCGCAGGGCGAGTTCGCGCCCGATGTCGCTGCCAATACCGATGATTGCAACTACGGGCACCTTCTATTAGTGTGAGCGAGTTGCTAAAGGAAGGAGCTGCTTAATCACCGCCTCCTCCTCCAGATAATAAAGCGCTTCCAATGCGGTACTCATTGGCGTGTGGCTGTCGGGGTAACAAATCCTGACGGGATCCGCACGCAAGAGGTGGCCCGAGCGTTCCGCAACGCGCGCGATGATTTCCGCCGATATGCCAAACGACTGCCACGCAGGGTCAATCACGCACAGACGGCCGGTCTTGCCGACTGAGGAACAGATCGTTTCAGTATCCAGAGGAGAGATCGTTCGCAGGTCTATGACCTCGGCATTGACGCCAAGTGCCGACAGCCGATCGGCCACTCTTAAAGCGAGGGGGACCATCACGCCCGCAGCTACCACTGTAAGATCGCTCCCCAGCCGGCGAACGGCGGCCCGTCCGAAGCGCACCCTATATGGGATTTCTGGAACGCTGTCCTTCAAGCCGAACAGGGATCGATGCTCAATAATAATGACCGGGTCCTGTCCGAATATGCTCTCGAGCAAGAGGCCTTTGGCATCAGCGGCAGTGGCGGGCATGGCCACTTTGATCCCGGGAACATGCGCAAACCAGGCATGCAGACTCTTGGAGTGCTGCGGCCCTTGCCCCCACCCACGGCCAACGATCGCACGAATGACGACCGGCACCGACGCCTGGCCATTCGACTTGAACCGCCACAGCGCCATCCAGTTGACGATCGCATCCATCGAATACAGCATGAAGTCGAGTCGATGGTGAACCAGGACAGGCCTGAGGCCGACGACGGCGGCCCCTATGGCGGCTGCCGTCATTACACTCTCAGAGACCGGGAAGTCGCGAACGCGCCTCGAACCAAACTTATCGACCAGGCCGGTTGTGGATCCAAAGACGCCGGGGCTGTAATCTATAAGTTGCCCCAGAACGACGACGTCTTCGCTCAGCTCCATGGCTTGTCGTAGCCCCTGATTCAGAGCCTCGCTATAGCTGATCTCGGGGTGAACGGTCTGTTGCACAGAATGCGCCGGAATGAGGCTGGATTTGTTTGGCATGGTGGAAGCTGCCCCTTGTCTTTTCTCCATTAAACCGCGCTTAGTAGCCTTTTGCCTGTTGAGTTTCCTGGTTCGCGTCGAAGTTCGCAGGATCAAAGTCAACCAGAAGCTTGTCCGCCAATGGGGAACCGGGGCTGAAATTGAGCGCTTGCCAATCCGGAGCGCCCGGGAACGGACTGGACTTGGCGACCTGGAAGCTCCGATCAATCTCTACTTGAGCTTCACGCTCAAGGCTCTCCCGATCGCCCGGCCTTAGGAGGTCATTTGCCCGCATCGCCTCCTCAAGCAGCGCGATCGGGCAGTTCCGCTTCCAGGCCTCAAGATCGGCTGGATCACGATAGCCCACCAAATCGTCGCTCACCGGTCCGTAATGGCCGTTCCAGCGGTATGTATAGGCCTCGACGAAAGCCGGGCCTTCCCCGGCGCGCGCGCGCGCGATTTCGTTTCGGAGCGTTCGGTTGACCTCCATCACATCGTTGCCGAACAATGCCGTACTTCTCATGCCGAATGTTGCGACCCGGGCGCTCAGGTTGTCGAGCGCCTGCCGCTTGTGCTGGGGGGAGAACACGGAGTAGTTGTTGTTCTCGCAAACAAACACCATCGGCAGTTTCGCAACAGCCGCGTAATTAATGGCCTCCCAAAAAATGCCTTCATCCGTCGCCGCCTCCCCAAACCCTGCAACTGCCACTTGGGTGGTTTTTTTGAACTGGAAGCCGAACGCCGCGCCGGTTGATATTGCCGTCGCACCCGCAAGGATTGCCCCGCTGTAAAAGTTTTGCGCCGGGTACGAAATATCCTGCGAGCCGGCAACCCCCCCATTCGCGCCGGTGCTCTTGCCATACAACTCCGCGAACAGCGCGTCCATGGGCGCGTTCTTCGCGAGGTAGTAGCCGTGCGAGCGATGATGGCAAAAGAGGTAATCATCTTTGCGCAGCAGCAGCGAGAGTGCGGCCGGCACCGCCTCCTGCCCGACGCAGAAGTGAACTGGGCAGCGCATTTCGTCGGCAGGGTGATACTCGCGCGCGAGCGCTTCCTCACATAAGCGAAGGCGCACCATGAATCGGTGCAGGGATCGGGCGATGGCTTCCTCGCCATTGTGAATCCGAACCCCCTTGTAGGGCCCTTCCGCCAGGATCGATGCGTGGGTTAACTTACTCATGCCGTGCTCTTTCAAGGCTGTTTAAATCGTAGTACGTGCATGTGAGTCCATACGGCGAAGGCATCGTACGACGTCACTTTTCGCTTCGTCAGCAAGTCTCGTCCGTCAATCGCTTCAAATGCAGCACCCTCGTGCAGAACAAATTTTCCGAACGCCGCCTCGGGAACACGCACCTCGTAATAGATTCGATATATCTTCGACTGTCCCAGCTTGGAGAAATCGAAATCAAATCGCGTAAATTCATCGCAGGTCTCGGGGATGTACTCCAATTCTTCCGCCAACTCCCGCTTCATTGCTGCGAGTGGAGTTTCGCCGTCCCCTACTGCACCTCCAAAACACCCCCAGTGGTCAGGATAGAAGATGCTGGGTAACGTATCGCGTAACTGCATGACATAGCGTCCGTCTTCAAGCACCAATATCCCCGCAACAGCATCGAGTGGCTGTAGCCGCTCCGTGGCACCGATGAAGCATTGTTCCGCCCATGAAGATGTCATACCAGCAGTTTTCATTCGCTGCTCAGCGGCGCATCACATCGGACATGGGCTAGTCCCGCAACTCATCGAGCTATTTCCCGTCCCAAGACGTCATTTAATTTGGCATCCCTCGGGCCGCTTGACATCGAACCGAATAGGCAAGCAATAATCCGATCGAGAGAAAGGTCGTGCGCCCTCAGGGTGTCCTCGTGCTTGCCGTAGCAGTGGATGAACTCGTCCTGCAGTGAAAAGCAGTCGATCTTACAGCGGACACCTGATTCCCAAGCTATGACTCGCACTGCGTCTGCGAGACCGCCGCGAGATACCATCTCTTCTATTACAACCACTTCAGAGTGTTCAGCCAGCATGGCGCGTATGCCTTCACGATCAAGCGGTTTAAGTGTGTGGGCTGAAACTACCGAGGCTGATTTACCACGTTGCTCATACTCTCCGGCGAGATCGATACCCATCTTTAAAATAGGACCGTAGCCGATTATGCACACGTCCTTGCCGCGCCGAAGATAGCGTAACTTGCCGTATTGAAACGGTTCGGAGGAGTCGTTCGATAGCCGCGGCTCGCCGGCCTTACCAAGTCGTAAGTACACCGGCCCTTCGCGCTGGTCAATGCACCAGAAGGTCGCGGCACGTGTTTCCTCGGGGTCGCACGGCGCGATTACACGTAGGTTGGGAACGGCGCAGGCTACGGCTACATCCTCCTGTGCGTGGTGTGTGCTGCCGAGATTTGAGTATGTGACACCACCACCTATGCCGACTACGGTAACCGGCAGGTTCTGGTAACAGAGATCATCTCGAATGAACTCGAAGGGACGATAGAGCGCAAAAGTCGCTATGGTGTATGCGAATGGCCGCAGCCCTTGCATTGACATGCCGGCACACATTCCGATCATGACCTGCTCCGCTACGCCGGTATTGATGAAGCGATCGGGAAAATCCTCCCGAAACTTTTGCATTGAGCCGGCGGGAGAGATGTCCGCCACTACCACGACGAGCCGCTTGTCGAGCTTGCCGGCTTCGTAAAAGGTGTCTGCGAAGGTGTTTCTCATGAGGAGATTTCCTTCAGTTCCGCTATCGCTTTGGCGTATTCTTCCTTATTAGGAGAACGGTAGTGCCAGATGTTGACATGTTCCATATACGACACGCCTTTGCCTTTGACGGTTTTACCGACGACCATGAACGGGTGTTTTCCACTCCGGCTTTTCACCGCGTCCAACAGCGCTGAAGCATCATGTCCGTTGACCTCGACCGCTTCCCACCCGAACGCGCGGATCTTGTCGAGAACCGGATAAAAGGCGGGATGGCTTTCGCTCATCCGCGTCAAACCCCCGAAATCGTTCAGGTCGACAAAGGCAATCAAGTTCCCGATCTCGAGATTAGCCGCCATCATCATCGCCTCCCATGTGGAGCCTTCTTGCAGTTCACCATCTGAGAGCATCAGATGTGTGAGGCGATCGGTCCCTTTAATCTTTTCCGCGTATGCCATGCCTGTCGCGATCCCCATGCCATGACCGAGGGAGCCGGTCGAGGCTTCGATGCCCGGCACTCCGTAATCCGGATGCGCGCCAAGCCGGCCGGCCGGTGTGCAGTAACGATCCAGGTCGGTCTTGGTGAGAATGCCCAGATCTTCGAGGATCACATACTGTGACAAACAGCCATGCCCCTTGGACATGAGAAACCCGTCAAGAAATCGCTTAGGATTTGAGTGCATCAGATCGGGCCGCATCAGGCCATGATAGATGAGATCCACCATTTCCAGGCAGGAGAACGCCGGGGCCACATGCAGCGCGGTTACTTGCTGGGAGATATCGAGAATCCGCCGTCTGTAAAACAGGCAGCGCCTGCGCGCGGCGACGACGTCAAATCGATTGTGTCCGGTTCCTGCGGTCACGTCGGATTCCAAGTGTTTTTAGGCACGAAGCGTATAATCCATCGGCCAGTCTCGCAGTTGATCGAGATACTTCTTCCCCCACTCGACCATTTCCTTGATGCCATCTTCGAGGCTGATTTTTGGCTCCCACCCGAGGTCGCGCTTGATCGCCGAGGAATCCAGCCAGTAACGGGAATCCTGCCCCAGCCGGTCTTCAGTGACTTGGCACAGCCGCTCAAACGGAATTTCCATGACTTTGGCAACGGTCTCGATCACCGCGCGGATCGAAGTCGGCTTGGGCGGGCCTACGTTGTAAATGGTCCCGAGCGATGCCTTCTCCGACACCATGTGGATAGCGCAGGCCAGGTCCCGGGCATGGATGTAGGACTTCTCAGCACGGCCGCCACCCTGCAGGGGCAGTTTTTTCCCCATCAGACCACAGATCACCGCTTTGGGAATCACCCGGTGCAGCAACTGGCCCGGGCAGTAGGCGTTCGAGGGCCGGATGATGTTCATCGGAAATTTGAGAAACTTGTGCACCGACAGGAGGTACATGTCGAAAGCTACTTTGGATGCCGCGTAGGGACTCGTCGGCTTAATCGGCTCGTCTTCCTTGGTGGCGTGCTCCACCGAGCCATACATTTCAGACGTGCCGATCTGGATGAAGCGCTCGAGGTACGGCCGCTTCATGAGTTCTTCAGCCAGTCGGGCCAGCGCCATGGAGTTGGTCTCGAAGAAGCGCCAGGAGTGCTTCCACGACACCGCCCCCTCCCCCTGCGCCGCGTAGTTAATGATGACCTGCGGCTTCTCCCTGTCGAGCAGTTCCAGCAAAAGATCCAATTCATGCGTGACGTGGTATGCGTGATAGGAATACCGCTTGTCGCCCTTTCCTACGTTCAGCGTGAATGGCTCCGGGCGTGCCGGGTTACGCCCAACACCGATCACCCGTTCGGCATCCGTCTGTTCGAGGAGATACTTTGATGTGTGAATACCGAACGAGCCACCGCCGCCGAGTACTGCATACCGTTTCATCGAGTGTTCTCCAATATTAATCGGGGGTACTGTAAGACAACTATTCGATGATTGTCCAGTACCAGTCGCCGGTGTAGCCGGCCTCGTGGAACAGCTTGATCCAGCCGTCCGGGTAGTCGTGGAACTCCGCAGTCAGCACCCAGCTTTCGAAGATATCCTTTTGCTCGGGCGTGTGGTAGCTGTCTACCTGCACGAAGGCCCTGCCATCCGAGACGCGCTGGATCTCCTGCATCACTTTGACCGCCCGCAGCCGCGGGAAATTGTGCACCGTGTTCAGGCTCACCACGCACTGGAAACTTCTGTCCGGGAAGGGCAGCTTTTCGGCGGTGCCGAGGTACAGGCGGCCGATGACTTCCGGTTCGCAGTGCATGAGGGCATAGAGCGAGACATCCAGTCCGAAAACTTCCAGTCCTGGGCAGACCTTCATCAAGTCCTTGACGAGAAATCCTTTGGCGCAACCGACGTCGAGAACCCGGTCGCCGGCCTTGAGATTGAAGTGTTTGGCCATGTCCTCGGCGACAGGAATCCAGCGCCCGTCATACCGGTAGCCACCGTAACCATATTCACGCGGCCCGTCGAAGTACATCTCGCCGAACTGCTTGGCGATAGCAATCACGACCGGGTCTTTTGCTTCTTTTCGCTTCTGGATGTTGCGTTTGGTCTTTGGCAGCCTAGCAAGCAGGTCTACTTCGGTCATGTCACGCAACTCCGTTAAATCTGCCAGGAATAGATGCGGTACGAACCCGTTCAAGCCCCTCGGCGAGCGGCGCGTAGTGGAACGCCGGAAAGGCCTTCAGGCAATCCGTGATGTCGAAGAACCGGTGCCGGAGATGCGGACGCGGCCCATGGCGTGGCAGGCTCACCACTTTCCCCCCGTATTGTCTCGCGATGATCTGCGCGATCTCGTTGAACGAGGTCGAAACCCCGGTAGCCACGTTGAGCGCGCCGGCGCTGCGATGCGCCAGGACCACTGCGGTGATTTTCGCCACATCGTCCACAAACACGTGGTCGCGCCGCTCTTCACCCTCGCCGAAGACCGCGATCGGCTCGCCCTTGGCGGCCTGACGGCGGAAGCGGTTTGGACCGTATCCGTTATGCGGATCGGCGGCCCCATAGATCAATGTGGGCCGCAGCATGGCAACCGGCGCCTTGGTGGAGTTTTTCAGCATCAACTCGCGCACCGCATGCATCATGCCGTGGATCGTCGATGGCGCGCAGGCGGATCGCTCTGTCACCGGGTTGGCACCATCGACATAGACTGCGTCAGAACTGATATAAACCAGGTGCGCAACCTCGACATCGGCAAGCGCCGCGCATACCGCCTCGGCCATTTTCAAATCCTGCATCAGCATCGGGACCGTCTTCGCCGGGGCGACAGCCGAGACCATCACGACACTGTCGGTTGTCTTCAGTAAAACCTTCAACTTTTCCGATGCACCGTCCGCCAATAGATCCAGCTCCTTGCGGGTAAGCGGGAGCGTTGTCGCACCATCAGCCTCAAGCTGCTTCCTGATCGTGCTTCCGACAAACCCACCAGCGCCGATGATGACGACACGAGTCGGCTTGGCGGGCTTGACGTTCAGGTGGTCAAGCATGGACTGCCCTGTCTGCTGCCCGCTGCGGCGGTACGCCGAGTGTGAAATAGTCCAGCCCGGCTGCGACACATGCATAGCCGGCAAGCACCCGATAGGGATCGATCACAGTCTTTCCCGCCATCACTTTTGCGAGGTCAGCCGTTTTCAGGGCTTTGAACTCAGGCCACGGCGTCATGACCACCAGTACGTCCACGCCCTGGGCCGCATCGTGCGCGGAGAGGCAGCCCGTCACATTGGGGTGCGCAGCGGCCGAGGCCGGCACGACCGGATCGTGGACCCGCAGGCGCCACGGCTGAAGTTGTGCGATCAAGTCCAGCGACGGTGAGTTCTTGGTCGAATGGGTGTTCTCCTTGTACGCCAAGCCGAGCACGCCGATGACGGTCTTGGGATTCGTCGCCAGCACTTCCCTGTGCAGCGTGCGAAGCACCCAGTCTCGGCGATAGCGGCTGTTCCGCATGAAGGATTCAATGAGCCCAGCTTCGCTGCCCGTAGCTTCGGCCAACCGTAACACGGTCGTTAAGTCACGCTCCAGATTGCCCCCGGCAATGCCGAGGCCCGGCGCAAGATACGCATGAAGCCCGATGCGTTTATCGAGCTTCAGCGCCGGCACAATCTCCGACCAATCGGCGCCGATCCGCTCGCTGAGCTCAGCCAGGGTGTTCGCGACCGTCACGGACGCCACAAGGCAACAGTTGATCGAGATCTTGGCCAGCTCAGCACTTTCATACCGCATCGAGAGGATCGGGCATTCGAAGGCGCCAAGAAAC